>NZ_MUGR01000015.1:0-38377 GCF_002217195.1 Flavobacterium aquidurense | reverse complement strand
GTTTTGGCTAAAGCCTTTTTAATATCATCATTTAATATATAATATCCGGAGAAAAAAAACTTAGCAAGTTAGCGCCTCAGAAACTTAGGGCCTTTTTTACAATACCCTGCTAACTGTCAAGCCATCGCGAATTGGTAATAAAACCGTTTCAACTCTTGGGTCATTTTTTAAAAGTAAGTTATATTCTAAAAGTACTTTTGTGCTCACATCATTTGGGTGAACAGGTTCCAGGATTTTCCCGCTCCATAAAACATTATCAGATAAAATGATTCCGCCCTTATTCATTTTCGGAACAATCATTTCCCAATAATTAAGATAGTTTTCTTTGTCTGCGTCGATAAAAACCAAATCAAATTGTACATCCAGAGTTGGAATAATGTCCACGGCTTCTCCCAGATGCTGAAAAATTTGTTTGCCCCAAGGCGATGCATCAAAATATTTTCTCTGAAAATCAACCAATTCCTCTTTGATATCAATAGTGTGCAGTTGTCCGTTCTCCTGCATGCCCTCGCACAAACACAAGGCGGCATAACCCGTATAAGTACCAATTTCAAGAATATTTACCGGACGAATCAATTTAGACAGCATACTCAGTACACGTCCCTGAAAATGTCCGCTTAACATTCTCGGTAAAAGTATTTTCTGGTATGTTTCTTTGTTGAGTTTCGCTAATAATTCCGGTTCATTTTCAGAATGTTGTTCGATATAGTCTTCTAATTCCTGTGATATAAAATGCATGTTATAGTCTTCTAAATTTGACTGTAAAAATACAAAAAATATTGCTTCACTTTTTTGCATAAAAAAACCACCCGGTTTAAGGAGTGGTCTTAATCTTTAATTGAACAGGTTTATTTTTTCAAAGCTTCATTTACTTCTTTCGCTGTTTTTACTGTTCCGTCTTTAGCAGCTTTAGCAGCACCTTCTACTTTTTCAGCTCCTTTTTTGGTAGCGTCTTTTACGTCAGTAGCCGTTTTTTTAGCAGCATTTTCGACATCAGCAGCAGCTTTTTTAGTGGCATCTTTTACGTCTTGGGCTGCAGCTTCAGTTTTAGTTACAGCAGTGTCTTTCATTTCTTTAAGATCTGTTGTAAGCGTATCAACCTTGTTTCCAAGAGTCAATTCTTCTTCCGTTACTTTTGGTTCTTCTTTTTTACAAGATTGAACAGCGAATGCTAATAGCGCAACAACGGCTAAGCTTAAAATTTGTTTTTTCATGATACAATGTCTTTTTTAGGTTATTAAAATTTAAAGGTTATAAAGCAGAATAATAAAAATACAAATTTTAAAATGGTTACGCGCTTTGTACGATTATTTTTTCTTTTTAGAGCAAGACAATTCTCGTGCCAAGTTTTGATCATTATAGAATATTAGCTTCTTTTTTTTATAAATAAAAAAAGGTACCTCAGGCAGAGGTACCTTTTCGGGGTATAAAATAAAAAAAACATGAAAAAATTTTTTAGAAAGAAGAAATATTTTTGAATCGTTTAGTTTTTGTATAAACTAAAATTAATTACGATCTCATCTTTGACTTTTATTAAGCCGGCCATTTTTACGGGAGCCTCCATTTCAAGATCAGAAAATTTCAGATTAAGAGTCCCTTCAATTTTTTTATCAGTATTGTATAAGATAAAATCTTTGTACTTCAGTGTTTTATTAGTAATTAAAAAATTGAGATTACATTTGTAGTTTTGACCACTTGGTTTTATATCCGTCATGTAAACCGTACTGTTTGGGAACTTTTTGACCTTCACTGTACCTTGTAAATCTTTTGTCATTATTTTGTTGCCACAATCAAAATCAGACATTTTAATCTCAGTGTTAAAAATATTTTTTTTAATAGAGTTGATATATACCGTATCTTTTATAGAAAAGGTATTTGAGCAATTGTATTTGCCCACAGTTGATAGTCCGGTAATTTCTATTTTAATTTTGTTTATTACCAAGGTTGTATCTTCTGCTGAAAAAGTGGGTTTAGCACTTCCGAAAAAAAAGAAAATTGCTAAACCCATAATTAAGATTGAAAATCTCGTTTTCATTTTTTTTAGAATGAAATTGTCGCTTCAAACATTAGTCCTTCAAATTTTCCTCCGTAGAAATCATTTGGCATTGATACGCCGCCTACGTTTCCAAATTGTTGGTAGTTTTTATAATTTTGTTGCACGTATGAAAGTTTTGCCAGAATGTTTTTAGTCATAAACCAACCTGCAGCAGCTTCGAATCTGTTTACCTGAACAGCTTCAGCATCAGAGTTTCTTAGTTTACCATCTACTAAATTATATTTAGCACCTACATATAAGTTCTCATGGCTTCCAAAACGATATACTAAATCTCCAACATATTGGTTGACATTACGGGTAGCATCAGTTCCTTTGTAATCACCTCCTGAAGCAAATTCTAAAGTACCAAAGAATTCAAAACCTTTATATTTTACAAAAGGGTTAATCATGTAAGAAGTTGCCCAGTTTCCAAAGCCTGGATTGAATCTACCGGTGTCTTTATTGCTTTCAGAATCTAAAATATTTGAACTTGGATAACCAATTGTTCCTGCATGAGTCATAACACTATAAAAACGGCTTCCTGCTCTGTCAGAAGAATATAAATTTCCGCTTGAATTTGCTGTATGATAATAAGACCCGGTAAGTCTGATTCTTAAATCACTGTCAATTTGTTTGTCCCAGCCTAATTTAGCCAAAATCGTAGGGCTCACAGTTGTATTTTGATCTGGAGTAGTTACAGTAGTTGGTCCCGGAATAACTTCTTGTACGTTTTGATTTAGTTTAGAGTTTGTTACTCCAATCATACTTACAAAACCACTTCTGTTATAGTATATTTCAGCACCCATTTCGGTAGTAAAAGCGTCCATGATGTTGTTCCCGATAAAAGGGTTTGTTATCGTGTAAGCGTTATTACTTCTTCTAAAATGCGCATCACCATAGTTGTTTTCCATTTGACCTATTTTGATGGTAGTATATTTCATAACATCTTCAAGAAGACCTTTTTTAATGAAATCCAACTTGTCAATTTGCAGGTATCCACCTTGTACCCAGGTTTCGTGATGGTGTCTTGAAGCAAGATACAGGTCTAAGTTTACACGTACACCATCTGCCAATTGTGCTCCAATTGTCATATTAGCATTAGGTAAATTAAAATCATTAGTCAGATTGTTTAATCTGTATCCCGCATTAGGTGTTCCGGTAAAATCTCCCTGATGATTGAACGAATTTATGGCTTGAAATTGCAATGCAAATGCACCACCTATATCAACACTAATACCTTTGTAGGCAGTGGTGTCTTTTCTAACGTCGAATACATTGATTGCTCTTTGATCACGAGGAACCTGATTCTGAATATGTCCAAAGCTAAGCTGTGCATTTGCCGCAAACGTGCTTGCTAATGCAATAAATAGTAGATAGATTTTTTTCATGGCGTTTATAAATTAAAGTTTAAATTGAATTTTAAGGTCAAATCCTGACCTGTTTTAATGGTTCCCAGCATTGCAGTTGGCGATTTCATTCCAAAATCTGCAAAAGTAATTTTGTTAGATCCCTGCATGTTTAATCCGTCTTTTGTAACAGTTGTTTTTACAGTTGTTTTAAAAACTTTGCTCACGCCGGCAATAGTATAGGTTCCGGTTAATTCCCAGGTAGTTTCGTTTACTTTTTCGGCAGATTTTAAAACATATTTAATGTTCTTGTTTTTATCTGTTTTTAAAGTCGTGTACGCTACTTTATCCATGCTTTTCTTTTCGCTTTTTATGCTCTCAGCCAAAAGAGTGATGGATAGTGATTCGATCTCAGTAAGCTTTGAATTTGCAATTGTAAAGCTTGCTGTTCCTGTTCCTGAACTTGATTTCATTTCCCAGTCATGAAGAGTTGAAGTTCCTGCAACAGAGAAAGTAGATTTAGCATCTAAGGTGTACGATTTTTGGGCAGATACAAAAGAAGTAATTCCTAAGAATGCCATTATAAATGCGAATAGTTTTGTTTTTTTAGTTTTCATTTTGTCATGTTTTATTTTAAAAATAAGTGAGTAATATGTTAATCTCTGATTCAGTACTAAATGTTTCTATTATTAACTTGATGTAAAGATCTTCCCGAAAATCGGTTATTGTCATGATAAAAATCATTGTTAAAATTTTATTAAAATTGTATTTATATAACTACAACGTTTTCTTTTTTTGTAAAAGATCTTATAATTTAAAGACCGTTTTATTTTGGAGGGATTTTGTTAAAAAATAAATTATGATAAAGAGTAGTGTATCAGAAAGTAACAAAGTAAGCTGATGATGTTTTAGGATATCATTAGGGTAAATATGTGGAATGAAACAAAAATGCCGTCTCACAACTGGCGAAACGGCATATTATTTTTTATTCAAACATTTATAGTAATCTGAATCTTAAATATTCAATTTTATAAAGCCTGTTTTTAGTATTTTATACTTTTTTATAAAAAAAAAAAACCTCTGCACTTTGAATGCCAGAGGTTTATTATGAATCGGTATTTATTTATTTTTAAGCTTTAGTCAATTGTTTGTTTGATCTTATAGAATCAGATTCTGTGTCACCTAAAGTAACGTTAAAAATTAAAGTAACGTCTTTTCCGGCTCTCACAACTCCAAGAGCTGCTGTTGGAGTAGACATTCCAAAATCAGCAAAAGTCAGTTGGTTGGATCCCATCAAAATAAATTTTCCATTACTGCCTGTTATATTAACCTGGGTTTTGTATTCTTTGCTGGTTCCTGCAATAGTATAAACTCCGGTTAGATTCCAGGTCGTTTCGTTTATTTTTTTTGCAGATTTTAAAACGTACTTAATATTTTTGTATGTTTTGGTGTCCAGTGTTTCGTATGCCACATTATCCATACTTGTTTTACTACTTTTCAGGCTTTCTGCTGCTACTGTAATAGTCAAATTATTAATACTAGCGAGTTTAGAATCAATAACCGTTACATTGGCAGTTCCGCTTCCTTCTGTAGATTTCATTACCCAGTCGTGTATATTTGAAGTTCCGGAGACTTCAAAAGTAGCTCTTTCCAAAGCATAGTTTCTTTGTGCATTTACCTGTAATGACAATATTGTAAAAATTACCGCCAATAAAATTGATTTAATTGTTCTCATTTGATATTGTAATAAGTTAATCATTTGAATGAAGAAGCCCTATAATGCAATAATTGTTTATTGAATTATAAGTTAAGCTTGATTTCTTACATCAAATTTATTATGAAGACATTGATAATGAAATGATAAAAATCATGTCGATGATTTTTATACTAAAAGAGGAGTAATTTGTAAGTGGTGTATTTTGTGGCAAATGTATTACTTTTTATGTACATATAGAAGTTAATTCTGTTATTTTATAAATTTATCGTAAGTTTTTATTTATTTATTGATTAGGGCAGAATTTTGAGCCCGTTTTTAAGAGTCAGATTAGATTTAAAAAAGTAATTCGTTTTCATTTCAAATTTTATTCGTTTCGTTAAGAATACACCTAAAAGTCAAAAAAAATGACAAAAGTGATTAACTTTGCACCATGCAAATTGAGAAAAAAGACATACGAGCCTTATCAAAAGAGGAGTTACGCGATTTTTTTGTCGCAAATAATGACAAAGCTTTTCGTGGAAACCAAGTCTATGAATGGTTATGGAGCAAAGGAGCACATAGTTTTGATGATATGACAAATGTTGCCAAAACAACACGTTCTATGCTCGAAGATAATTTTGTTATCAATCATATTAAGGTTGATACCATGCAACGAAGCAGCGATGGAACCGTAAAAAATGCAGTAAGGCTGCACGATGGTTTAGTGGTAGAGTCTGTTTTGATTCCTACTGATACCAGAACAACGGCTTGTGTTTCAAGTCAGGTTGGCTGTAGTTTAGATTGTAATTTTTGTGCCACTTCACGTTTAAAAAGAATGCGAAACCTGGAGCCGGGCGAAATCTACGATCAGGTTATTGCCATCGACAAAGAAAGCAGGTTATATCATAATCATCCGCTTTCGAACATTGTGTTTATGGGAATGGGAGAACCTTTAATGAATTATAACAACGTGATTAAAGCGATTGATATGATTACATCGCCTGAAGGTTTAGGGATGTCGCCAAAACGTATTATGGTTTCGACTTCAGGAATTCCTAAAATGATTAAAAAAATGGCCGATGATGATGTCAAATTCAAACTGGCAGTTTCTCTGCACTCCGCTATAGATGAAATTCGTGCGCGTATCATGCCTTTCAGTAAAAACTTTCCTTTGGCAGATTTGAGAGAATCTTTAGAATATTGGTACAGAAAAACGAAAAATAAAATTTCATACGAATATGTAGTATGGAAAGGAATTAACGATGATAAAGCCTCAATTGATGCTTTGGTTAAATTTTGTAAATACGTGCCGTGCAAGGTGAATTTAATTGAATATAACCCAATTGATGACGGAGAATTCCAGCAAGCTTCAGAAGAGTCTATTATGGCGTACATAAAAGCTTTAGAGAGCATTGGAGTAGTTGTTAAAGTACGCCGCAGCCGCGGTAAAGATATTGATGCCGCTTGCGGACAATTAGCCAATAAAGAAGCAGAAATGTAATTCCCTCAGGAATCATTCAATGTTAAACATTTTTCATATGAAAATTTCATAAGTAAAGCATTAAAAACGAGATTGATTCTTGTTCTTAATGCTTTTTTTTGGGCAAAAAGGATGCTGATTTTTTGGGACAATCTTTTTTGAAAATATATTGGTATTCAATTTTCTTTTAATTTGGTGGATTCAAATTGGCAGGTAAATTGACAATGTTTAGGGTGCGTTTTCTTAATTATTCTATAAATTATTGATATACTAACCTAAAATACACAACGTTTTTTTATTTAAAATAGTATATTTGGGATCGAAATGAATATTACCTCTCAAATAAAACAGCCCATCTTTCACGAGATGGAACTTTTTGAAAAAAAGTTCCATGAATCGATGACTTCTAAGGTGGCTTTACTGAACCGAATCACTTATTATATAGTAAACCGAAAAGGAAAGCAAATGCGGCCAATGTTTGTTTTTCTGACAGCAAAAATGGTTTCCGAAGGTATTGTAAATGAAAGAACCTATAGAGGAGCTTCAGTAATTGAGCTTATTCATACTGCGACTTTAGTACATGATGATGTGGTAGATGACAGTAACCGCCGTCGCGGATTTTTCTCGATCAACGCACTCTGGAAAAATAAAATTGCCGTTTTGGTGGGAGATTATCTGTTGTCAAAAGGATTGCTTCTTTCTATAGATAATGGAGATTTTGATTTACTCCGAATTATCTCTGTTGCAGTTCGCGAAATGAGTGAAGGAGAATTGCTTCAGATCGAAAAAGCCCGAAGACTTGATATTACTGAGGATGTTTATTATGAAATTATCCGAAAAAAAACAGCAACACTTATTGCAGCTTGTTGTGCTCTTGGAGCAAAATCAGTAATCGAAGACGATGAGAAGGTGGAGAATATGCGCAAGTTTGGAGAGCTTATCGGAATGGCTTTTCAAATCAAAGATGACTTATTCGATTATAGCGAAGAAGCTATTGGCAAACCAACTGGAATAGATATTAAGGAGCAAAAAATGACATTGCCCCTGATTCATGTTTTAAATATTTGTACTCCGCAGGAAAAAAAGTGGTTGATAAACTCCATAAAAAACCACAATAAAGACAAAAAGCGTGTAAAAGAAGTAATTGCTTTTGTAAAAAACAATAATGGTCTGGCTTACGCCGAAAATAAAATGATCGAATTCCAACAAGATGCACTTTCTTTATTAGGTAATTTTCCTGATTCTGAGTTTAAAGATGCTCTTACTTTGATGGTAAACTACGTGATTGAGAGAAAAAAATAATTTTACAATCAATTCTTAATATTTTTATTGTTAAATTCGAGTCTAATTTAATAATGAAATATGGTTGTCTTACTCATAATAATTGCGCTTCTCGTTATTTTAGGTATTTACCTGATTGTCCTGTACAACACCTTTGTGTCTAAACGCAACATGCTCGAGGAAGCGTTAAGCGGGATTGACGTTATCTTAAAAAAGAGATTTGATTTAATTCCGAATCTTGTAGAAACTGTCAAAGGATATTTGACCCACGAAAAAGAAACACTTGCCAATATTGTAAACCTGCGCAACCAAGCCCTGAATGCAGGTAATGCAGACGAAAAATTACAATTAGATAAACAATTGGGCAATGCCGTGGGAACTATTTTTGCATTGGCAGAAAATTATCCTGACCTAAAAGCCAATACAAATTTTTTGAGTTTACAGGAAGAACTGAGCGAAATCGAAACTGAAGTAGAGAGATCAAAACGATATTATAATGCAACTGTCAGAGATTATAATATCGCTGTAGAATCTTTTCCGGGTAATATTGTAGCTAATTCTTTTGGTTTTCCTAAGAAAAACTTCCTTGAATTAGAAGATGAAAAACAAAGAGAAACGCCTAATGTTCAGTTTTAATTGTAGTATACTATGTTACTAAGAAAAATATTTTTTGTTTTATTCTCTGTTTTATTTTATCAGGTCCAGGCCCAGGAAAGAATACTGAATTTTGATGTTAAAATTAAAATTGAAAAATCAGGTCATATCAATGTTGTCGAAAAAATTTCTATATATGCAGAAGGCAATGTCTTTAGGCACGGACTTTTAAGAGTTTTACCGTTGACCAGAAAAGACAAAGACGGTCATCAAATTGATGTGCAATACACTGTAAATTTAGTAAAAAAAGACGGAAAGACAGAGTCGTATTTTACAAAAGAGGAATCGGGCGACTGGAAAATTTATATAGGAAACAAAGATCTTGAATTAGAAAGCGGTATCTATGATTATGAAATTAATTATAGCGCTCCGTTTCAGATTGGATACTTCGAGAAATATGATGAACTGTATTGGAACGTAACCGGAAACGGCTGGGATTTGCCAATAGATAAAGTAACCTGCGAAATTTCCCTTCCGTCAGTAAATAATAAATTCGAAAATTTCCATTGTTATAGCGGTTTAGCAGGATCTACAGAATCAAATTGCATCAGCTCTTTAAATGATAATCATACTGTTGCCAGTTTTGGAACCGTTCAGCTTAGAGCAAATGAAGGTCTGACAGTTGCGGCATCTTTTGCGAAAGGAATTGTCGATCCTCCCACTTTTCTTCAGGAATCAGCATCATTTTATAAACAAATAAAAACCTATTTGTGGTCCGTTATTTACGGAATAGCAATGGCACTTTTTTTCTTTTTCAGTTGGAAGAAATACGGTAAAGATCCCGTCGAAAAAACAGTAATGCCGGAATTTATGCCTCCTTTTGATTGGTCTCCTGCAATTACAGGATATATATATCACAGAAAAATACTTGACAAAACCTATATGGCGTCATTTATAAATGCTTCTGTAAAAGGGGCAATCAGGATTTTGTCTGCAAATGAAAATGGTATTTTTAAAAATAAACATACCTATGAGATAGAGGTCTTAAACAGGCAGTCAAAAGCTTTAAGCACAGAAGAATCAGATATAATAAGTGGTTTTACCAAAAAGGATAAAATAAAAGTAGATGATTCTAATTATAAGATTTTTGAGAAAGCGTATTCTAAATGGTTGAATACGGTAAACAAACAAGTCAATTTAGAAGACTATTATCAAAATAATACCCGAAAAAAATGGGTTGGTTTTGCTATATTTTTGATTGCAGGACTGGCTTATGAATTACTCTCTAATAATAAAGGATATATTAATTATGTTTTTTATGCCGGACTCATTGTTGCGGTTGCAGGATTAACTTATTGGTTTGCAAAAAAAGAGACAGGAGTTGGGTTAATCGTTTTAAGAGCAATTTTAGGTTTCTTTGTTTTTCTTCCTGCAGTAGCGATATTCGTCATGACACTATTTTTTCTAAGTACAATACAAATTGCGGTTATTGGTGTTGTTTTCCTGATGTATATATTTTATGTAAGGACTTTAGGGAAATTCACAGAAAAAGGTGCTGACGTATTGCATCGATTAGAAGGATTCAAACTGTATCTTAAAACGGCAGAGAAGGACCGAATGAATATGCTGAATCCTCCGGAACTGACCCCGCAATTATTCGAAAAATTATTTCCGTATGCAATTGCATTGGGAGTTGAAATCGAATGGGGAAAACAATTTGAGGAAATTTTAGAATTGGCAAAATATGATCCTGCGTGGTATCAGGGCGAGGATACGTTTTATAGACAGCCGGCAATGTTCTTGTCTGGTTTTGGAAATTCTGTCAGCAGTGCTGCAGTCAATCCAAGTCCTCCATCATCATCAGGTTCTTCGTCCAGTAGTTCAGGCGGCAGCAGTGGAAGCTGGAGCAGCGGAAGTTCCGGTGGCGGAAGCTCCGGCGGCGGCGGCGGTGGCGGTGGCGGCGGATGGTAAAATTTTAGCAGCCTGAAGCTATTTAAAAATATTGTATTAAGAAAACCTTGTATTATTAATAATAGTACAAGGTTTTTTTATTTTCGATTCGGTTTAGATTATCTTGCCAAAAATAATTAGATAATAAGAAAATTTATCACTTCGGCGATTAAATTCATAGTCTTGTAAATCAGTTGTTTACTTCTATTTTTTTGCAATTTGGAATTTTTTTATTGATTTTTTTTCCTATCGGTGCAACCATTTTAAAACTTCACTCGTCTATGCTAATAGAAGACCATTACTAAACCAAAACCAAACGCTTATTAATGAAAATTATCCGTTTACATCAGGAGGAAGCTGAAATTATAAAGTTGGCTGTCGATAATAATCGACAAGCACAACAGCAAATTTACAGTCGGTTTTCTTCTAAAATGCTAAGCGTTTGCCGGCAGTATATAAAAGACATTCAGCTGGCAGAAGATGTGATGATCACGGCTTTTATGAAAGTGTTTACCAACTTGAATAAATTCGAACATAAAGGAAGCTTTGAAGGCTGGATTCGCAGAATTATGGTAAACGAATGTATCTCTTATTTGCGCGTTCAGAAAAAAGTAAAATTTACCGAAGACGAAATTTATGTCGAAGAAAGTTTTAATGCAATTGATAACCAGTTTTCAATAGATCAGATTCAGTTTTTGATCGATGCTTTGCCGGACGGCTACAAGATGGTTTTCAATTTATACGCTATCGAAGGATACAAACACAATGAGATTGCAAAGATGTTAGGGATTAATGAAGGAACATCCAAATCGCAATTGTCGCACGCACGAAAAATGTTGCAAACACAGATTAATACATTAAAAAAACAAGAATATGGAACCGAATAATTTTGAAAAGGATTTCCGTGAAAAACTAAATCAGCGTACTATCGAGCCAAGTGATAGTGCCTGGGACCGATTGGATTCAATGTTGAGTGTTGCTGAAGAAAAGAAACAGCCTGAAAAGAAAAACAAATGGCTGTACGTTGCTGCAAGTATCGTTGGGCTGCTATTGGTTACTACGTTCTTTCTTAATCAGAAGAAAAGCGTTGTTGAAATGCCGCAAAATAAAATTGTTGTAAAAGAGAATGTAAAGAAAGATACTGTTGCAAAAACAGCTTTAGAAGTAATAGATTCAGGTAAAACGGAAGTTGCGATTTCAGAAAAAACGCCAGCTCAGAACTCATTAAAAGAACAAATAAATTGTAATTCAAAACCAAATAAAACCATTAAAAATGAATCAAATCAAATAGCGGAGTCTTCAGTCATCATCAAAAACAATCAGGAAAAACAATCAATCAATACTAAAACCTTTGTTACTGAAACCCCTAAAAAAGAAACAGTAGATCAGTTACTGGAAGCGGCAGAAAAGAGTGTAGTTGCCGACAACCCGGTAAAAACAAAAACAAAAGTAAGAGTCAATGCAAACGATTTGCTTAATCAGGTCGATGGAGAATTAGAGCTTTCGTTTAGAGAAAAAGTAATTACTAAAGTCAATAAGAACTACCAAACCGTAAAAGTGGCCTTGGCAAATCGAAATCAACAAGAGTAAAGAATTAAGATCCTAGAAGAAAGAAATATGAATATAGAATATACAATTCACAATTAAATCATCATCATCAATCACAATCATCAATCCATAAAAAAAAAACAATCAATCATGAAAAATTTTACACTTTATCTCGTTATCCTCGTCTTCTTATTTGTTAGTAAAGTTCTGGGACAGGAAACCTTTGAGTCAAAAGCAAAGAAGATCGCCAATAAAATAGAAAAGGTGACTAAAGAAGAAAAAGCAATTTTAAAAGAAGAAGTAGAAGCTGTAAACGTGCAGTTGTCTGAAGGGAAAATTACGCAGGAACAAGCAGATAAGCGCAAAAAGGAACTGTCAGAAGCCAGAGCAATAATCATTGAAGAAAAAGTCACATTGGCACAAAATGAATTGAATGATTTAGTGCAGCAAAAAGTAGATGGGAAAATCAAAGAACAGGATTCAATAAAGAAAGGTAAGATCGTTATCTACTGGGATAAAAATGATAAGAATAAAAAAAGTAGGGATTCAATTCATGGAGAAAAAAGAACAACCTCTCAGTTTGTATTTGCAATGGGGTTAAATAATATGATGGCCGACGGTAAACTTCAGGATTCTAATTACGGTTTTATGAGTTCCCACTTTTATGAATGGGGTTTTACTTATAATTCGAGATTAATGAAAACCGACAATTTATTACATGCCAAGTACGGACTTTCATTAATGTACAACAATATTCGACCTACAGACAACAGAAGTTTTGTTGTAAATGGTAATCAGACTGTCTTGCAGACAAATGCTATAAACCTTGATGAATCCCGTTTTAGAAATGTTTATATCGTATTGCCTTTGCACTTAGAATTTGATTTCTCTAAGCCTCAGGTGAGTAACGGAAAGACCTGTTTCAGAACACATAAAAGTTTCCGTTTCGGGATTGGAGGTTATGTGGGAATCAATGTAAAATCAAAACAAATCTTAAAATACGATCAGGACGATTTAGATTATAAAACAACGATAAAAGGAGATTATAATGTAAATAATTTTATTTACGGATTGAGTTCTTATATAGGATATAAAGCTTTGAGTTTGTATGCAAAGTACGATCTAAACCCATTGTTTCAGGATAATCCGGTAAAAGAAAATAATATTTCTTTAGGGTTGCGATTTGATTTAAATTAAAAATAAGTTAATTAATTAGTGAGAGAAGTGCTTCGAAAGGGGCACTTTTTTTATGTTAAATGGCCAAATTTCAAGATTGATTTGTGTACTTTTACAGACTTCAAATTTTCTAAAATATTTTACGTTTTGATTTCACAAGCTACTATTGATTCCGTTTTTGAAACTGCTCGTGTAGAGGAGGTTATCGGTGATTATGTTAATTTAAAACGTGCAGGGAGTAACTTCAAAGGGCTGAGTCCTTTCTCAGATGAACGCTCCCCTTCGTTTATGGTGTCACCTGCAAAAGGAATCTGGAAAGATTTTAGTACGGGAAAAGGAGGGAACTCTGTTAAATTCCTGATGGAACACTCACAGTTTACTTATCCCGAAGCTATTCGGTATTTAGCCAGAAAATACAACATCGAGATTGAAGAGACGGAACAAACGGATACTGAAAAAGCCATGACGGATGTTCGCGAAAGTATGTACTTAGTTTCAGAATTTGCAAAGGATTATTTTAACAGAACCCTTTTAAATTCAGAAGAAGGAAAAGCAATTGGACTTTCTTATTTTAAAGAAAGAGGTTTTACCAATGAAACTATCAAAAAATTTAGTTTAGGATATTCGCCGGAAACCTGGGATGCCCTGACCAAAGAAGCCTTAGGTAAAGGTTATAAGCTGGAATTTCTGGAAAGCACCGGTTTGACAATTGCAAGGGAAGATCGTCCGTTTGACCGTTTTAAAGGTCGTGTAATGTTCCCGATAGAAAGTATGTCGGGACGTGTTTTAGGCTTCGGGGGACGTATTTTGACGAATGATAAAAAAGCGGCAAAATACCTGAACTCGCCTGAAAGTGATATTTACCATAAAAGTAAAGTGCTTTATGGAATTTTTCAGGCCAAACAATCGATAGCCAAACTCAATAATTGTTATTTGGTTGAAGGTTATACAGACGTAATTCAGTTCAATCAGGCCGGAATAGAAAATGTTGTTGCTTCATCTGGAACAGCTTTAACACCGGATCAGATTCGTTTAATAAATCGTCTTACAAGAAATATTACGGTTCTTTTTGATGGTGATGCGGCAGGATTGCGCGCTTCTGTCAGAGGAATAGATTTGATTCTGGAAGAAGGTATGAATGTAAGGGTTTGTGCTTTTCCTGACGGAGAAGATCCGGACAGTTTTGCACGAAAAACTTCGTATGAAGATCTGGTTGCTTATTTAGAAGAAAACAGTAAAGATTTTATACAGTTTAAAGCCTCGCTCTTAATGAAAGAGGCCAAAAACGATCCTATAAAAAAAGCCGATTTGATTCGCGATATGGTGGTTAGTATTTCGAAAATTCCGGATCGTATTCAGCGTGAAATTTATACTCAGGAATGTGCCAGAATAATGGATATTTCTGAGCAGGTATTGGTAAGTACTTTGGCTCAGTTGATTCAGAAAGATTTGGTTGAGGCAAGTAAAAAACAAAAACAGGACCAAAAACCTTTTGAAGTTTTTAGAAACCAGGCCCCAAAAAATACCGGATATTCAGGAGGAGATCCCGAAGATCCAAGAAATGGGCCACCGGAAGATTATCCGGGAGATTTTGGATATCCGGCAGCAACAGAGCCAACAGAAAAAGTTGACATTCTGTATCGTTTAGAACGAAAAGTAATTGAGATTTTATTGCTTTATGGAGATAAAACGGAAGAATTTGAAGATGTACTCTTAAAAAACAATGAAGAAGGTGAAGTTATAATGGTCTCTGAAATGAGATCGTATAAAGTGTACGAGCGTATTTATTTGAGTTTGCAGGAAGATGAGGTAGAATTGTCTAATAATTTGTTCCGTGATATTTTTACAGACCTAATTGCGTTTTATAACCAGCACGAAAAATTTAGCCTCGAACAGTATTTAATGCGTTTGCAGCCTGATTTTGCTCAGGAAGTTACTGATATTTTGATGGAAGATGAACGACTGACACTTCATGACTGGGAAGGACAGAACATTTTTTCGAAAATGAAACACGAAACGATAGCGCAATACGTTACAGAAACGATTATGTCTATGCGTTGGTTTTTGGTGGGTAAAATCATCGAGGAATTAAAAAGCTCTATAAAACCTGATAATTCAGATAATACAGAGCTTTTGTCTATGGTTGTCGATTACTCAAAGTTAGTTACTTCGTTTTCGAAAAAACTGGGAAGAGTAATGTCGCGATACCATTAAATTAAATAATTTCTAAAGTCTTAGCTTTGTTTACTAAGTCAACTAAATTAGTAACATTTAATTTAGTCAATAATCTTAGTTTGTAAGTACTGATCGTTTTCTCGTTCAGATTTAAGATTTTAGAAATTTCATTGTTTTTCTTACCATCACTTAAATAACGTAAAACTTCGATCTCGCGATTTGAAAGTTTTCTGTATAAGCGCTCACTTTTGCTTTGTTTAGCAATAAGTGCCATGTTTTTGCGCACAGTTTCGTTGATGATAATTTTTCCTTCATGTACTTTAATAATAGAAAGACCTAAAGTTTCAAGTTTTTCTGTTTTGTGCACATACCCGGAAACTCCTGCTTTAATTGCATTTGGAGCATACATTTGTTCGGCGAGGTCACTAAAAATTACAATTTTTGTTTTTGGGAAATTTTTCAAAATCGACTTCACTTCGAAGATACTTGAGAGACCTTCCAGCTCTAAATCGAGAATTAGGATGTCAATTTCCTTCGTCTGAAGGATATCTCTAACCATTGAAAAATTGCCTACGTTGGCAACAATTGAAATTTGATCGTGGTCTTTAAAATAAGACTTAACGCCAAAGTGAGTCACAGGATGATTGTCTGCAAGACATACTTTAATCATAATTTTTACCTTTTTTAGAATTGTTCATGTTTTTGGAACTGTAAAATTAATAAATAAATTCTGTAATTAATTGCAGACAAATGTTAAAATGTTTTATTTTAACGTTTTTGGTATAATACAAACCGGAATTGCATCCATTTTATGCTTGTTGCTGGTGTTTAAACGTTTATAAATTTCAAAGACAGATTTTTCTCTCCCAGTGAAGTCAGCCTCCGTTTTTCCTGACTCTGAGGCTAGCATTGCCCATTCAAGTTCGTCATAACTTGCGCCCAATTGATCCTCATCGGTACGATTATCTCCAAATAATCCATCTGTAGGTGCAGCTGTTAAAATTGATTTAGGAATTGTTAAAAATGCACCCAGAGCATACACATCTGATTTCATTAAGTCAGCAATTGGACTTAAATCGACTCCGCCATCGCCATATTTAGTATAAAATCCTACACCAAAGTCCTCTACCTTGTTTCCGGTTCCGGCAACTAATAATCCGTGAATTCCTGCTAAATAGTATAAAGAGGTCATTCGCAAACGAGCGCGTGTATTGGCTAATGACAGACTTACCTTGGCTTCGTCATCTGTTTTGGGTACTGCGCTTTTAAAAGCCTCAAAAGTAGCGGTCAGATCAGTTGCTACATCAGAAACATTCGGAAAACGTTTTTTTAACTGGTCAATATGCTCTCTCCCCCTTGAAACCTGATTGGCGGCCTGATGAATTGGCATTTCTACACATAAAACCTTTAAGCCCGTTTGAGCACATAAGGTAGAAGTTACGGCAGAGTCAACTCCGCCTGATATTCCTATTACGAAACCGTTTACTTTTGCATTGTCAGCATAATTTTTTAACCACTCTACAATGTGGGTATTTACTTTTTCTGTCTGAATGGTACTTTTTTTAGCCATAATAGTTCAAGATTTAAGATGTAGGAATGTATATTTGCAGAATTATTTTTAAGTATACATATACTTAAAATCCAGCAACACAAATCTAATTAAAATAAAATGAAAATTTATCGCTTTGTAGTGGTTCTATGCTTGTTTTTTTTGTCCTGTGAGCAAAAAACTAAAGTAGAAAAAGAAGTAGGAGAAATCCCTGTTGATATTAAAGTAGAGCGTTTTGATAAAGTGTTTTTTGAGACCAAACCAGAAGATTTGGCGAAAGTAAAAGAGCAATATCCATTCTTCTTTCCGGAGGGTACCGGAGATGATGTCTGGCTGAAGAAAATGCAGGATCCGTTGTGGAAAGAAGTATATACTGAAGTGCAGAAAAAATATGGTAATTTTGAGCCTGTACGTGAGGAATTTAATAAATTGTTTCAACATGTGAAATATTATTTTCCGAAAAGAAAAACGCCTAAAGTAATTACGGTAATTGGAGAAATGGATTATAATGCCAAAGCAATTTATGCAGATAGCCTGGTAATAGTTGCTCTGGAATTGTATTTGGGAAAAGAGCATAAGTTTTATGAATTCCCGAATTATATTAAGCAGAATTTCGAAGAGAAACAAATAATGCCGGATGTAGTTGCTAGTTTTGCTTACAGAAATATTCCCGCTTTTCAGGATAAAAACTTAGTTTCTCAAATGATTTTTGAAGGGAAGCAGTTATATGCAAAAGATTTGCTTTTGCCTGAATATACAGATGCTGAAAAAATGGGCTATACACCGGAACAGATAAAATGGTGTCAGGAAAATGAAGCATATATGTGGCGCTTTTTTATCGAAAGTGAAATGCTTTATAGTGATGATCCAAAACTAACAACAAGATTCATAGCGCCTGCTCCGTTTTCTAAATTTTACTTAGAAATAGACAATGAATCTCCCGGACGAATTGGAGCGTGGCTGGGATGGCAGATGGTGCGTTCGTATATGAAGAATAATACCAGTGTAACCTTGGCGGAATTATTAAAAATAAATGCAAAAGAAATTTTTGAAAAATCAAAATATAAACCTAAGAAGTAATGTCAGATACAATAAACTCAGAAATTAGATTCAATATAGAATTAGATGAAAACCGTGTACCGGAAAAATTAACATGGAGCGCTCAGGATGGCGGCGTACAAGCTGAAGAAGCAAAAGCTATTATGTTGTCTATTTGGGACAGCAAAGCCAAAGAAACCATGCGTATCGATCTATGGACGAAAGATATGCCGGTTGATGAAATGAAGATTTTCTTTCACCAGACATTAGTAGCAATGTCAGATACATTTAAACGTGCAACAGACGACGAAAAAATGTCAGATACAATGAAAGATTTCTGTGATTATTTTGCAGAAAAACTAGAATTGACGAAATAGTCAAATTTCAAAATTTTGAAATTCCAATACAGGAAGGAAATTTCAAAAATAAAAAATCCCGGGTTCCAATTGTTAGGTTGGAATTTGGGATTTTACTTTTGGAATTTTATTTAAAGTTTTATGTCGCCCTGAGTAAAGTCGAGGGTTTGGGACTTGGTCCCGAATCTTCAGGTTTAAAAAAAAATGTAGTTTATTTAGTTAACAGATCTTTTGTCTAAATCTTTAAATATTCTTTTTAAAGCTCCTTCTAGTAATTGATTTGCATTTTTGTAAAGCATAATATTGTCTGCAAGTTTACCGGAGCTTTGAGTATTATGGTCAGATGGAGCGTTTACTTTTGAAGTAGTGCCTATTACATTTTGAGAGTAAATAATCTGCTGTAAATTTAAATCGTAAATTTCTACAATTACAGAAGCTTCATTTTTTCCTGCATCGTTAGCTTGCTGATAAAGTTCGAGAGAAGAGAAGTCGTTTTTGTTTTTTTGCGTAGAAATATTAATAAAAAAATCAAAACCAGTTCCGTCTTTGAGCTCCTTCAGTTTTGTTTTACCCGGATTTAAGTTAATTTTTCGGGGAACCAGTAATCCATTAACATCATGAATATATGATAATCTATCTCCTGTATGTTTTTTAAAATATTTTAAGCACTCTGCGGTTAGCTTGTCTTTAGAGTTATTGGGACAATCCAATTCGTTCAAGAGCCATTTTCCGGATGTAAAATCAACTCCGGTTCGTTGTCCTGTAGCAAATGTATAGGATGCTGTGGTGCAGGACGAAAGAGAAATAGAGATAAAAAAGAAAACGAGGAGTGTGGTATTCTTCATAAATTACAAATTGATTCATTTCAAATGTAATATTAAATAAGTTGTGTTTGAGTTTGTTGTAAATTTATTCTTAAAGATTTTGACTACAAATAAAAAATCCCAAATTCCGCTATAAAATTGGAATTTGGGATTTTTCTATTTTTTAAATTTCCTTTACATTTTTGGAATTTGGAATTTTAAATTTGGACTTTATTTTTTAAAACTGCGAGTTGTTTTTAAATACTTCCTGATTCACTTCGTCAATGTAACTTAAAACTTCGTCTTTTCCGGTTTGTTCTGTAGCAGAAGTCACGAAGTAATGAGGCATTTCTTCCCAGTTATTGGCGAACATTTGTTTTTTGTATGCTGCGATATGCGAATCAATTTTTGTTTTGCTGATTTTATCTGCTTTGGTAAAAATGATGCAAAACGGAATTTCGCTTTCTCCCATATATGACATAAATTCAATGTCTATGGCTTGTGCTTCGTGGCGAATATCAATCAAAACAAAAGCACAAACTAACTGTTCTCTGGTTTCGAAGTAATCTGTGATGAATTGCTGAAAGACAGATTTTGTTTTCTTGGATACTTTAGCATATCCGTAACCGGGCAAATCGACCAAAAACCAATTATTATTAATCTTAAAGTGATTAATTAACTGAGTTTTTCCGGGTCTTCCTGAAGTTTTAGCTAAATTTTTATGATTGGTAAGCATATTGATCAAAGAGGACTTACCTACATTTGATCTTCCGATAAAAGCATATTCCGGCAAAAAATCCTGTGGACATTTTGAAACTTCAGAATTGCTTATAATAAATTCGGCGGTATTAATTTTCATGTTTTTTTGTGTTTAAGACCTCCTTAAAGTCGAAAGTTAGGTGCTATAAATTCTTTTTAACGAGCCATTCTTCAAGAATTGTGTTGAATTCCTGAGGATGTTCCATCATAGCAGCGTGTCCACATTTGTCTATCCAATACAAAGTTGAATTAGGCAATAATTTATCGAATTCCTCGGCCACATTGGGTGGGGTTACAGCGTCATTTTTACCCCAGATAATACAGGTTTCAACTGTCATTTTAGGTAAATCTTTAGCCATATTATGACGAATGGCGCTTTTTGCAATTGTCAGGGTTTTGATCAGTTTGATACGATCGTTAACCGTTGCATATACCTCGTCAATAAGTTCCGGAGTTGCTATTTTAGGATCGTAAAATACATCTTCGGCTTTCTTTCTGATGTATTCGTAATCGCCTCTTTTTGGATAACTGTCTCCCATAGCGCTTTCGTAAAGACCTGAACTTCCGGTAATTACTAATCCTGCTACTTTTTCAGGGTATAACTTAGTGTGGTAAAGAGCGATGTGTCCTCCTAATGAGTTGCCTAATAAAATAACTTTGTCAAAGCCTTTAAAAGTAATAAAGTCTTTTACGTATTTAGCGAAGCTTTTTACATTGGTTTTTAAAATACTTTGGGTGTATATTGGCAAATCCGGGATAACAACTTTGTATCCTTTCGTTGGGAAATATTCTGCTACAGCATCAAAGTTACTAAGGCCTCCCATTAAGCCATGTAAAATAACGATAGGAGTTCCTTCTCCAGCTTCATAATAGCTGTATTTGCCTTCTTTTTTGTAGTGTTTGTCCATTTAATTTAATGCCAATTTCAATTGGGACAAATATAGGGTTTAATAAATAAAAATGGTTTTTTGCTACCGTTTTTTAACTAGATAATTTTAGTAGAATATGTAAGTGTTTAAAAATCAGTGTTAATGGGTGATTTGTGCGTATTTTCTAAATGTTAATAAATTAGTATAATGTTTAGTTTTTTAAGAAAATTGATGTGTATTTTTTTTGATCCTGAAGTAGAATTGAAGATGAGTTAAATATTATCTAAAGTATTGATTGATTATGAATTAAGAATGGTGGTAAGAAAGTGGTTAAACTTATTAACAAAGTGGTATATAGTGGTAAAATGTGGTAATATTTTTTATATTTTTGCTGTGTAACATATTAATGTAAATTCTTTGAACACAATTGTTGGAACATATGAGTGTAAAGTCGATGCTAAAGGGAGGGTAATGATGCCTGCACCCCTGAAAAAGCAATTGGCTTCTTCTCTTCAGAACGGATTCGTTTTGAAGCGCTCTGTTTTTCAGCCGTGTTTAGAATTGTATCCAATGGAAGAATGGGACTTGATGATGCAAAAAATCAACAAGCTGAATCGTTTTGTAAAAAAGAACAATGATTTCATTCGAAGATTTACTGCCGGAGTAAAAGTGGTAGAGATTGATGCATTGGGAAGGTTATTGGTTCCAAAGGACCTGGTAGCTTTTTCAAGTATTTCTAAAGATGTGGTTTTTTCATCTGCGGTTAATATAGTAGAGATTTGGGATAAAGATTTATATGAAAAATCAATAAGCGGCGAAGATATGGATTTTGCAGATTTAGCCGAAGAAGTAATGGGAAATATTAATGACGACGACAATGGAATATCATAATCCGGTTTTGCTTCACCCTACAGTTGATGGTTTAAATATTAAACCAGATGGCATATATGTAGATGTTACGTTTGGTGGCGGAGGCCATTCAAAAGAAATTTTGAAACGCTTAGGGCCAAACGGAAAATTATTTGCTTTTGATCAGGATGAAGATGCATTGGCAAATGCGTTACCGGATGAGCGGTTTACCTTAATTAATGAGAACTTTAGATTTATAAAAAGATTTCTTCGTTTTCATGGTGTTAAGAGTGTTGATGGGATTTTGGCTGATTTGGGTGTTTCATCGCATCAGTTTGATGTTCCGGAAAGAGGTTTCTCGACAAGATTTGATGCCGAACTCGATATGCGGATGAGTCAGAAAAATGATTTAAGTGCTTATCGTGTGGTTAACGAATATGAAGAACAGGATTTACGTCGTGTTTTTTTTGATTATGGGGAGTTGAAGAATGCGCCGGTTTTAGCAAGAACAATTGTAGAGGCCAGAGAACATTACCCTATTAAGACTACGGATGAATTAAAAGATGTTCTGGCAAAATATTTACCGGAAAGAGTTCGAAATAAAATATTGGCTCAGATTTATCAGGCGATTCGAATTGAGGTAAATCAGGAAATGGATGTCTTAAAAGAATTTATAGAACAGTCTTTAGAAATTTTGAATCCGGGCGGAAGATTTTCAGTAATATCCTATCACTCATTAGAGGATAGATTAGTGAAAAGGTTTATTAAGAACGGAATGTTTGAAGGCGAACCGGAACGTGATTTCTTCGGAAACTTTTCTGTTCCTTATAAAACGATTGGAAAGTTGATTGTTCCGGACGATGCTGAGATCAAAATCAACAATAGAGCAAGAAGTGCAAAATTGAGAATCGCTGAGAAGATATAATATATATAGGTAGAAAATGAAAGGTGGAGTATTTGGCATATTAAAAGCAAGATTTCTTTTGAACGATGACGCGGTAAAAAACTGGCGCTTCATTGTTTTTATAATCCTGTTAGCGATTTTGATGATTGCCAATACGCAACGATACGAACAAAAGGTTTTTGAAATAGCAAAGCTGAATAATGAAGTAAAAGAATTGCGATCTGAATTTGTAGATCGCCGTTCAGAATTAATGAAGTTGAAGATGGAATCAACCATATCGGATAAAATGCTCGAAAAGCAAATTTTTCCCTCTACGGTTCCTCCGGTTAAGATAGAAGTAAAAAAAGAAGAAGAAAAAAGTTTCTTTAAAAGAATATGGCAGTAGACGATAAAAATATATCCTACAGAATTTACCTCGTAGCAGTTTTCATCTTTGTGATGGCAATTGCTATTGTTGTTAAGTTAACCAATATTCAATGGGTTGAAGGGGATTATTATAGAAAACTGGCCAAACAGCGTACCGTTAGAAATTTCGTAATTCCGGCTAACAAAGGAAACATCTATTCTGCTGACGGGAGTTTATTAGCAACATCAATCCCTAATTATGAGATTCGATTTGATGCTAAAGCGCCAAAAACAGAAACGTTTGAAAAACATGTAAAAGCATTATCAGATTCTCTGGCGACAGTTTTGGATAAATCGGGAAGCTATTTCGAAAAAGAATTAAGAAAAGCAAGAGCCAATAAAAACAGGTATTATCTGATCGCACGTAATTTGAGTTATACCGAATATGTAAAAATAAAAGGATTTCCATTATTCAATTTAGGCGCTTTTAAAGGCGGAATTATAATCGAACAGGAAACAGTCAGAAAACATCCGATCGGAAAAATTGCCGAAAGAACAATTGGTTACGATCGTATTGATCCGGCAACAGGAGTAGAGGTAGGAAAAGGAATCGAGTGGGCTTTTAAAAGTTATTTAAACGGAAAAGACGGTAAGATTTTAAAACAAAAAATTGCCAAAGGACAATGGAAGCCAATTCGCGATGTCAATGAAGTAGATCCTCAGGATGGTTTTGATGTAATCTCGACAATCGATGTTTTTATTCAGGATATTGCTCATCATGCCTTGTTGAAACAGTTAGAAGAATACGAAGCTGATCACGGTTGTGTGGTAGTGATGGAGACAGAAACAGGACACGTAAAAGCAATTTCGAATTTAGGAAGAGCAGAAGACGGGTCGTATTATGAAACTACCAATTATGCTGTAGCAGAATCTCATGAGCCGGGATCTACTTTTAAGTTAGTCGATTTAATGGCAATTTTAGAGGATAAAGTTGCAGATACCAGTACTGTTTTTGACAGTCGTGGCGGAGAAGTAAGATATTATGGTCGTGCCGTTCGTGATTCGCATAGGGGAGGTTACGGAAAAATTTCGTTAGCACGTGGTTTCGAACTTTCGTCTAATACAGTAATGGTTCAGGCGGTTTATGATAATTATAAAAGCAACCCATCAAAATTTGTGAACCATATTAATAGTTATGGATTAAACAAAACGCTGGGATTGCATTTTCAAGGAGAAGGAAGGCCTTATATACCACAGCCTGGTGACAAACATTGGTCAGGAGTTTCATTGCCATGGATGGCATTTGGTTACGGAGTTTCGGTTACGCCAATGCAAACGCTGGCATTGTATAACTCAATTGCTAATAATGGAGTAATGGTAAAACCTCAATTTGTTTCAGAAATTAAAGAATGGAACAAAACCATCAAGAAATTTGATGTTGAAGTAATTAATCCAAAAGTGTGTTCGCCGGAAACCATCAAAAAAGTAAGAGCAGTATTGCTTAATGTGGTTAAAAAAGGAACAGGTTCTAAGTTGTATTCGAAGGATTTTTCGATGGCAGGTAAAACAGGAACTGCACAGGTAAATTATGGCGGTAAAGAAGGAAAATCGGGATTGTATTATGCGTCTTCTTTTGTTGGTTATTTTCCGGCAGACCATCCTAAGTATTCTTGTATTGTAGTGGTTCATAAACCAAATACATCAAAAAATAATTATTACGGAGCAGATGTTGCCGGACCGGTTTTTAAGAGAATCGCCCAAAAAATATTTACCGATGCACCTTCGACAAATAAAATTAAAAAACTGGATTCAAGAGTTCCAAAGCAGGATTCAAGTTATGATAAATATTATGCTGTAGAAGCCAATAAAAAATCAAATCAGGTTCCGGATTTAAAAGGAATGCCGGGGATGGATGCTATTGCTTTACTGGAAAATTTAGGTTTGAAAGTTAAGGTAAATGGAGTAGGAAAAGTAAAAAAACAGTCTTTACAGGCTGGAGAAAATATTAGTAAAAACACAACAATAGTATTAGAATTATCGTGAAAATACTGAAAGACATATTATATAAAGTAGCTATTGAATCTGTAACGGGTTCGACAGAAATTGACATACATAAAATTGATTTTGATTCAAGAAAAATTGAAGCGAATGATGTTTTTGTAGCCATTCGCGGATCACTTTCTGATGGTCATGATTATATAGAAAAAGCAATTCAATTAGGAGCTGTTGCTGTTATTTGTGATGTATTGCCGGAACATGTTGAAAAAGGAGTTACTTATATTAAAGTAAAAGATACCAATACCGCATTGGCTTTTATGGCGGCTAATTATTTTGAAAATCCTTCTGAAAAATTAAAATTAGTTGGCGTTACAGGTACAAACGGAAAAACAACAATTGCTTCGTTATTGTTTCAGTTGTTTCAAAAAGCAGGATTTAAAGTTGGTTTATTATCAACTGTAAAAATAATGGTGGATGAAACCGAATATAAAGCAACGCACACCACTCCGGATTCTATTACCATCAATCACTATTTGAATGAAATGATTGAAGCGGGTGTTACGCATTGTTTTATGGAAGTGAGTTCTCACGGAATTCATCAAAAACGTACAGAAGCACTGCATTTTGTGGGAGGGGTTTTTACGAATCTTTCACACGATCATTTAGATTATCATCCAACTTTTGCTGAATACAGAGATGTAAAAAAGTCGTTTTTTGATTCATTGCCCAAAACAGCTTTCGCTTTATCAAATATAGATGATAAAAACGGACCGGTGATGTTGCAGAATACAGTGGCCAGAAAATTTACGTATGCCTTAAAATCATATGCTGATTTTAAAGCCACAATATTAGAAAGTCAATTGTCAGGATTATTGTTAAAGGTAAATGATAATGAAGTTTGGGTAAAACTGATCGGAACTTTTAACGCTTATAATGTTTTGGCAATTTACGGAACTGCAGTAGAGCTGGGCATGGATAGTCTTGAGGCATTGCGATTATTGTCTGATTTAGAAAGTGTTTCAGGACGTTTTCAATACATTGTTTCGGCCGGGAATATTACAGCGATTGTAGATTATGCACACACTCCGGATGCTCTGGATAATGTTTTGAAAACAATAGCGGATATCCGTACCAAGAATGAACAGCTAATTACAGTTGTAGGTTGCGGTGGAAACAGGGATAAAACGAAAAGACCTATTATGGCTAAAATTGCAGCTGATCTTAGTGATAAGGCAATTTTAACTTCTGATAATCCAAGAAATGAAGATCCTGAAGTGATTTTGGATGAAATGGAAAAAGGGGTTGAAGCACATAATTATAAAAAACTATTGAGAATTACCGATAGAAAGCAAGCGATTAAAACAGCTTGTCAGATGGCAGAGCCAAATGATATCATTTTAATTGCCGGTAAAGGTCATGAAACGTATCAGGAAATAAATGGTGTTCGCCATCATTTTGATGATATGGAGACTGTAAAAGAAATTTTAGAACAATTAGGAAAGTAAAAAAGTTTAATCGGTTAATTAATTATTCGTCCAGTAGAATAGTGATTAAATCAAAAACTTGCGAATAAACAAATTAACGATTAACCAGATAAACCAAGATATATGTTATACTATTTATTTGAATATTTAGACAAGACACTAGATGTGCCGGGAACAGGAGTTTTCCAGTACATTACCTTTAGATCGGCTTTGGCATTGATGCTCTCATTGCTTTTGTCAACGATTTACGGAAAAAGAATTATAAACTTTTTGCGTAAACAACAAGTTGGTGAAACCGTTCGTGAGTTAGGTCTGGCTGGTCAAAATGAAAAAGCGGGAACTCCAACAATGGGAGGACTGATTATCATTTTTGCGACACTGGTACCGGTTTTGTTATTTGCCCGTTTGCATAATATTTATATAGTATTACTTATTGTAACGACTCTTTGGATGGGAACAATTGGTTTTGTAGACGACTATATCAAAATATTCAAGAAAGATAAACAAGGGCTTAAAGGAATTTTTAAAGTTATTGGTCAGGTTGGTTTAGGAATTATTGTGGGAGCTGTTCTTTATTTTAATCCTGCGGTAACAGTAAGAACAGATACCGGAAGAACAGATGTTTTTAGAACTGCAACCAATACAGCTGTTGTTTTGCCTGCACCAATTGAAGAGAAATCTACAGCAACGACAATTCCTTTTGTAAAAAACAACGAATTTGATTATGCTGAATTATTGGCATGGACAGGTGAAGGATATGAAAAATGGGCGTGGTTGATTTTTATTCCGGTTGTGATTTTTATCATTACGGCGGTTTCAAACGGAGCTAATTTAACGGATGGAATTGACGGGCTCGCTGCAGGAACTTCTGCAGTTTCGGTATTGGCGCTCGGTATATTTACGTTTGTTTCGGGAAATATCATTTTCTCAAACTATCTCAATATTATGTACATCCCTAATTCTGGGGAGATGACCGTTTTTATATCTGCATTTGTGGGGGCGCTAATTGGTTTTCTTTGGTACAATTCGTATCCCGCATCAGTTTTTATGGGAGATACAGGAAGTTTGACTATTGGTGGAATCATAGCAGTTTTAGCAATTGCCGTTCGTAAAGAATTATTGATTCCGTTATTGTGTGGAATCTTTTTGGTTGAGAATTTCTCAGTGGTTTTGCAGGTGAGTTATTTTAAATACACAAAAAAGCGTTTTGGTGAAGGCCGAAGAATTTTTCTGATGTCGCCATTGCACCATCACTATCAAAAGAAAGGGTATCACGAGAGTAAAATTGTAACCCGTTTTTGGATTGTTGCGATCATGTTGGCCATATTATCAATTGTTACTTTAAAACTTAGATAGATGAAGAGATTGGTAGTACTTGGCGGAGGAGAAAGTGGTGTTGGTACCGCGATTCTTGGAAAGAAGCAAGGATACGATGTTTTTGTATCTGATTTCGGAAAAATCAAAGAGAGCTATAAAGAAGTTCTTATCATTAATAAAATTGCTTGGGAAGAAGAAAAACATACTGAAGACCTGATTTTAAATGCCGACGTGGTAATGAAAAGTCCCGGAATTCCTGAGAAATCTCCCATAGTACAAAAGCTAATCGCTGCCGGAATCAAAGTGATTTCAGAAATCGAGTTTGCCAAGCCTTTTACAGAAGCTTTGACAATAGGGATTACCGGGAGTAACGGTAAAACGACCACAACAATGTTAACGCATCATTTGTTGAAATCAGCAGGATTAAATGTTGGTTTAGGCGGAAACATCGGAAAGAGTTTTGCCTGGCAGGTAGCCGAAAATAAATTCGATGCCTATGTGCTTGAATTAAGCAGTTTTCAGCTCGACGGGATTATAGATTACAGGCCGGATATTGCCATTATTACAAATATTAGTCCGGATCATTTAGACCGATACGAATATAAATATCACAAGTACATCGATTCAAAGTTTCGAATAACAATGAATCAGACCGAAAGTGATTATCTTATTTACGACGCAGATGATGAGGCAATTACAGAATGGTTAAAAAATAACACAACAAAAGCAAAATTAATTCCTTTTTCATTGATAAAACAATTTGATGAAGGAGCTTCTATAAATAACAACAAAATGGAAATAAAGATCAACCAAGAAGAGTTTACAATGGAAACAGAACACATTGCGTTAGAAGGAAAACATAACATGAAAAACGCAATGGCAGCAAGCTCTGTAGCAAAATTGATGCAAATTAGAAATGCAACAATTCGCGAAAGTTTATCTAATTTTCAAGGTGTTGAACACCGCTTAGAAAAAGTATTAAAAATTCAGAATGTGCAATATATCAACGATTCAAAAGCAACAAATGTAAATGCTACTTTCTTTGCTTTAGACAGTATGAATGTGCCGACTGTATGGATTGTGGGTGGAGTTGATAAAGGAAACGATTATAACGAATTGATGTCGTTAGTTCGTGAAAAAGTAAAAGCAATTATTTGCCTTGGAGTTGATAATCACAAAATTATTAACGCTTTTGGAAATGTGGTTGATATGATGGTCGAAGTAAATAATATGAGTGATGCTGTAAAAACAGCACAGCGTTTAACAGAAAAAGGGGATGCAGTTTTGTTGTCTCCGGCCTGCGCCAGTTTCGATTTATTCGAAAACTACGAAGACAGAGGAAAGCAATTTAAGCAAGCGGTACACAATCTATAAAGAAAAAGTTTCATGTTTCAAGTTTCACGTTAGGCGGAACTTGAAACATGAAACAAAATAAACCTGAAACTTAAGCGCACTATGAAAGAATTGGTTAACAAATTAAAAGGAGATAGGGTAATATGGTCATTTGTGGCTCTATTGGCGCTGTTTTCGTTTATGCCTGTTTTTAGTGCGAGTAGTAATCTGGCTTATATAGGTCACGGAACCGGAAATACTTTGGGTTATTTGGTAAAACATTTGGCACATATATGTATTGGTTTCCTGATTATTTATTGGGTGCACAGAGTTCCGTATCATTATTTCAGGGCGATTTCAAAAGTTGCGCTTCCTGTAGTTTGGGTTTTGTTGGCGTATACGCTTTTAAAAGGAACCGTAATTGCCGGTGCGAATGCAAGTCGTTGGATTCAGGTACCTTTTATTGGTATTACATTTCAAACTTCGACTTTGGCGGCCAGCATATTGTTTATTTATGTAGCACGTTATTTGTCGAAAACGAGAGACGAAAATGAGCCTTTTCAAACGTCATTAATACAGCTTTGGCTGCCTGTTTTTATAACTTTAGCGCTTATTTTACCAGCAAACTTTTCGACGACGGCATTGATATTTTCGATGGTAATTATGCTGACATTTATTGGCAGGTACCCGCTTAAGTATATAGGTTTTATTATAGGCTCAGGAATTGGGATGCTGTTGTTTTTTCTTTTGGTAGCAAAAGCTTTTCCGGATTCAAGATTCTTCAGCAGGGTGTCAACGTGGGAAAGTCGTATTATGAACTTTACTACAGACAAGCCTGATGAAGATGATTATCAGATTGAGAAAGCAAAAATCGCGATAGCATCAGGACAGTTTGGTGGAGTTGGACCAGGTAAAAGTGTTCAGAAAAACTTTCTGCCACAATCGTCTTCCGATTTTATTTATGCGATTATTGTCGAAGAATATGGTCTGGTGGGCGGAGTAGCAATTCTGGTCTTGTATTTATTGTTATTGTTCAGATTTGTAATTGCATCACACAAAGCCAATACGCTATTTGGGAAGTTAGTCGTTGTTGGGCTCGGTTTTCCGATGATATTTCAGGCGATGATTAATATGGCAGTTGCGGTAGAGTTATTGCCGGTAACAGGACAGACGCTTCCGCTGATAAGTAGTGGTGGTAGTTCGATCTGGATGACCTGTTTTTCTCTTGGAATCATTATTAGCGTGACGAAAAAAGACGAAGAAATTGCCGAAGAACAAGAAGAAAAAGAAAGAAGAAGAGAAGCCCTTCAGAGATTAATTGATAAAGAATTAGCCGAAGAAGATGCTGTCGAAAATGAAAAGGAAGAAATATACGCAACAGAAGGAATGTATTCTATCGAAGATAATTCAAGAAATCCGATGAATGCAGTATTGAATAAATAAGATTAAAAAGAATAATTTTTAAAGCGAATAACTTTTAAAAAAAATGGCAAATTATAAATTCATATTAAGTGGTGGCGGAACAGGAGGACATATCTATCCTGCAATTGCTATTGCTAATGAATTAAAAGCACAATTTCCTGATGCTGAATTTCTTTTTGTGGGTGCAAAAGATAAAATGGAGATGCAAAAAGTGCCTCAGGCAGGTTATGAAATAAAAGGTCTTTGGATTGCCGGTTTGCAGAGAAAATTAACCTTGCAAAATTTAATGTTCCCATTAAAGCTGGCAACAAGTTTGCTAGAGTCAAGACGAATTATCAAACAATTTAAACCGAATGTGGTAATAGGTACAGGAGGTTTTGCGAGCGGACCGTTATTACAGGCAGCGGGAGGAGCCGGAATTCCAACTGTAATTCAGGAGCAAAATTCATTTCCGGGAATTACCAATAAATTATTGAGTAAAAAAGCCAATGCAATTTGTGTTGCTTACCAAAATCTGGAACGTTTTTTTCCTAAAGAAAAAATTGTTTTAACCGGAAATCCGGTTCGTCAGGATCTGATAGATATTGATAGTAAACGTGAGGAAGCAATTGCTTTTTACGGTTTAGATCCTAATAAAAAAACACTTTTGGTTTTAGGAGGTAGTTTAGGGGCCAGAAGAGTCAATCAGCTCATAGAAAAAGAATTAGAAAATATGCTTTCTCAGGATGTTCAGGTAATCTGGCAATGTGGGAAGCTATATTTCGAAGAGTATAAAAAACACAATCAACAGCATGTAAGAGTTGTTGATTTTATTGAAAGAATGGATTTTGTGTATGCTGCGGCAGATGTGATTATTTCGCGGGCAGGAGCATCCTCAGTTTCAGAATTGTGTATCGTTGGGAAACCGGTAATTTTTATTCCGTCACCAAATGTAGCCGAAGATCATCAGACTAAAAATGCTCAGGCAATAGTAGATGCAAAAGGGGCTATTTTGTTAAAGGAGTCAGAATTAGACAGTCAGTTTAGTATTGTTTTTGAAGCATTGCTCAAAGATGAAGGCAAACAAAAACAGCTTAGTGTTAATATTAAAAAATTAGCGATGCCAAATGCTGTAAAAGTGATTGTAGATCAGATAAGAAAGTTGTTATAATATAACTTTTTCTGATAATTATAGAACAGAATAAAAAAGTCAGAACGCTATTTTTAAGCGTTTTGAGTTATTAAAGTAAGAAAAATACAAAGGTCTAATTATTAGTTTCTTAGAAAATAAAGAAACCTGTAAATAGCTCAAAAACAAATAGAAATGAATTTAGATCAAATACAAAACGTTTATTTTATTGGCATTGGAGGCATCGGAATGAGTGCGCTGGCCCGCTATTTTAAAAATATCGGGAAACAGGTTTCAGGTTACGATAAAACGCCATCGATGCTGACAAGTGAATTAATTGAAAGTGGTATTGATATTCATTTTGAAGATAATATAAACCTCATTCCATCTGATTATTTTGTCGAAAATACATTGGTGATTTTTACTCCGGCTGTACCAAAAACACATTCAGAGTGGAATTATTTTATCGAAAGAAATTACGAAATTAAAAAGCGTGCCGAAGTTTTAGGAATTATCACTAAAGACACTTTTAGTTTCGCAGTTGCCGGAACACACGGGAAAACAACAACCTCGAGTATTTTGGGTCATATTTTATATGAAAGTGGTGCTGATGTTACCGCTTTTGTGGGGGGAATTGTAGAGAATTATAATTCTAACTTAATTGGAAGCGGAAAAACAGTAACGGTTGTAGAAGCTGATGAGTTTGATCGTTCATTTTTGCATTTACATCCCAATATAGCCTGTATCACGTCAATGGATGCCGATCATTTGGATATTTATGGAACAAGTGAGGCAATTGAAGCTTCGTTTGTAGAATTTGCTTCGAAAGTAGAAGATAAGAATAAATTGTTTATAACAAAGGAGTTACCTCTTGAGGGAGTGCAATGTGCTATAAATGAAGATGCTGTATATAAGGCTTTCAATGTTCGTATAGAAAACGGAAGCTATGTTTTTGATGTTCAGACACCATCAGAAATCATAAAAGATTTGCATTTTGGATTGCCTGGAAAACACAATTTAATGAATGGATTGATGGCTATTGCAATGGCAAAGACTTTTGGTACCCCGACCGACTTGATTGCAAAAGCCATTGCTTCATTCAACGGAATCAGAAGGCGTTTTTCTTATCAGATTAAGTCAGATAAATTAGTTTATATAGATGATTATGCACATCATCCAACAGAGATAAATGCAGTACATCAGGCAGTTACCGAGTTGTATCCGGGACGTAAAGTGCTGGCAATTTTTCAGCCGCATTTGTTCAGCAGAACAAGAGATTTTGCTGATGGATTTGCCGAAAGTTTATCTCAATTTGATGAAGTGTTTTTAATGGATATTTACCCGGCACGCGAATTACCGATGGAAGGAATTACATCAGAATGGCTGTTAGGGAAAATGACAAATTCGAACAAGAAAATTGTTGCAAAAAGTGATTTATTAGCGGAGATCAAAGCCAGTGATGCGCCAATAATTGTAACAATAGGAGCTGGTGATATTGGAGAGATGGTTCCGTCAATCAAAAAAATGCTAAATGAAAATATTTAATTGGACAAATATTAGATTAATTCTCATTTTAGGACTCGTTTTATTTTTATATTCTTTTGCCCAACATCGAAATGGCGATCGAAAATTAAAAAAATCCGTTGTTGTTTTTGTAGGGGAAAATACGCTTTTTGTGAAGCCGGAAACGGTTAATAAATTGTTGATAGAAAATAAAAGAGACGCTTCCAGTATCCGAAAAGATGAGTTAGATTTGAATAAGATTGAGAAAACCCTCGATACACAAGAGATGATTGAAAAGTCAAATGTTTTTGTAAGTATCGATGGGGTTCTAAAAGCAGTAGTAAAACAGAAGACACCAATAGCGCGAGTTTATGATGGTGATGCCTCTTTTTATATTGACTATGAGGGTAATAAAATGCCTTTGTCAGACAATTATACTGCCAGAGTTCCTCTTGTTTCCGGGGCAATAAATGAAAAAAATAACGAAGATTTAGCGGTGCTATTTCGCACAATTTATGACGATGCGTTTTTGAGAAAAAACATCATTGCAATTGAAATTATGCCGAATGGCAGCTTAAAATTGTTTAATAGAAATTATAATTACTTCATCGATTTTGGCAGAACGATGAATGTTGATAAGAAATTTAATAATTATAAAGCCTTTTTTCAGAAAGCGGTTTTAGATAGTTCGTTATATAAATACAAAAAGATTGACCTTAGGTTTACGGAACAAGTAGTTTGCACAAAATAATAGAAAATGGAAAAAGATAACATTGCAGTAGGTCTAGATATTGGAACGACAAAGATAGTTGCCATGATCGGCAAGAAGAATGAGTATGGAAAGTTGGAAATTTTGGGTATTGGAAAATCCAAAAGTTTGGGAGTTGCGAGAGGAGTTGTAAACAACATTACGCAAACTATTCAATCTATTCAACAAGCAATACTTGAAGCCGAAAATAATTCAGGTTATAAAATAAAAGATGTTGTTGTGGGTATTGCAGGACAGCACATCAGAAGTATACAGCATACAGATTATATCAGCCGTAATAATCCGGAAGAAGTAATTGGCGAAAAAGACATTCAGCTTTTGATCGACCAGGTCAATAAACTGGCGATGTTACCGGGAGAAGAAATTATTCATGTTCTGCCACAAGAATTCAAAATCGACGGGCAGTCTGAAATAAAAGAACCAATCGGAATGTACGGCGGAAGATTAGAATCTAGTTTTCACGTAGTAGTAGGGCAGGCATCATCGATCAGAAATGTGGGAAGATGTATCCAGAGTTCAGGAATCGAATTGTCAGGACTGACATTAGAGCCTTTGGCTTCTGCAGATGCCGTTTTAAGTCAGGAAGAAAAAGAAGCAGGAGTAGCGCTAATTGATATTGGTGGCGGAACAACAGATTTAGCCATTTTCAAAGATGGTATTATTCGTCATACAGCAGTAATCCCTTTTGGAGGAAATGTAATTACAGACGATATCAAAGAAGGTTGTTCGATTATCGAAAAACAAGCAGAGCTTTTAAAAATAAAATTCGGGTCAGCCTGGCCGGGAGAAAATAAAGACAACGAGATTGTTTCTATTCCGGGCTTAAGAGGCAGAGAGCCAAAAGAGATTTCGCTTAAAAACTTATCTAAAATTATTCATGCCCGTGTGGTAGAAATTGTAGAACAGGTTTTCGCAGAAATTAAAGCTTACGGACACGAAGATCCGCGTAAAAAATTAATTGCGGGAATTGTGCTTACAGGTGGTGGGGCTCAACTAAAACATATCAAACAATTAGTAGAGTACATTACTGGTATGGATACCAGAATTGGATATCCAAATGAGCATTTGGCAGGTAATTCTAGTGAAGAAATTTCTAGTCCGTTGTTTGCAACAGCAGTTGGTTTAGTAATGAACAGTATCGAAAACAGTACGCAAAGTGCTGTTAGAATGGAGATTGTAAACGAACAGACAAAAGTAGTCTACAGAAATGTTCCTCCGCAGACACAACAACCTGTACAACAACGATACGAAGTTGAAGAAAACTACGTTGAAAGAGTAGAAACTATCGAAGAAACAAGAGAAGTTGTCAGGAATAATGTATCGAAAGAAGAATCTACCGAAACTAAAATCAGAAGATCATTTTTTGATAGATATGTCGATAAAATCAAAGATTTTTTAGACAACGCAGAATAAAATAATAAAAGAAAAGGATTACTTTTTTGGCCCCAAGTCAAGAAGTAAAAAATGTATTTAAATAAGAATTTCAAAAACCAAAAAGATGATGAGCAACTCAGAATTTGGAAGTATTTCATTTGATTTACCAAAAAACCAATCAAATGTTATCAAAGTAATAGGTGTAGGTGGAGGTGGTAGTAATGCTATCAACCACATGTTTAAGCAAGGTATTAAAGGCGTTGATTTCATCGTTTGTAATACCGATTCACAGGCACTACAGAATAGTTCAGTACCTAATAAAATTCAGTTAGGTATGAATCTGACAGAAGGTCTTGGAGCAGGAGCAAATCCTGATGTAGGACAGCAGTCTGCTATTGAGAGTATCGCTGATATCGAAAAAATGTTAGACCGTGGTACTAAGATGGTATTTATTACCGCTGGTATGGGTGGTGGAACAGGTACTGGTGCAGCTCCGGTAATTGCACAATTAGCCAAAGAAAGAGAAATCCTTACTGTAGGTATTGTGACGATTCCTTTTCAGTTTGAAGGAAAGGTGCGTCAGGAACAGGCACTTTTAGGAATCGAAAAATTGCGTAAGCAAGTCGATTCGTTAATTGTAATTAATAATAACAAGTTAAGAGAAGTATACGGAAATCTTGGTTTTAAAGCAGGATTCTCTAAAGCGGATGAAGTTTTGGCAACAGCCTCAAGAGGTATTGCTGAAGTAATTACGCACCACTATACTCAAAATATCGATTTACGTGATGCTAAGACTGTTTTATCAAACAGCGGAACAGCAATCATGGGATCTTCTGTTGCTGCTGGTGAAAACAGAGCAAAAGATGCTATTGTTTCAGCATTGGATTCTCCGTTGTTAAACGACAACAAGATTACAGGAGCCAAAAACGTATTGTTGCTTATCGTTTCTGGATCAAACGAAATTACATTGGATGAGATCGGAGAAATCAATGATCACATTCAGGTAGAAGCAGGTCATAATGCCAATATTATCATGGGAGTTGGTGAAGACGAAACTCTTGGTGATGCTATTGCCGTGACTATTATTGCAACAGGTTTTGATGTTGAACAACAAAACGAAATTGTAAATACAGAACCTAAAAAAATCATTCATACGTTAGAAGATGAACAAAGAAGTGTTCATAATTTAACAAATAAATCGGTTACTTCTTTTGATGTAAATGCTGAAACACCTACTGCAAAATCAGAAGAAAAAATTGTTTTTGATCTAATGGATGATGATGAAGATATCGTAACTCCATTTACGCCTACACAAGTTGCTCCAGTTGTAGTTGCTCCAGTTGCAGTTGCTCCGGTTGAAGTTACTCCTGTGCCACCAGTTGCTCAATCAATGAATCAGGATGAGTTGGTAGTAATGTCTGAGTTTATTAAAAACCTGGATGTAACATTCGAAATTGTTTCGCCTATTACAGATATTGATTTTACGATTTCAGCTCCGGAAGCACAAAATATTCAGGAAGTAAAACCAGTTCAGCAAGTTCAGCAAAGAACTTTCGAAAGAGAAGAACAAACAACTTTCTCATTCGACTTACCGCTTTTCAGATCAGAGCCGGAAGTAAAGAAAGAACCAGTTGCTCAGCAAGAGAATAAAGTTTTATTCGAACTATCGAATGAAACCCGTAATATCAAAGTAAATGATCCAGTGCAATTTGTACCGGTAACAGAACTTTCAGATAAAGGGATTATCAAATATTCGTTAGAAGAATATATGGAGGTAGAAAATGATTTAGTGGCATCAAAACCTGCGGATAAAGTGGTAGAAGAAGTAATTCCTGCGGAATTAAACATCACTATGAAACAAAAAGTTGATTTTGCCAGTGAAGCTAGTTTTGCAACAACTTCAGAGGTTTCTCCGATGGAATTGACAATTGAGGAAACTTTACGATTGAGAGCTGAAGAAAGAAGAAAGAAACTAAAAGAATTTAATTATAAATTCCATAATAATGTTTCAAGAATTGACGAATTAGAGAAAGAGCCTGCTTACAAAAGATTAGGTATCGATCTTTCGAACAATCAGTCGAATACAACCAATTCAAGAATATCAGTTGGAACAGATAGTAACAACGATTTGCAATTGCGTTCAAACAATTCATTTTTGCACGACAACGTAGATTAATTTTACAATCATAATATTACAGATAGCCCGAAAATTGGATTTAATTTTCGGGTTATTTTTTTTATCTTCGCACAGAATTTAAAATTTGACTTCTAAATTTAGTTTTAAAAGTTAATTTTGTTGTCGGTTCAGGCGAGGTCCGGAACACACTTTCAAATATTCATATCAATTATAGGTTTTACCTATTTAAATAAAAAATAAAGATGAGTTTACAAACATTAATCATGGACGAGATTAAAACCGCCATGAGAGCAAAAGATACAGTAGCATTAGAGGCATTGAGAGCTATTAAATCTGAAATGTTATTAGCTTCAACAGCTTCTGGTTCTAAAGAAGAATTAACAGAAGACGATGAAGTTAAATTGCTTCAAAGGCTGGTTAAGACTCGTAAAGAAAGTGCCAGAATTTTTACAGAACAAAATCGTCCTGATTTAGCTGAACCGGAATTGGCTCAGGTTGCTGTAATCGAGAAGTTTTTACCTGCACAGTTAAGCGAAGAAGAAGTAGAAGCGGTAGTTGCAAAAATCATTGCAGAAACCGGAGCTTCAGGAATTGCTTCGATGGGTAAAGTTATGGGATTAGCTTCTGCTCAATTAGGCGGAACTGCTGAAGGAAAAACCATTTCTGCAATCGTTAAGAAACTTTTAGTATAAAAACATTAGATTTTAGAGTTCAGATTTTAGATTTCATTCAATAATCTAAAATCTAAACTCAACAATCTGCAATCAAAAGACCACGTAGTTCAACTGGATAGAATATCAGATTTCGGCTCTGAGGGTTGGGGGTTCGAACCCCTCCGTGGTCACCTCTTGGGACAAATCAGAATTTTTCTGATTTGTCCCTTTTTTTTTATTGTCTAAGCCCTTGTAAAATAAGAGCATTAGCCTCAATCCTTCATTAATTCTGGTGGTTCGAACCTGATTATTTTCAAAAGTGAGTTTTTCAGGAAAAATCGAACCTATAATCTTTCTTTTCCTTGCTGTTGTTCCTTCTTCGTATAATGTTGCAAGTTGAGAAATATTACTGATAGCCTTATTCAGTAGGGGTTCCACGTTTGCAGTACCTTTAATTCCAGAGGTTAATTTTACTTCGAGCCTGTTTATTCTTTCCTCAGTTTCTAGTTTTATTATACGGTAATCAT
>NZ_MUGR01000014.1:0-289041 GCF_002217195.1 Flavobacterium aquidurense | reverse complement strand
CAGTTGTGAGACAGCTACTTCTTTGTTTTACGCTTCAACATTAATATCACTTTTCACTCTCGCTCTGATATCACTTAAAGATTGCTCTATTAAAAGTTTTCCGTCTCTGAAAACTTCTTTCAATTCGCCTTGTTTTTCTTCTTCCCATGAAACATTATCCGTTAAATGATATACACCTTCAACTAAATCAATTTTCATCAATCCTTTGGCCGATTTTTTGGTTCCGTCATCTGTGATTGGATCTTTGAAGATTGCTCTTCCTTCTCCGTCTACTTCTCCGTAGGTTGCTTTCATCGCAAAACCAAAGGTATCTCTGGTATTGTACTGATACGTAAATGATCCAATGCCCAAAACCACATTTGTAGAAGCAAATCCTTTTGCTTTTAATCTTTCGCAAATCTGAACTGATCGCTCTACGGTAATACTATCGCCGTAAATAGCCCCAATTTGAGGAATAAGCTCTTTATATCCTTTTGCATTAGTTGTGCCTCCAAAAACATCCCAAAGCAGCTCAATTACACCTTTCTTCTCTTGTTCTGTTTTTCCGTTTGGATTTCCGCAGATAATATCAACCGGATCACCACTGTCAGGACGAATCACTACTTTGCCTTCTCTGGCAACAATATCTTCTTTTAAACGAGGTAAATAATCCGTTAGAACTTTCCATAAATCCCAGGTATCAGAAACAATAGAAACAATTCCTTTTGGATATACTTCAGTCACTAATCTTTTAAACGTCTCGCACTCGCCTTCGGTCGTTCCCATACACATTACAGAATGCTCTGTTGCGGCTACTGAACCTGCGATTAATTCCGTATCAGAATTCGCATTGTAATATTCTTCGAAGAAATCAATTACCGGAATTGTATCAGAACCTGTAAAGCTCAACAAATGTCCTGCTGCAGAAGTGATCGCCGCTTCGATTCCGCCCATTCCACGCATAGAGAAATCGTGCGCCTGCCAATCTACAAATTCAGGAACAGATGATGTTTCATCAGCATATTTGTCTAATACTTTTCTGTATTCTTTTGCAATTGTAGCAGAGTTACAAGGCAGCCAAACTACAGCAGAAAGTAAGGTTTCGAAATAATTGGTCAGCCAGAAAAACTCCGGAATCGTATTGTACATTGTAAACATTGGCACTCTCAACGGCACACTTGCTCCTTCCGGCAATGCTTTAAAAACCATCGGGATATAGCCTAAATCGTGTAAATCTTCGATATGTTTAGTACCAACCTGATTTTCACCTAAATAATTATTGATTCTTCGTGCGTATTTTTCAACTACTTCTTCCTTTGATTTTTTAAAGAAAAACTCTTCAAAATCATGAATAATATATTTTTTAATGAAATACTGCAATCCAAAAAACACCACTTCATCAAGACCTTCGATCCTTGATTTTCTTGGCGTCCAGTTAGAATATACCAATGTCGTTTTGTCTGGATATTGTCTTCTGTGATCAACTTTGTAACCGTCTGTTAATAATAATGGGTTCATATATTTTAGTTATTTAAATTCTTGTAATTTTTAGGTTTTACAGAGATTCACAAAGTTATCACAGAGACTCGCCAAGTTTTAATTTTCTTTGTGCTGTTTTGTGTTTTCTTCATCGTCCTGGTGTAATTATTTAAGCTTTCATCAACTGATAAACTTTTTCATAAATCGAATCAAATTCAGCTGCCAGTTTTAAATATTCCACACTCCATCCATTCTGTATCGAAATCTCCTGAAGAGTTCCGGTAGGAAAAAATAATAACTGAAAAAAATCTAATCCTTCTCTATTCTTTTCTTCAAGCAATATAGAATTTAAATTTATTTCGGCAATTAATTCTTCTGGCGAATTATAGTGCGTCCACATTAAATCTGTATCTATTGTGATTTTCGCTTTTAGAATTTCAATGATCTTTTTTATCTCAATCATATTTGACATCTTATTTATTTCTTCCTTTTTCGTTACGATAAAATGTCTGTACAGTATCGCTTTGCCAAAATACTTTAGTTGCAACATCAATACAACTTAATTTTCCGTAAAAACCCGCTCCGGTATCAATATTCCAGACATTACAGCCTTGCATTGGAATTTCAATATTATAATGAAGCGTTGGCGTATGGCCGATGTAAATTTCACTATAAAGTAACAATCGCTTCGGGTATAAAAGAGAATCTTTTTGAATTCTCTTATCCATTGTTAAGGCCATTTCCCAAAGTGTTCTGTCCCAGGAATAATTGCTGGCATAATGTTCTTTTTCCGGACCATGCATCGACGAAAATCCTGCGTGAATAAACAAATTATTCTCTTCATCTACAAAATAATCTTTCATATTGGCAAAAAAGTCAAGATGTTTTCCTTTTTTGAAAGAATCAATTACCTGATAACTTTCTATGGTTGATTTTCCTCCGTGCAGAAACCAAATATCGTTTACAACATCATTCTTCAACCATTCATGGCACCAAACATCATGATTGCCTCTTATAAAAATGCATTCTTGTTTTTGGGATAAATCAATCAGAAAGTCAATTACTTGTGCTGATTCACTCCAGCCATCCACATAATCTCCCAGAAAAACAAGCTTGTCATTTTCTTTAATCTCAACTTTTTCCAATAATTGAATTAATGCTTTTAATCCGCCGTGAATATCTCCAAAAACTAATGTACGTTTCATGATTTAAACTCTATGTATTTCGCCGGAACTTCATCTGTTAACCAAACATTATTTTCAGACAAATAAAATTTAAATCCATCTTTATGCATGGCACCACTTCTTACGGTTAGAATTTGAGGAAGTCCGCGTCTGCTTCCTACTTTTATGGCCGTTTCTTTATCTTTTGAAAGATGTACGTGCTGACGGCTCATTTTTTTCAAACCTTCTTTTTGAATGTTGTCCATAAACTTTCCAACGGTTCCGTGGTACAAATATTCTGAAGGTTCTGTTTCGGCTAAATTCAATTCAACCGAAATCGAATGTCCCTGACTTGCCCTGATTTTCGTTTTATCTTCATTAAAAGCAAAACGTTTTTTATCGTTGTTTTTCTACTACGTAATCTAAAAGAACAGCGTCTAGTTTATTTCCTTTTTGAGAACATTTCAATATTAGTTCTTCTACATCTGCCCAACCGTTTTCGTCTAATTTTAATCCTATTTTTTCCGGCGAATGCCTAAGTACTAAACTTAGAAATTTGCTCACTGTTTTTGCTGTTTTTTCATTCATGATTTCTCTGAAATTCTTAATTTTTTATTCAGTTCTTCATCCTCAAACACAAAAGGTCTTTCAGTAAGAACTATTAATTGATCTAATTGTTGGCTCTGAACAAAATGATATTGCTCTTTCACAAATTCCGAAATATCTTCGATTAGCAGAATGTCTTGTTTTGCAAAAGACTTCATAAAATCGACTCAAGATAAAAGACAATATCTCGCTCCGATGGAGCTTTTTCATAACAGGTCTATTTAGCTATAAATATTACGCCCCTCTGGAGCTTATCACGATCTAACTCTATTTTATAGTTTTTTTTCTAATAAACTTGTATAGATTTCAAAACTTTCTTCGTCAAAACAAACAAATATTATTTTGTCTATCTCCAAAATTTTATCGAAATCTTTAACTGATTCTATCGCAATTGCAGCTGCTTTATCCTTTGGAAATCTATAAATCCCGGTACTAATTCCAGGAAAAGCAATGGTTTTAATATTATTTTCTACCGCTAATTCCAAAACGCGTAAATAACAGCTTTGCAATAATTCTTCTTCATGACTTTTACCATTATTCCAAACCGGTCCAACTGTGTGAATTACATATTTTGAAGGTAAATTACCAGCTGTTGTAATTACAGCATCACCAACTTTACAGCCACCTTGCTTATTTCGAATTTGAACACATTCGTCCAGAATAGCCTTTCCTCCTTTTCTGTGAATAGCACCATCAACTCCTCCTCCGCCTAACAAAGAAGTATTGGCCGCATTGACAATTGCATCCACTTGAATTTCGGTAATATCGGTTTTAATGATTTCTATTTCCATAATTCAAATTATTTCAAGTCATCCCTAACTTCCATCAAAGCAAAACCCAACAAATTCAAGCCTTTCCACTTTACGGGATTGAGAACATCTTTGTGATCACCCGCCATCCCGATTCCCCAGATTGCATCGACGGGACTTGCTTCTACTATTACCCTATCTTTTGTATTAAGTAAAAAGGTTTTTAACTCCGGGTTTTGACTGAATTTATGATAATTTCCTTCTTTTACAATGTCATACCTGGCGGCCAGCCAAAGCGTTTCATTATAATTTTTTACTTCTCTGCCCAACTTTTTGGCTTCGACAGGAGATTTCGCCTGAAGGATTTTCTGCAAAATTGCATCATCTTTAAACAATTCGGCTTTCCTGGCCATCATCCAGTGTTCGGCAGTTTTATAAGTCACTTTATCTACCTCAAAAGAACTCAGCCACCATTGACTAAAACAGGTTTTAGAAATGCTTCCGTCTTTATTGGGCTGGTGTCCCCAGAAAAATAAAAATTTATTTTCCGGAGTTATATTTTCTATAGTATATTTCATTTTTTGTCTTTATTGAAACAAAGAAGTCAGCTGTTTGAAATCTTTAGAATCGGGTGAAAATGATCCGTAGATTTCTTTAAATTTTGTTGTTATTTTTTCAAATTCATAATCCACTTCAATCTGATCCATGCAGGTTACCACCAGATTTCTTTTGGCATTTAAACTATAAGCTGCATCCAACTTTAAACTGTAATTTAAAAGATCATAATCTAAATCACCCGTTCGCAATTCGCCTTGATATTCATTATACACACAGGTTTCTTCTTCATTATTTTTTAATTTTAATTCTCTTTCATTTGCCATCCAGCCGCTTCCATGTCGGGTCGAATAACTTCTGGTCACGTAATAAACCTCAACATCATCTATTTTTAATTTCTGGCAGATTTCAATTGCATTTTTCGAAGTTGTATTGGCGTAGGTTACATTCGGGAAAACACCGTGATCCATATCGAGTAAAATGCCCTGGCTTCCTTCAAAAATAAGATTCTGATACTTTTCCAAAAAGCTGTAATCGCTGATATTCCATTTTATTTGATCAATGATTTCAAGATAATGATCTACTTCTGCATCGATTTCACTTTCATTTAAAAAACCGTAATAATAAGCGATCTTTTCTAGTTTGGCTACAAGCATCTGCTTTGGTGCAATCAAATCTATCGCGAATAATTTGTACTGGCCTTCATTACGTTTCATTGTGGCTCCAACTCCTTTGCCACAAGTTCCGTGATCCAGATTTCTCACATTGTTTCGGTTTTGCCAAACATCAAACGGAGTTGTTATTTTCGCTAAAGGATGAATGTGAATTTCTGTATTTCCACCTTGTTCTTCGAGTTCTTTTCTTTCATTAAATAAAAAAACAGGATGAATCGTGCAATGTTCGCTATAATAAGAAGGCAAACCGCGAAGAGCGCCACTGGCAAAACTGGAATGAACATGTTTTTTATCGCCAATCATCACAGTATGCGCCGCCTGTTGCCCTCCTGAAAACCGAATAACTATAGCTTCAGGATTTTGCTTCGCCAGAAAATCTGTTGTAATTCCTTTTCCTTCATCACCAAATCCTAAACCTATAACTATTTGAGCTGTTTTCATTTTGTAAAATATTTTTTAAGTTCTTTCAACTTAAACTTTAGAAAAAAAACTTTGCGCCTTCGCGACTTTGCGAGCAAATTTCACGCTAGTATTAAAAAAACTTAAAATAATAATCTCGCAAAGACGCAGAGCCGCAAAGTTTTTAAAGCATTTCTATATTATCTAAACCGTCAAGCGGAATTGTTCCTAAACCTGATCCTGAATTTTTATGTTTATCGCAAATAATTTTCTTGATGACATTCGGGATTTCTTTGTGATCTTCGATAGACAAACAATTTTGCCCCAGTAATTCTTTCCAGGCTACATTTGCCCTTACCGCCTGATCAGAATGCAATACGCTAATATGATACACTTCGTAACGTTCTTGCGCTGCTTTTAGCAATTCAAGATGCGTATAGGTTTGTTGTCCCTGACCCATAATTTCTTTTATGGCAGATGCCGGAAGTGTTTCTAAATTAGGTTCGTCACCCACCGTAAACAACAATCCTTTCTGACCTCTTTTTTCGAAAGCATCGGTTTTGGTATGAAAAGCGGCAAAATACCAGGCTAATAAATAACTTTCTCCTGCATTTCCTCCGCCTCCGCCTTCGATATACGTTCTGGTTAGCCACATGTCTAATTCTTCATCACCAGATTCAAATTGTCCCACCTGAAGCGGGTATCTGTCGCATTCGTGATCTCCAATTCCTAAAAATAAAAGTGCCGGATCCGGAACTCCTCCCTGAATAATTCCGCCCATTAATTTAGGCAATCCGTCTTTGATCAATTCATGCGGAATATGCCCCATACTTCCCGTAACATCCAATCCTAAAATAATTGGAACTGTATTAGGATGCACCTCAGAATCTCTTGCTTCTCTAAACGTAATTCCGTTTGGATTCATAGATTCATGCGCCATTCGTAAAGAATTTTGCGTAAAAATCTCACCTGCAGATTTAGATCCGTAACCTGCTGCTGTTGCTCTGCTCAAACGAGCGCCTAAGTCATATCTTGTACCTCCCATAACTAAAATGTTTTACCAAATAAATATTCGAATCTCTTTTTTGTCACTTCAAACTGAATATTTAAATTTCTGATTGTTAATGATAATTCCATATCTTTTTGCACAAATGCCTCCGGTTGAAAGTCGGCAAAAGTTAAACTATTCTTGTCAAGCGGACTAATATCGATAAGGCCCTCCTGCTCTCTTTCGAGTCTTTTTATTTTTAGTTCGATATCTTCAACTCGACGTCTGTAAATTAATTCAGAATCTTCACCAATGGTTTTGGCTCTGTCTTCTCTAATCTGATCATTGTTTCTTTTTAAAGACTCAATAAATCTTGGTTTTAAATCATCGCTCATTGTTTTTGTGGTTTTGTTTCAGGTTTTCTTTGTTTCAGGTTTCAAGTTGCGCATTGAACTTGAAATTTTGAATCTTAAACTTGAAACGGTTAATAGCTTTTTGTTTTTTGTTTCAGGTTTGCTTTGTTTCAGGTTTCACGTTTATTCGGCAACTTGAAACCTGAAACTTGAAACTTATTTAGACTAATTGATCTAATTTGACTACCTCAACCTTTTCGTTGTCAAAATCTTTAAAAGAGTTCGTTGTAAATATTTTATCGAAACAATTTAAAACTTCAAAACCTTTGTTGAAAATTCCGTGGCTTACGGCCAAGTATAATTTTCCGGCATTTTTGTTTTTTAATTCTTCAGCTAAGCCAACGAAAGTTCCGCCGCCATCGCAAATATCATCAACAATCAAACAATCCATTCCGTTTAAATCGTCTTCATATACTTTGAAACCAGATAATCTTCCGGTTTTTACGTCACGGCTTTTGCTGCATTCTACTACATCAATTCCGCCTAAAAATTCAGAAACTTTGTAGATTTTTTTAAGAGCGCCACCATCAGGAGAAATTAATTTTACGTTTTCGCCAATTACTTTTAAAACTTGTTGGATAAAAGTATGATTCGGAATCACTTCGCAATTGTTTACCAATGCCGGAGTAACTTCAGAATGCGCATCAAAAACAAAAACTTTATTCAATTGAAGTCCGTTTATGATATCTGCATACACTTTTACAGATAAAGATTCTCCTTTGATCATCACACGATCTTGTCTTGCCGCCGGGAAATAAGGAATAAACAAATCGATTACTTTAACATCCATTCTGCGCAAAGCATCTACCGTGATACACAATAAACCCAAATCGTTGAAAGAATTTAGTCGGTGTGTTATTGTTACTTTTTGAGTCGTATCAAAATTAGGATCAATTTTAATATGTGGTTCTCCGCCAGAAAATGTGAAACTTTGAAATTTAATTTCTTCCTGATTAAGGATCGGAGCGAATTTTGGGTCTAGGTTAAGTATCATAGTTTTATAGTTTGCGTTAATTATACGCAAATGTAGAATTAAATTTTAAATAAACAATTTATTTTGTGTAAAAATTACGCAAACTTTATTTCGAAGTGAAAGCCTTTTTCAATCAAATCATTGTATTTCAATTGATTAAAGCGAAATAATTTTGCAGGCCTTCCGCTTTTTATCGGCGAAAAATGCTCTGTCTGATCTAAAAAACCATAACTCAGGATTTTTTTTCTAAAGTTGCGTCGGTCAATTTCCTTCTCTAAAATGGTACAATAGAGATTCTCTAAATCGGAGAACAGAAATTCTTCAGGCAGCAAATCGAAACCAATAGGTTCGTAAGTCAGTTTTGATTTTAACCTTGCGATTGCTTTTTTGATAATTAAATTATGGTCAAATGCCAAAGACGGAATCTCATCTATCTTACACCATTGTACTCTTTCAGCATCCGTATCTGCTTTGATTTCTAAATTCGACGCTTCTACTAAGGCGTAATAGGCAACTGATATAACACGGTTTCTGGAATCTCTGTGAATATCATCTCCAAAAGTGTACAATTGCTCCATAAAAGTCAACTGAACATTAGTTTCTTCATGCAATTCCCTAATTACAGCATTGCTCAAAGATTCATCGTTTTTTACTAATCCGCCTGGCAAAGCCCAATATTTATCTGCTGAACCAAACTTTTGTTCGATTAGAAGTACATACAAGTTGTTGTTCTTATAACCAAAAACAATGGCATCGACAGCAACTCTGATATTTTGTAAATTTTCCATAACTTAAAAAAGGATTTGGCACTAATTTTTACGAATTAATATTAAATGATTAGCAAAAAATTAGTGCTAATTCGTAGAATTCGTGGCTAAAAAAATTATAATCTATTCCCTAAAAACATTTTTAACTCTTTGGTAATAGTATCAAAAAAAGAACCTAAATTATTGTTTTTAGCGGTCAATAAATATACGTATTCCTCCGGCACGTGAAAACTATTCCAAAGCAATTGAAGCTTATTTTCTTTGATATATTTTCTCGCATTACAATTCCAGGTTATGGCTACTCCGGAATTTTTTGACATTATTTCGAGCATTTCTGATTCTGACGGAATAATATAATTCGGCACCATTGAAGGTCTTTTTTTATTGAAAGCATGCAGCCAGAATATTTTTATATGCGAAATTCTCGCATCATGACAGTACCATTTTTGTTCGTTCAGCCATTGTTCTGTTTCTGTAAAATGATCTGCTTTTAGTTTCTGACGGAATTCTGCTGCTTCTAAATTCATAGATGCTACCATTACCAATTTTATTTTTCCAACGATTTCCTGAATGGTATCGAACGTATCAAATCTTTTGGTCATGATTGCAAAATCCAGTTTTTTAGCATCTACTAACGCAAAAAGAGCATCGTCATCTGCAAAGCTGAAATCGATAAAGTCAAACTTAGAAATTAAAATGCTTCCCAGACTGTCAAACAAGTCTTTTGAAACACCAACAGACATTAACCTGTTAGAATCCTGCGCCTTAGCCCTAAAACCATTTTCTACATTTTCTAACCGATCGAGCGCATCTATGATTAAATTATTGAGTAACTTAGCATATTCAGTTGCTTCGACACCTTTCGACTTTCGATTAAATAACTTATAACCAACATGTGCTTCCAGCATTGATATCTGCTGGCTGACTGCTGGCTGACTCATAAACAACTCTTTGGCAGCGACCGAAAAATTGCCGTTTTTGTAAACAGATTTAAAGGTTCTGTACCATTCCAGATTTACCATGATATAAATATATTTATAACAAACATAGTTTATTTTATTTTTACAAATATCACTTATGCCGTAAATTTGATGAAAATTTAAAACTATGAAGAAAATAGCATTATTCGCGATTATAGCATTCGGAGCTTCGAACATTTCAGTTATGGCTCAAAAATCAAATAAAAAAAGTATGAAAAAAGTATTATTCGTTGTTACCAGTAACGATAAACTGGGCAATACAGGAGAAAAAACAGGATTTTGGTCAGAAGAGTTGGCTGCACCTTATTATGAGTTACTAGATCAGGGAGTCGAAATTACGATTGCAACTCCGCTTGGAGGTCAGCCACCAATTGACCCAAAAAGTGCTGATCCGGCATCTGCAACCGAAGACACAAAACGTTTTGATGCTGACAAAGTACTACAGGAAAAATTAAAACACACGCATAAACTTTCGACGATCAATCAAAAAGATTACGACGCTGTTTTTTATCCGGGAGGTCACGGACCACTTTGGGATTTAGTAGAGGATAAAAACTCAATTGCTTTGATTGAATCTTTTTATACCCACAAAAAACCGGTAGCTTTTGTTTGTCATGCTCCTGCTGTTTTGAAAAACGTGAAAGTAAACGGTGAATTTTTAGTGAAAGACAAAAAAGTAACCGGATTTACAAATGAAGAAGAAGAAGCGGTTGAATTAACTAAAGTAGTTCCGTTTTTATTGGAAGATGCTTTGACTCAAAATGGTGCTCAATTCTCTAAAGGACCAAACTGGGCGCCTTATGCGGTAGAAGACGGCCTTTTGATTACAGGACAAAACCCGGCATCCTCTAAATTGGTCGCAGGTAAATTATTGGAGAAATTGGGTAAATAAGGTTCTGAGGGTAAGTTACTAAGGCGCTAAGGTTCTAAGGTTAATACCTTTAAAAAAAACTTAGTGCCTTAGCATCTCAAAACCTTAAAAAAACTTAGCGATTTAGTTCCTTAGTGGCTCAAAAACTAAAAAAACTTAGAACCTTAAAAAAACAAAAAAATATGTTAAACTTTGAATTATACAATCCGACGAATTTAATCTTCGGAAAAGGACAAATAGAAAAACTTTCGACTCTGGTACCTAAAGACGCTAAAATCTTATTGGCTTACGGTGGTGGAAGTATCTTTAAAAACGGAATTCACGAACAGGTAATCAATAACCTGAAAGGTTTTGATATTGTAGAATTTGGCGGAATTGAACCAAACCCACATTTTGAAACTTTGATGAAAGCGGTTGAAGTGATCAAAACAGAAAAAATTGATTTTATTCTGGCTGTTGGCGGCGGATCTGTTATTGACGGTGTGAAATTTATTTCGGCAGCGGTTAATTTTGACGGAAACCCAATTGACATTTTGCAAAAACGTTTGTTGATAAAAGAAAATGCAATGCCTTTTGGAACTGTTTTGACTTTACCTGCAACCGGAAGTGAAATGAACTCAGGAGCCGTGGTTACGATTCAATCGACTCAGGAAAAACTGGCTTTTGGCGGAAGCGCAATGTTCCCTAAATTCTCTATTTGTGACCCCACTGTAATTGCTTCTTTACCAAAAAGACAATTGCAAAATGGTGTTGTTGATGCATACACCCACGTAATGGAGCAATACTTAACGTATCCGCACGAAGGGTATCTGCAAGACCGAATTGCTGAGGGAATTTTGCAGACTTTGATTGAAGTTGGTCCTAAAGTCGTAGAAAATCCAACAGATTATGCTTTGGCTTCTAACTTTATGTGGAGCTGCACGATGGCATTAAACGGACTGATTCAAAAAGGTGTTCCTTCTGACTGGGCAACTCACATGATTGGCCATGAGTTAACTGCTTTATACGGAATCGACCATGCGAGAACTTTAGCCATAATAGGCCCAAGTTTGTATAACGTAATGTTCGATACTAAAAAAGAGAAACTGGCACAATACGGAAGAAGGATTTTCAACTTAACGGGTTCTGATGAAGAAGTAGCAAAAGGCGCCATCAACAAAACAGTGGAGTTTTTCCATACTATGGGCATGGATACTAAACTTTCGCAATATGTAGACGATTACAGCAAAACAGCTGATTTTATTGTAAACCGTTTTGATGAAAGAGGCTGGAAAGGTCTAGGCGAAAAACAACTGATTACTTTAGAAAAGGTAAAATCAATTGTTGAGATGAGCTACTAAAAATATAATTCTAAAATTTTTTAAATTCCAAATTCAGATATAATTATTGGGATTTGGAATTAATTTTTTGGAATTAAAAAAAAAGGCGTTCTTGAATTTTTCAGGAACGCCTTTTTACAATACTAAAACAAAACTAACTAACTCAATTTTTGCTAAACTCATTAAATTCTAATTTACAAGTAGTTACAACGTAGCGGTTTTGTTTTTATTGTGTATAATTAAAAATAATTTTTTATTTTTTTTGAGATTCAGACAACAGCTTTCAGGAAAGCGCTTATTTAAAGTCTTCATTCATCTTTTTTCAAGAAGAGCATTCATTGTTTTAACCTCTTGCCTGATATTTTTTATGTCAATATTCTTCTTTTCCTCCACCACTTTTCCGTTGAAAAATGATTTTAGATTATAGGACGCATTGCTGTTTTTTAATAACAAAATTCCAATTTCCGGCTTTTTTGATTCATTAAATCTCAATCCTGTTAGCACATCGGCATTATCGCCTTTACCAAACATCGCTTCTATATTTTTGCTTGTCGAAAAATCCTCTGCTATCGAATTGAAGTTTTCTTCTATGGTTTTAGCACTATTAACTGTTGACGTAAATATTTCATAAAACATGTCTGATTCACGTCGGCCTTCATCATCAGTTTCTTTAACCTCTAAGATTTTAGCTTTGATTATCTGGTTCGATTCATAATACATAATACTTCCCGTTTGTTCCGGCGTTTCATTATTCAACTCGATTGATGCACTTGACATTACTACCTTACCATCAATAAGTAATTGACTCGTATATTTATTACCGGTTTTTTCTCTTGTAATTTTGCCTTTTTGCTTCTTATTAAATTCTGTTATTTCAATACTTTTATTTTTCAATTCAAAATGAAAACGATTAAAATAATGCATGGCAAAAAGATCTACATCAAAACTTTGTAAAACTCCCGTTTTCCAATATTTAGAAATAAACTGGCGGTCTAATTTTATGTATTCTACACCGTCAATTATTTTTCCGTCTTTATAAGTCGATCTGATATCATAATACGGATGCTGGTATTTCTCCAGGTTTTCCAGATAATTATTAGAATATTGATATTTTTTTATACCCTCTTCATAATAATTGACATAGTTAAACTCACGCAGTTCTGCAGAAAAATATCCTGAGTATGGCTGTTCGTTTTTATAAATTCCCTCATAAGAATCCTGAACTTTATCTGCAATCGTAAAAGAGCGATCGATTATTTTGGCCAGTTTTCCGCTGGTAAAACTTTTAGACTTTAGAATGTTATTTTCATCTGTTCGTTCATATTTATTTCTATAAAAAATTTCCTCGGCAATTGCACCTTTTTTATAGATAATCGCTTTTTGAGCTTCTACTAATTTCCCCTCATAAGGCAAATCGTTTTTATATTCAATTTTTCCGGTAATTACTCCGTTGTCATAAAAAACAGTTTCTCCATTTACTACATCATTTACACAAGTGTAGGTTTTAAGAATATTATCGATATGATAATTAAAAACTTTTTGCAGGCCATTTTTCTTAAAGTCGGTAACCTGAATTAACTCATGAGTATCTTCACCCGTTTTTACAACAAATGTTCCATTAAAGGGCTTGTTATTTTTATAGATCCCTTTGGCAACAATACTGTCTTCATCGGTTTTTACGATTGCTTCTCCCTCTTTTAAGCCTTTTATATAATTCGAATTAATGATCAGACTTCCGGAAAAATTTTCATTAAAATTCCCTTCAAATGGTTCTCCGTCTTTATAGGTTCGTTTTTTCATTACTGTACCATTTTTATCATAAACAATCTCATCGCCCACTATTTTACCATTGAGATATTTAGTGAATTTCTGAATTTTACCATTGGGATAATATTTAATTTCTTCTCCTGATTTCTGCCCGTCTTTATAAGTTGTTTTCGATTTGATGGCAACTGCAAATTGATTCTGAACATAATATTCATATACAATACCATTTGAAATGTTTCGACTATATTGCTCAAAATCAGTTTGCCCGATTGTTTGCAGCACTTTTCCCGCTACATCATAATTTATCTGTTTAAAACGATTCATGCGGTCATATTCAATATCGTACCAGGTTTCCTGCGCCAATTGTTTAGAGTTGATCCAGAATATCTTGCTCTTAATCAGTTTTTTTATCTCCCTTTTTGCAGTTCCGGACTGGTAATCCTCAACCATTACGGGTGTCGTCCCGACTAAACTTTCTTTTTCCTCATTTGCTTCTCTTTCTGAATCATTGCTTCTGTAATCTTGCCAGTTTCTCACTTCTTGAAAATCTCCTTCAACAGGTTTTCCCTGACTGTATTTTCCTTTTATTAAAATGGTACCGTCCTGATGATAGACGATGTGCTCTCCGTCTTTTTTACCCTTTTTATACTGAATCGTTTTAAGTTTTTTTCCATTTGGATAATAATACGTTAAAATAGCAGCAGACGAATTATTATAAAACTGATAAGCAGATAAATCAAAACCATTTTCATCGTACCAAACGATATCTCCAACATAACTATTTTCATCCTTTTGCAAAGAATAACCCTGAAACTGAGGCGTTTTATTGATGTAAAAATCTTCGATTAAAACCAGATTGCCCACTTTCTTCGAGGGTTTGATTCTATAAAAAGAAGCATTTTCTTTAGAAGTCTCTTTCCACTTTTTGTCAAAATAAGTTGGTTCTGCGTTTTGCGAGAAGGAAAGTCCGGTAGTGAATACTAAAATAAGGCTGAAAATTTTACTAGTCATATTTGAAAGAAATTTCACCAAAACTAATAATTTTTAATTCATTTCTCCTTTTTTATGCAAAAGATCGTCTTCATTTCTTAAAAATTAGTTTTTTTGTTTTAATGGCAGAAAAACTTAACGTTTGTTTTGGAATTTTCTTAAATCAGATTTTGTATTATTACTACATTATTAAGTACTTTTGTTTTAAATTATTAAAATAATGAGCGAAAATTTAAAATTTGCAGTAATTGGAGGAGGAAGCTGGGCAACAGCGATTGCAAAGATGTTATGTGTGAATCTTTCAGAAATTGCCTGGTACATGCGTAATGACGCTGCGATAGAACATATCCAGAAATACAAGCACAATCCAAATTATTTAAGTTCGGTAGAATTTGACACTAAAAAACTTAGGTTAACTAACAATATAAATGAAGCAATTGAATATGCCGATTATGTCATTTTTGCTATTCCTTCTGCTTTCTTAGATGGTGAGCTAAAAAACTTAACGGTTTCTCTGGCTGATAAAATCATCTTTTCAGCTATTAAGGGAATTGTTCCTGAAACGAGTTTAATCGTTGGGGAGCATTTTCATATTCAATACGACATTCCTTATTATAATATTGGTGTTATTACCGGTCCCTGCCATGCAGAAGAAGTGGCTTTAGAAAGACTTTCTTATTTGACCATTGCTTGCGGTGATCCTGATAAAGCGAGTATTGTAGCCAAATCATTGTCCGGAAATTACATCAAGGCAAAAATTTCTGATGACATTATTGGTACTGAATATGCCGCAATGTTAAAAAATATTTACGCCATTGCTGCCGGAATTGCACATGGTTTGGGTTATGGAGATAACTTTCAGTCGGTGATGATGAGTAATGGTATTCGCGAGATGAAAAAATTCATCAAAAAAGTGCATAAAATGAAACGTAACATCAATGACTCCGCTTACTTAGGCGATTTATTGGTTACGGGATATTCTGTATTCTCAAGAAACAGAATGTTCGGAAACATGATTGGTAAAGGCTACACCGTAAAAAGTGCCATGATGGAAATGAGTATGGTTGCAGAAGGTTATTATGCAACCAAAAGTGCTTATAAACTTAATCAGGGCTACGGGGCACATACTCCAATTATCGATGCGGTTTATGCCGTTTTATATGAAGGAAAAGATGCTAAAGCTGTCTTTAAAAAACTAACGGAATCTTTGGATTAAATTTTCGTTTCCTTTCACAGTTTTCAATTGCAGTCTTAAATCTTATATTATAAAAAGAGCCAGAAAAATTAATTTTCTGGCTCTTTTTATTTGTCCAATTGTTAAGAAACACGGAAATGCAACGAAAAAACCTCAATATTTAACAAGAAATATTCTTCTTCACAATACATCAAACCTACATCTTATTTCAAAAAAGAAAGCTTTTTAGCCTTACAAAACCACAAAAACAGTATCGGCCTATATATCAACGATATAGGGTTGTTTTTCTAAAACTCAACAATTGTGTTTTTCTCACAATTAAAAGCATTCACAATTTTACAATCCCTTATTTTTCATTGCTTCGCAAAGAATTATTGATACATTTGCGTTATTATTTTTATTGATTCTAATTAAAAACAATGCGTCTCATTTTACTATTTTTTCTAATTTCTACTACTGTTTTTTCTCAAAGAGTGATAACAGGTAAAATAATAGATAAGGAAACTTCTACCACATTATCGGGTGTTTTTATTCTTGATACAAAATCTGATAACTGGAGTATTTCTGATAAAGAGGGAAAATTTATAATTACCATTCCTTATTTTGAAGATATAGAACTTAATTTCTCATTGCTGGGAAAAATGGAAACCAATATCATTTTAAAAAATGATCAGAATTACATCACTGTTTCTTTAGAAGACAATACACTTCGTCTTAAAGAAGTTGTCGTTACGGCTAATACAGAAAGAAAATATTCTGAACTGACATTAGGTACAAATGCCATCAATAATGTGCAGGCTTTTTCGCTAGATGATGTTTTACAGCAGCTTCCGGGACAAAGTACTACAAAATTTAATCTTAACGAGTTTAAAAATATTGTATTCCGTACCGCATCAGAATCGTCACTTTCTTATGCAACCAAAGCTTTTGGAACTTCTTTTGTGATGGATGATATCCCGATTTCCAACAACGAGAACATGCAGGCCTTTAATCCCAATTCAGGTCTGGGCGATTCTTTTGGCACAAAAACGAACACTTTTACAAATACCAATAAAGGAGTCGATTTAAGAGAGATATCGACTAATAATATTGAGGAAATAAAAGTCATTCAGGGAATTGCTTCTGCCAAATATGGTGATATGACTTCGGGACTTGTTTTAATAACGACAAAGGTTGGGAACAGTCCGTATCGTGTTTCTGCGTCGATAAGGGATGCGACATCTCAGCTTAATTTAACCAAAGGAGTCAAATTCAATTCCAATAACTCAATGAATTTCGGTATTAACTATCTGGATGCTAAAGCTGACCCGAGAGATAATATTTTAAATTTTAAAAGGGTAAACGGGAATATATCCTGGCAGTATAAAAACAACGATGCTACTGTAAAAAATACGGTAAACACCTCTTTCAGAATGAATCTCGATGATGCAAAGAGTGATCCGGACGATCTTACGGCTGTTGTTGTAAAAAATGAAAAGCAAGGATTTTCTATTTCGAATAATTTAATGTGGAAACCTAAAAATTTATGGGTAGACGGAATTAATGTCAACGCGAGTTTGAGTTACGACCGCCAGTTTAGCCGTAGAGAAAGATGGCTTAACACCTACACTTCCGCTGCAACTGATAGCCGTGAGGAAGGCATACACGAAGCCATCATTGTTCCTTCGCAATACACGAGTATTAGTACTGTAGAAGGTATTCCTATTGCGACATTCGTAACACTGGAAACGACAAAAACGTTGACCAACAAAAGCCATTGGATTCATAGTCTGGTTTTTGGAATTTCAAACAGAATGAGTTCCAATAAAGGAGAAGGAAGAAAAAATGCTGCTACCGGATTATTTAATCTATACACACTCGGAACAGAAGGATCAGGCAAGCTCGCCTACAGAGATTATGACTTTGGTCTGACAAAAACAGAATATCAGACGTCTGCTTATCTGGAGGACAGAATATTTAAAAAATTTGAAAACGATCGACTTTTAAATGTTGACTTAGGTGTACGCTTTGACAATCAAATGGGAAGTATTTCTTTACAGCCCCGCATAAATTCATCGTATACACTTAATAAAATAGTCCGATTACGGGCCGGAGGAGGGATATCATCAAAAGCACCCTCCCTAAACCAATTGTACACAGGCGACCGTTATTTTGATAAATTAGTAGGAAGCGGTATTTATACCTATCCCGGAATTTATCAAAAAGCCTGGATACAGACCATTATAACTCCCGGAGATAATTTAAACTTAAAGCCCAGTAAATCTTATCGAACAGAAGTTGGATTAGATATTAAACTGCCATTTGCTTCTGTCAATTTCACCGGATATTACAACAAACTCTTTGATGGTTTTTCAGGTCAGCAGGTTCCGGTTTATAAAATAATTCCAAAAGCACAGGTTATCGTTACAGGAACTGAGATTCCAACTTATGAAATTAGCGGAACCGAGAAGTTTTATTATATGAGCAATGCAATAACAAACAACAGCACCTCAGAAGATAAAGGTTTGGAAACGACCATTAATTTCAAAAAAATAAAAGCACTTAATCTGGATATAAGTATGAATGCTTCTTATACCTCGACAAAAGATTTTTCAGACGTAAAAGAATATTATCCTTCATCTAGTCTTCTTTCACCTGAACTATACGGCGTATATGATAAAAAAAACTATTGGATGGATAATTTTACAACAAGCTTTAATTTTAACTATCATATTCCGGCTGTCGGTTTGCTTGTTTCTGTAAGAAGTGAACACATTTTATTACGAAATTCTAAATCTCCCACCGGTAATTTTTTAAACGGTTACTTAGACACTGAACTTGTGTATCATGAAATTTCGACTGAAGACAGAACAAACATTCAGAAATACGGACATCTGATAAGAGATCCTGGCCAAACGCAAAGTAAACTTCAAAATGTACTACATAATTTTCATCTAAGGGTTTCTAAAGATTTTTTAAATGGTTTCAGCGTTTCGCTTTATTCTACCAACTTTTTAAACCTCAAACCCTATTATTACGATACAAGCGGCCTGAAAGTATTATCTAATATTGCCCCGCTTACATTTGGAGCAAGTCTTAATTATCAATTTTAAACTATATATACCATGAAAAAAACATTCCTTATTACTATAACTTTCATGTTAGGATTACTGATACAATCCTGCAGCAATAACGACGACGAGGCGTTAAAACCTGTAAACCTTACCGTAACGCTTCAATACGATGAGACATTCAATAGTCTTGCAACAAAAAAATCAACTGTTCTTATTGTAAATAACGAAACTGGAAATAAATACACTGTGGAAAGTGACAATAATGGTACTGCACAATTCAATCAGATTTTGCCTGGTATCTATTCTGTTTCTGCAACTAAAGTGATGCAGTCTGACGAGTTTACAGCAACCTTTGGTTATACACCAACTGAAACGGAAGTTAACTTTAATGGTGCCGAAGCAAGCTTAGTGGTAAACACAGCAACTGCTCCAGTCAATATTACAATGAAAACATCAAAAGTAGGTGACTTTGTTATTAAACAAATTTACTATGGTGGTTCTGACACTAAAAAAGGGGCTGTTTTTAGAGATCAGTTTATTGAAATTTACAACAACTCAAATGCAATACAATATGCTGACGGATTGTATATCGCACAATTATACGGTACGAATGTTACAACAGTATTTGCTTATACACTTTCTACAGGTCAATTTGACTGGAGTAAATCTGAAGAAATGACACTGGGTGATGCTGCAAACAAAGAGTATGTATACGCTTCTAATGTTGTACAAATTCCAGGAAACGGTACCCAATACCCGATACAGCCAGGAAAAAGTATTGTAATTGCTCAAAATGCTATTAACCACCAATCGAACTATATCGACAATACAGGAAAATCAGTAAGCATATTAAATCCTGAATTAACGGTTGATTTAAGTACTGCAGATTTTGAAGCATTTTTAGGAACTTCTTCTGGTGATCTTTATCAATTTGACATTCAAAATCCGGCAGTACCTGATTTAGGAATTGCATATTGGGGAAATGGAAACAATGACCTGATTCTGGATCCAAGCGGAAGACAATCTTTTGCCATTTTTAATATGAATACTGCTGAGTTTGCAAGTCTAAAAAAATACAAAAATCCTAAAGGCGAGAAGAATTCGTATTTACAGATTCCAACTAAAGTACTTACAGACGGTGTTGAACTTACAAAAGATTTAGGATCTGGTCTTGTACCCAAAAAACTGCCTGCACACGTAGACGGAGGAAACACTTATTTGCCAAGTGGTTCTTATTCTTCAAAATCTGTAATGAGAAAGACAAAAACAACAATTGGAGGAAGAATTATTTTACAGGACACCAATAATTCGACTAATGATTTTGTAGAAACAAAAGCAAATCCAAGAGGATTCAACTAAAATTTTCATTAATGAAAATCACAACTCCTACACTTATTAATACCAAAAGTAATGCCCTGAAATATTGGGCATTACTTCTTTTTTTTATTGTTAATCATTTTACAGGACAAGCTCAGGACAGTATAATGGTGACCAATCATCTTATTGATGTCCAGCTTAAAAATCAAATATTCAGATATCCTGTCAATTATACCGGACAGCACATCAAAGATTTCACTTTTACAGAAGTATCATACGAATACCAAAAAAATGAATTCGCCAGAAAACAGATCGCGAATGAAATTAATTCTTATCAGTTTTTAGCTCAGGGCTATTATACGACGAGATCAAAATGGAATTTATTTGGCAATTTATCCCTTAAAAAAACAGACGAAAAAGATTTGGGATGGGTTCTTTCTGACGATCGTTCTGAAGAACAGGAAGTTATTCTTCCTCATTATTTTTATGTTCCCAGAAAAGCCAACTGGACTAATCAGGAATATAAAATTAGCGGAGGACTTTCTAAGGATATTACCAATCACATATCAATTGCTGCAAAACTTCATTACAATGCCGGAAAATACACTAGAAATCTGGATCCGAGGCCTGAAATTATTTCAAGGAAAATTGGAGGAGAATTACAACTGGGATATCAGTTAAAAGAAAACCATAAAATTTTTGCTCTGGCAGATTATGCCAGATCTGATAAAGATTTTTCATACAAATACAAGGATACACATTCTAATGTAGAGGGCAATTCGGATACTTATTTGCGATTTAATACAGGGTACGGAAGAATTATTAATTATTTCAAGTCTAATTATTACAACAGTACACGATTTCTTTATAAAGAAAATCAAAACAAAATGGGCTTAGGTTATAACTTTAGTACTAAGAACAGCAAGTTTACTGTTTTATATTATAACCAAAAATCAGATAACAATTTCTACAGCGACGTTTTTGACAATCCAGATAACCAAAGGCTGACTATTAAAACAACTACCAATCATGCTGAGCTATTTGCTTTGCATAAATGGGATAAAAAAGAAATAAAAACAACATTGAAATTTGACAAAAGCAAGGCTCAAAATTATGATTTAAAAAATAATGGCTATAATTATAAAAACAGTTTAAATGCAATTAGTTGGTTAAGTGCTGTTTCACAAAAAACAGGCTCGCATATTGATTATCTATTTGGATTGGATGTCCTTTACCAAAAAAACCAATACAATGATATTATGGCGACCAATGATACTGAAATAAACTCGCTTAATACAGGGATATTTGGAAGCAGGGATTTTTCATTTGGAAAAAGTAAATTAAACTCCACCGTAAGTTTTAATATGTATTTCCCGCTTCCGTCAAAATTAGAATATTACGATACTTCCGGGGGCACAGATGCTGCTTTTCTAAACGAAGTCATTATTTATGATTATGTCGTGAGTACCACAAATTATTTTGCTCCTGCGTTGCGATTAGAATACAGTTATCCGGTAAAAAACAATAAAACAGTGGTTTTCTTTACCAACTTTAAAGAAAAAATAGCACTAAAAAAACAAAATGACTACAATGCCATTATCAATACCAATACTACTTATTGGATTCAGTGTGGTGTACAATTAAATTATTAAAAATGAAAACAAAGTTTATTGCCATTGGGGTAATGGTACTATCACTTATTATCGTTTCTTATACTAAGATTAACCCAACGCTTTCTATTTCGGAATTAAAAAAATTATACAGCAGCGGCGATTATCAAAAATGGCCAAAGCCAGAAGTAGATTCGCTTGTTTATGCACAAGGTTTTGAAGACATAGGTGTTCTGGGTCAACCTGAATTTCCTGAAGACAACAAATACAGCGAGGAAAAAGCAGCCTTAGGGAAAGTCCTTTTTTTTGATCCTCGATTGTCCAAATCGGGACAGATTTCCTGTGCCAATTGTCATGATCCGGAGTTGAACTGGGGAGATGCCAGAAGGGTTTCTTACGGAGAAGGAAGATTGCAAGGCATCAGAAATTCTCCGAGTTTAATGAATATCGCTTATGCGAAAGTTTTCTTTTGGGATGGAAGGGCGGTAACGCTTGAAGATCAGGCAAGCTTTCCTATAAAAGATACCAAAGAAATGAATTTTCATATCGATTTAGCGACAAAAAGACTCAATAAGATAAAAGGCTACAAACCTTATTTTCAAAAAGCTTTTGGCAAAGAAAAACTCACGCAAACCGAGATTTTAAAAGCCATTGCCACTTTCGAAAGAACCTTAATAAGTCCGAAAAGCAGATTTGACAAGTTTGTCGCAGGAGATTCTACACAATTAACGAACAAAGAAGTTGAAGGTTTGCATTTATTCCGGACCAAAGCCCGTTGCATCAATTGCCACAATACGGCTAATTTCTCTGATAATAAATTCCACAATATAGGTTTGACTTATTACGGCAGAGAATACGAGGATTTAGGCAGGTACAATATTACCGGAAAAGCCGAAAATGTAGGCGAATTTAAAACGCAATCATTAAGAGGAGCTGCACAAAATGCCCCTTATATGCACAATGGTTTATTTCCGAATTTGCGTGGCGTTTTAAACATGTACAATGCAGGAATGCCGCAACCTAAAAGAAAAGAAAGTCAGGTAAATAATACTTTGTTCCCGACAACTTCAAGATTAATACAAAAATTACAATTGAAGCAATCAGAGGTTAATGCTTTAGAAGCTTTTATAAATAGTTTGTCAACCGGAGCTTATAAAATGAGACCGCCGGAGTTACCGCAATAGTTCTTCTTTTAGAAAATAGAGCAAAGAATAAAGAGAATAGATTTCTATATTTTGAGAATAAAAAAAGAGTCAAGACTAATTTTAATTGCGTCTTGACTCTTTTTGTTTTATTTATTCGCTTTCTTCCAGCTTCTTTATTCTATTTTCTTTATTCTATTCTCTTTATTCTATATTCTATTCTCTTTACTTCACCATCACACCCTCAACAAACAAAATCGGCACTTCTTCCGTATCGTTTTCGTTGATTAGATTTGATTTGAAAATGAATTTCTTGTCGTATAGCTTATTGTCGATAAAGAATGTTACCATGAATTCGTTGTTTAGAACCAACAAACTTTTTTCGACCATTTCGATTTTTACTACAGAAACGGCTGGAACTTCTACAAAAGCGTGACGTAAAACCGAAGTTTTTTTCATTTCGCCATCTATCGTTCCAAATGCTTTTGAAACAACCATTACGCTGTCTAAATTGAAGTCGCTGTCGTTTACAAGATAAGCGTACCACACTTTCTCCATAAAATCATCGCTCCATTCCTGAACAGCGGCCAGGAATACGTTTTCTACTTCGGGGATTGTTATATCTTTTTTCATTGTTTCGTGAACTGTAAAATGTAAAAAGTGATTAGGAAGCAGCAAACTTCTAACTAATCACTTTTTACTTATAACTTTTTTTAAATATTAGCCTTGAATTGCTCTAAGAAACGAACGTCGTTTTCGTAAAACATACGAATATCGCCAATTTGGTACAAAAGCATTGCAATACGCTCTACTCCCATTCCGAAAGCAAAACCGTTGTATTCGTCCGGATTGATATCGCAATTTTTAAGAACGTTAGGATCTACCATTCCGCAACCTCCAATTTCTAACCAACCGGTTCCTTTTGTGATACGGTAATCAGTTTCAGTTTTCAGACCCCAATAAATGTCAATTTCGGCACTTGGTTCTGTAAATGGAAAGTATGACGGACGTAAACGAATCTTAGATTTTCCGAACATTTCTTTGGTAAAATAAAGTAATGTTTGTTTCAAATCGGCAAACGATACATCTTTATCAATGTATAAACCTTCGACCTGGTGGAAAATACAGTGAGAACGTGACGAAATTGCTTCGTTACGAAAAACACGTCCCGGAGAAATAGTACGAATTGGCGGTTTGTGATTTTCCATATAACGCACCTGAACAGATGATGTATGCGTACGCAACAACACATCAGGATTAGTCTGAATGAAAAATGTATCCTGCATATCACGCGCCGGATGGTATTCCGGTAAGTTTAATGCGGTAAAATTATGCCAGTCGTCTTCGATTTCCGGACCTTCGGAAACGTTGAAACCAATGTTGGCAAAAATATCTATAATTTGGTTTTTAACGATCGAAATAGGGTGACGCGAACCAATAATTACCGGTTCTGCAGCACGCGTTAAATCGCCAAACATTCCTTTAGATTCTTCCTTACTTTCAAGCTCTTCCTGAATAGCTTTTACCTTTTCTTCTGCGGCAGTTTTTAAAGTATTCATTACTACTCCAAAATCTTTTTTCTGGTCGTTTGGAATATTTTTAAACTCATTAAAAAGTTCTCTTACTAAACCTTTACTCCCCAAATATTTAATACGGAATTGCTCTAAGGATTCTTTATTTTTATCATTAAAGGCTTTAGCTTCCTCTATATGTTGTTTTATCTTGTCTATCATCGATCTTACTTTGAAGGTGCAAATTTAAGGATTTTGTTCTAAGTATGAGGTCTAAAATTTAAAGTTTCCTTTCAAATTCATGAATCTATCTTATCAAACTAATTTTCTGTTCTATTTGATTGACTTTTTCCAGCCAAAAAGTTATTCCTTCGTCGTTTTTAATAATTTCTTTTTTATGTTTTGATGCCACTTTACCCAGTTCAGCCCAACTTTTATTCCATTCTTTATCTCGCTCGATATTATTCGTCGGTTCTATTCTGGAACGCCAAAACTCTATATTTTTAAAGTATTTTTCTTTTAAATCTTCAAAATACTCGATTAGTTTTTCTTTAGAATTAGGAATATAACCCGGCCCGCTGCAGCCACAAGAATGAAAAGCGATTCCAACAGAATAGAGACTTTTCATATGTTCCCATTTTTTGAGATCATCTTTTCTGGGCGATTCAAAATCAAGTCCCATACTCGCCATTAAGTCCCCACATTCCGGACATTTAGCTTCCTGAACTGATTTTTCACCTCTTTGTATGTCATTCATCAATCTTCTTTTAAATGTCTTTCGACAATTAAAACAAGCATAATGTGGTTTATAAGAACCCATTGCATATCTACACATTTCTTTCTGGTTTTCAGTCGCAGTTTTCAGTCGCAGTCGCAGTTTGGCACTGTAAACTGCGACTGTAAACTGAAAACTAAAAAACTATTCAATAAGTTCTCTTTCTAAAAAATAATTCACAATGGCTTCTTTCATCAAAACCGATTGTTCTCCCGCTCTTAGTGACGGCAATTCTTCTTTTACTTTGTAATGTGGCCATCCTTCTGCGTCAAAAAAATCGAATTCATAAAAACCGTAAGGTTCTAATAATCGGCAAATAGCGATGTGCATCAGGTTTAATTTTTCATCTTTTTTGAATTCACGGTGTACTTTTCCGAGTTCCTGAACTCCAATTAGGTAAATTATGGCATCTAAATCTAAATCTTCTCCTTGCGAGAACTGATTAGATAATATATCGACGAGCTTTTCCCATCGCTCTTTTAGTTGTGTATCTCTGGACATTTTATTTGTGGATTTTAGATTTTAGATTTCAGATTGAAGAACAATTTAAAGATTATTTAAACGTAATTTCTACTATCATAGCTCTAAAATTATTATCGCAAAGATAGGAAGTTCAAGTCCAAACACCTAAAATTAAAGATTTCTCATATATTATTAATAAATGGGCCGCGGATTTAATCGATTGAACGGACTTACGTTGTTTTTTGTTTGTCCATATGTTTTTTAAACACATAGAAACATAGACTTAACTTTATCAATAAGTCTGTATTAAAAAAACTAGTTTTTCTCACATAGCCAATTTCGAATAATAACAATCCTCAAAAGCTAAAACCTTTGCGCCATTGAACCTTTGCATCTTTGAACCTTCAAAAAGCAGATAATTCTTTTATATTTGCGCCTTAATTAAATGAAAACAGAAACATGAGTTTTTTTGATATTATTGTTGCGGCTCTTCTTGCTTTTAGTTTATACAAAGGCATAACAAACGGGCTCTTTGTAGAAATCGCTTCTTTTATTTCTTTATTGTTGGGAATCTACATTGCTATTAAATTCTCTTCTTTTATGAAGGAACTGATCATGAAACACGTTTCGTGGAATCCGAACACCATACAAATTACCGCTTTTATTCTAACGTTTATTCTGGTTGTAATTGGTGTTTATTTCTTAGCCAAAATCCTTACCGGAATTGCGGATTTTGCTTTTCTGGGATGGGCCAATAAATTGGGCGGCGGTTTTTTCAGGGTTTTAAAAACGATTCTGATTCTGAGTATATTTATTGCCTTATTTGAGAAAATGAACTTCAATGAAACTTTTGCAAAAAAAGAAACTCTCGATAAATACTTTTTTTATAATCCTGTAAAAAAAGTAGCCGCTTTCGTTTATCCTTCTATCGAAAAATGGTACGATACTTTTAAGGAAGAGCATGTTAAAAGTTCTGAAGAGAAATCAACTGAAAAAGAATAAATATTATTTCAAAAAGAAAGTCTCAGCGGGACAATATATTTATAAAATATGGAGCTCCGATGGAGCTTCATTGACCTATCTACAATTATTTGCTATAAACATACCGCTCCGATGGAGCTTAAAAACAATAAACCCTACAGGTTTTAAAAACCTGCAGGGTTTGGCAAAAATTACGTTTAGCACTATTTTACCAGTTTATTTCTAGTTTTTCACCTTTTTTCAAGGTGATATTTTGTTTTTTATCTCCACTTCTTAAAACGGTTTTCCCTCCTGTTTTTGAAAAAACTGTGACTTTCTTTAAGACTTTATTCTCCCAATTCATTTCGATTTCAAATCCGCCACGGGCACAAATTCCTTTTACAGAACCGGTTTCCCAGGCATCCGCTAAAGCGGGTAATAATCTGATTTCGTTTTCGTCTGATTGTACTAACATTTCGGCAACGGCTGCAGCTCCGCCAAAATTTCCGTCGATTTGAAATGGCGGATGTGCGTCGAATAAATTCGGGTAGGTTCCTCCTCCTCTCCTTGGTTTATCGGTTTTCTTTCCGTCGGGATCTACGTAACGCAATAATTCGCGGAACATTTTATAGGCGCGGTTTCCGTCCCAAAGTCTTGCCCAAAGATTGATTCTCCAGCCTTTTGACCAGCCTGTGGTTTCATCGCCTTTTATTTCTAATGTCTTTTTTGAAGCTGCCGCTAAATCAGGAGTTTTCTCCGGCGTGATATGATCACCGGGAAAAAGTCCGAATAGTTGTGATTGATGACGGTGTTTTGGATCTTCGTCATTCCAGTCAAAATACCATTCCTGAAGATTTCCTTTTTTACCTATTTGATACGGATGAAATTTAGAAAGTGCTGCTTCTAACTTTGCCCTGAAATCGGCATCCGTATTTAAGACTTTTGAGGCTTTTATCGTTTTATCGAAACATTCTCTGATCATGGCTAAATCTGCTGTTCCTCCGTACATTGTCGCACCAATAAAACCGTCTGGTGCCACGTATTTATTTTCCGGGGAAGTAGATGGTGATGTAATTAGATTTCCGTTTTTATCAGTAATCATCCAGCCTAAAAAGAATTGTGCTGCACCTTTCATAATCGGATAACCTTCATTTTTCAGGTAACTTTTATCCTGCGTAAAAACATAATGTTCCCAAATGTGGGTGCTTAACCAGGCGCCTGCCAATGGCCAGCACGCCCAACTTGGATCTTCTTTTCCAAATTGTCCCACGGGATTTGTCATTGCCCAAATATCTGAATTATGCGCTGCAGCCCAGCCTTCGTTTACGCCATAAAAAGTCTTTGCCGTCACTTTTCCGGTTACCGTAAGATTTTTGATAAAACTTAAAAGCGGCATATGCAATTCTGAAAGATTGGTGTTTTCTGCCAGCCAGTAATTCTCTTCGAGATTAATGTTCATGGTGTAATTACTGCTCCATGGCGGGTTCAAATGCGGATTCCAAATACCTTGTAAATTCGCAGGAACGCCCAAAGTTCTGGAACTGCTAATTAGCAGATAACGTCCGTAATTGAAATACAGGATTTCGAGGTTTTTATCTTCTTTTCCGTCCGCGTAACGCAATAAACGTTGGTCTGTTGGCACATCCGGAGCGGTTGTTTTGCCTAAATCTAACGTAACACGGTTGTAATATTTTTGATAATCGGCAACGTGTGCTTCTTTTAACTGATCGAATGTTTTTGCAACTGATTTATTGAGGTTTTGCAATGCAATGGACACATCATCTAATCCCTCAGTTGACGGATTTTTGTTAAAACCATTAAAACTTGTCGCCACTGATATATAAATATAAGCTTCAGTAGCATCTTTTAACGTTAAAGTAGCATTGGAACTTGTAATCTTCCCGTCTGTTTTTTTGATTTGAATTAAAGTTGTAAATCTTGTTCCTCTTTCATTTACTTCTTTATATTTTGGTAAAACCGAATATCCGGCATTTTCATGAATTGGAGCAGATCCTTTCATCACCAGAACATTATTTCGTACTTCGGCATTTGATTTCAGCAAACTCCTTAAATTAATATCAAAATTTAAAGCTCCTTTTTCACTGCTTGTCAATTTGATTACCATGATTTGATCGGGTGCCGAAACAAAATATTCACGGGTAAATTTTATACCGTTCATTTCATAACTCACTTTTGATACTGCATTCGAAATATCGAGTTCGCGATAATAATTGACTGCTTTTCCTTTCTCGGAATTATTGATTTCTACTGTTCCTAAAGGCGCATACGACTCTGAGTTTTTGCCTTGGATTTTTTTGTTTAATTCGTCGGCTAGTTTATAGTTTTCGTTTTTGAGTGCTTCGCGAATAGCCGGAATGTTTTTGTAGGCTTCGGGATTCATATTGGCATTTACGGGTTCACCTGACCAAAGCGTAATGTCGTTGAGATAAATTTTATCTGAATTTGCTCCGCCAAAAACAGTTGCACCCATTTTTCCGTTTCCTAAAACCAGGCTTTCTTCAAAAAATTCTGCTGGCTGATTGTACCATAAAACATGAGAAGATTGCGCATTCATATTGATGCACAAAGAGGTAAATAGTAAAGTGAGAAATGTTTTTATGAGGTTTGATTTCATGTATTCTTTTTTGATTTTGAATTTCGTTTAAATATATGCCGTTCCTATGGAACTCTCTTTACGTTCCTGGTTTTTTTTATCAACGGATTAACATCCGTTGCTACAAATATGTCGTTCCTCCGGAACTTTGATGACCTGTGTTTTTACTTGCATATCCTAACAGGTTGAAAAAACCTGTTAGGATATTGAAACCCAATGTGTGTGCGTGAGGGATAGAGCTAAGCTACCGCAGTAGCAGTGAAAGCCCGACCTTATTTGCGAAAGGCGCACATAAGCGGTTTGTTAAGTAGCGCCTTTTGTAAATACGGTCACGCCCAAATGTCACACAAAAATATTATTTACTAACCTTATAGATTTCATTTGCCGTAATCATTTCCCAATTATCGGTTCTGAAAGGCGATGCCGGAAACTTTTCTTTGTTGAAAAGATTGATTTCGGTATCATCGTCTGCCCAACCGTAATGAATGGCAACGGGATTTTTTACTTCGTCGCTTGAAACGATAACTTTATTGTTCTTGATTATCGCTTTCGCGGAATGAAAAACTTTGTCGGCTCCGGCAATTTCGAATCCTTTTACGTTTTCTGAATGATCAGAAGTGGATAATCCGCTTCCGAGATTGTCGAAAGTAAGGATTATTTCGTTTCCTTTTATTTCCTGAGATTTAAAAGTTGGTCCGCTACAGATTTGTTTTTTGCCGTAAACGTTATTTAGCGCAATTGCAGCCAAACGCAACCCTACGTCTTGTTTATTCGTTGGGTGAATGTCTTTTGCGTTACCAATATCAGTGGTGACAACCATTCCGGTATTTTTTAACTTTAAAGTTTCGAGCTGTGCTTCGCGAAGTTCTGCCCAACGGCTTCCTACTTTACTGTTTCCGTTGAACTCGTTGAAGGTTGATAATTGTACGAAGTAGAAAGGGAAATCGCCTTGATTCCATTTTGTACGCCAATCGTTGATCATTAACGGAAATGCTTTTTTGTATTGTTTTGCACGCCATACATTGGCTTCGCCCTGATACCATAAAACGCCCTGAAACACATACGGAATCAACGGATTTACCATCGCATTGTATAATAACGATGGATAACTGTTGGGTGAAACGGCTATTTTTACCTGTACAACATTGAATTTCCAAAGTCCTTCAAGCGGTAAATTGCTGTCTTTGAACTGAATTTTTAGATCGGCAGAATCGCCGTAAATTCCGCCACCGCCAGAGTAATCAGCAATTCTTAATGCGATTACGTTTTTACCTTCTTTAAGAACACCTGGTGGAATTTTATAAACTCGTAGTGTTTCCCAAATTTTATTTGTTCCAACTTCAACTCCGTTTACGTAGGTAATGTCTTCATCGTCTACTTTTGAGAGATGCAAAACGGCTTCACTTTTAGCTTGTTCAGCCGTTAAAGTAATTGTTTTACGCATCCAGACCACGCCATCGATATTGCCTATTTGTTGGTTTTCCCAAAGGGAAGGTACTTTTATTTCGGGCCAGTTTTTATCATTAAAATCAAATGTTTTAAACTGATCTTCATTTTTCATAGAAACATCAAAACCCTGAACTTTTTTTACATTATCCAGAACGGACTTTTTATACACTTCAAAAACAGCATCCATATCCACCTGAGGAACATCGGCAATCATGGTTTTGAATTCGCTGCTTTTTTCAAAAGCTTCACGGCTTGTCCAGGTTTCTACGTTTGTTCCGCCCCAGGAAGTATTGATGATTCCGATTGGGATTTTTAATTCGGTATATAGTTTCTTAGCGAAAAAGAATCCTGCTGCTGTAAAATCACGAATATTTTCTTTGTTGGCAACCAACCATTTTCCGGCTTTTAAATCTTCTTTCGGAGTCCCGCTGAGATCCTGTGCAACTCCAAAATGACGAATCATAGGATAATTTGAATCGGCCATTTCTTTTTCGGCATTCATGGTTTTATACATCTGGAATTCCATGTTCGATTGTCCGCTGCAAATCCAGACTTCGCCAACCAAAATATCTTTGATGGTGAGTTTGTTTTTTCCTGTAATGGATAACTCAAAAGGTCCACCGGCTTTTTCGGCAGACAGTTTTATCATCCATTTTCCGTCTTTATCAGCTTGCGTAGTTTTTATTTGTTTGTTGAAATGAACCTCAACTTTTTCATTTGGTTCTGCCCAACCCCAAACCGGAATTTCTTTGTTGCGCTGCAAAACCATTCCGTCAGAAAATAATAAAGGCATTCTAACATTGGCATTGGCCAAAATGCTGCACATTATAAAAAGAAAGATGATGCTTTTATTCATTGTCATTATTTTTTTAACCATATAAGTGATATAAGAAAATTTAAGTTTTAGATGCGGCTTGTGCTTGTGTTTTCTTATATCACTTATATGGTGAATTCATTATTTTTATTGTAATCCTTCAATCATTGCATTTAGCGCCTGAGTGTCAGAAACCGTATTGTTAGCTCTATTAATGATTCCGAAACTGTTATCGCCAAGACTTCCTTCGTCCCAATAGAATGGCAATAAACCATTTGCTTTAGCTGTTTTTACAACCGTTTTTAAATAATAAGCTCTTGATTTTAAATGTAAAGTTAAGGCATCGCCGGTTAAAGTAGTTCGGCGAATGGCGCCAAACTCTCCTAACAAAACAGGAATTCCTTTATCGACAAATTGTGTTTTCATTAATTTAAAGTATTTCTCTAAATCTGCTTCTTCACCCCAAGTTACATTTCGATCTGTATCTGTTGTCGAGTGATAACCTGTTCCCCAATAATAGAACATTTTTCCCCAGGATTCGTCTTTGGTTAATCCGGCGAAATTCCATGGTGTATAATAATGTACTTCGACCATCATGCGATTTGCTGCTGCATCTGTTGGCAAAGTCAACATTAGTTTATTTGTTTTTTCTATGTCTGTTGTTGGTCCCTGGACTACTAATGTACGGTATGCATTTTTACCTCCGGTGGAACGAACTGCATCGATAAAAGTTTGGTGATAAGATGTTAAAACTGCCATTTGTGCCGCATCTTCAACAGCCGGTTCATTGGCACTGGCAAAAAGCAAGTGTTCATCGAATCCGCGTAAGTGTGTTGCGATTTGTTCCCAGAAAGCTTTTTGCTTGGCATTATTTTCTTCTTTTTTGGCTTCGGTGATATTGTTTTCTAACCAGCCACCATCCCAGTGAATGTTTACTACCACATACATATTATTGTCTACACAATATTGCACGACTTCTTTTACTCGGTCTAACCATTCGGTTCTGATTTGAGCCGTTGCGGTATTGGCTAAATATTGATTCCATGAACATGGAATTCGAATAGCATTGAAACCGCTTGCTTTGACAGCATCGATTAACGCTTTTGTTACTTTTGGATTTCCCCAGGCGGTTTCTCCGTTAGTAGCTTCTAAAGTGTTGCCAATATTCCATCCTAACTTAATTTTTGCTGCTAATTGAACCGCTGTGCTGCTCATTCCCGAAGCATCAGCCGCAATAGGATTTGTGTTGTAACTTGGGTATAAACCGGCAACAGGATTTCCTGCTGCTTGCGAAACTGCGATCTGAACCGGTGCAGCTTCGCCTGAACTTACTGTAATAGTTGCTGTTCTTGCGTTAGTTGTTTGGTTTTCTAAGGCTGTTATTTTTACAATAACTGTCCCGGTAACTCCTGCCGACTGGCTCAGTTGTATCCAGTTGGTATCAGAACTTGCAATTGTCCAGGTCTGAACATTGGTGTTGATTTTAAAAATAGCATCGCTGCCTTTGCCAACAAAATCAATTTTATTGGTATCTACAGTCAGCGTTTTTTCTACAGGCGCCGGATTTACCGCATCTTTGTCTGAACTACACGCCCAGATAGTCAAAAATGACAAACATAAAATGGCACTAAACAGGTAACTCTTTACAGTATTTTTCATTTGGTTTGGTTGGTTTAATAGTTAGTTTTAAGTTTTATTCACGCAAAATCCTTTTTATTTATTAAAATAACCGTTGGTGTAATGCATAAAATTTAATTAAACACATAGAAACATAGATACTATGATTCTGAAAAAAAGAAATCAAAAAGAAACTAGTTTCTACACATAGTCCCGATAGCTATCGGGATGTGTTAATGCAAGTGAAACGCCTTTTTGAGTTCAATAAATTCTATGTTTCTATGTGTTAAAAATAATTACACTCCTACAGGTTAAAATAATGCTCTTTAATAAAAATTAAAGAGCATTACAGTTTCAAACTTTATTTGATTGTTACAACAACTTCTTTTTTGATATCTCTGGAAGAGTTTCCTAATTTCAACGTATATTTTCCAGGCTCAACAGTCCATTTTTTAGCGGTTACATCGTAATACGCCAATTCTTTTACCGGAACTTTAATGGTTACTGTAGCTGAGCTTCCTGCTTTTACCCATGTTTTCTGAAAACCTTTTAATTCCTGTGCTGCACGTGTTATTTTCGAATCTGATTTTGAAGTATATAACTGAACTACTTCTTTTCCATCTACTTTTCCTGTGTTTTTTACGTCTACAGAAACTGTGATTGTTTCGTTTTCTGCATACGAAGTTTTGTCTGTTTTTGCAGTATCGAAAGCAAAAGTGGTGTACGACAATCCAAATCCGAAAGGATATAATGGCGCGATATTTTTAGTATCAAACCAACGGTATCCTACTAAAATTCCTTCGGCATAGTTTACTGTTTTTCCTCCAGGGAAACTGTTTGTTGCGTGTGCCGGAGAATCCATAATTTGTTTCGGCATTGTCCATGGTAATTTTCCTGATGGATTTACTTTTCCTAAAATCACATCTGCCAATGCATTTCCGCCTTCTGAACCATTAAACCAACTCCAAACTAATGCTGATGTTTTTTTGCTTACGGCATCAATATTAAACGGAGCTCCCGCAATCATCACTACAATAGTTCTTGGATTTACGGCCAATACTTTCTGAATTAATTCTTCCTGACCAAATGGTAATTTTAAGTTTCTACGATCTGAAGCCTCTGTTTCGTAATCACGGTTTGAACCTGCAAATATGATGGCAACATCTGATTTTTTAGCAGTTTCTATCGCTTCCTGCAATTTAGCCGGATCTAACTGATCGATTGTTACCGGGCCGTTTGAGGTTATGTTTCCTAAATTTCCTTTGTTTTTCTCATCGTAACGCTCTAAATATCCTTCAGCATAATTGATTTTTATTGATGACGGCAATCTGTTTTTTAAACCTTCAAGCGGTGTAACTTCTCTTTTTGTTTTTACACCAGCGCCAAATCCTCCAAGGGCATTTTTCTTGGTTGCATTGTTTCCAATTACAGCAATAGATTTTACTCCGTCTAATTTTAATGGCAATGCGTTATTTTCATTTTTCAATAAAACGATGTCTTCCGCAGCAATTTTATAAGCATCCTGATAATGTGCTTCGGTGGCGATGCTTCCTTTTACACGGTCTTTTCCGCCCATCGCTTTTACCTGAAATAAAGTGCGCAGGATTCTTTTTACGTGAATATCAATTTCTGCTTCTGAAATTTCTTTGTTTTTAGCGGCAGCAATTAATTTATCGGCAAGGAAAAACTCATTGAAAGGTTTTGGAGTTCCCATTTCAATGTCTAATCCATTTTTTAAAGATTTTACAGTAGAATGTACTGCAGCCCAATCTGAAACTACAACGCCTTTGAATCCCCATTCGTCACGAAGGATTTTATTTAGCATATAATCATTCTCACACAAATATTCTCCTCTAAATTTATTATAAGCCCCCATCACACTATAGGCATGAGCTTCTTTTATCGAAGCTTCGAATGCCGGAAGGTAAATTTCACGAAGTGTACGTTCGTCAATTTGTACATCGACAAAATCACGATTGGTTTCCTGATTGTTGGCTGCAAAATGTTTTACACAAGCCATCACATCATTGTCCTGTAAACCAACAATTAATGGCACTGCAATTTTTTTATTCAAAAACGGATCTTCAGACATATATTCATACGTTCTTCCTCCAAGTGGTGTTCTCACAATATTTATGGCTGGCGACAGCAACATGTCTTTGTCTCTGGCGCGTAATTCCTGCCCGACACTGTTTCCAAAAGTATACGCCATTTCAGCATTCCATGTTGCGGCTAAACCTCCGCCTGCGGGATAATAAGTAGCAAAATCATCTTTTAATCCTGCCGGAGCCCAGTTGTCACGCGAAATTTCTTCACGAACTCCTAAAGGTCCATCGGCCATTTTAAGTTCAGGAATTCCCAAACGTTTTACGCCTCCGCTAGTAAACATGCTGTTACCGTGCAGCATTCCTATTTTTTCCTCAAGCGTCATTTGAGCAACCAACTTGTCGATTTCGGCATCAAATTGGGATCCTATTTCTTTGCCTTTGTACTCTTTTGCTTCGCCTGAATCAGAAACTGATTTTTGAGTTTCATTTTTACACGACGTAAATATTGCAAAAGCCAATGCCGCTGACAGGTATATGATTTTGTTTTTCATAAATTGTGGTTTTTTAGTTTTTGATAGTTTTTTTGAAATGTAACTCTAATCGTTATCTGAATAAACCCGACAGGTTTTAAAAACCTGTCGGGTCAATCTAAATCTATAAATTACAGTTTTTTAAATCGAATTGCTGTTCCTCCTGCTCCGCCTAAATGTAATTTTAATACATCTGAAGCTTTCACCGTTTTCTTAGAAATCGCTATTGCAGCCGGATTATGTGTTTCGTCTGTTCCTTCTGCATCAGCATAAATCTGCGCTTCGTAAGTTGCATTTGGATCTAAAAATGATAAAGCAACATTTACGTCTCTTGCCTTTTCGTTTGTGATTGTTCCTAAATACCAATCGGCACTTTTTCTGTCTTTACGAACTGTTGTGATGTATTCGCCAATTTTACCTTCTAAAACTTTTGTGTCTTCCCAATCTGTCGGAACATCTTTTAAGAATTGCAATGCCGGTTTTCCTTCGTAGTTTTCAGGAAGATCGGCCATCATCTGGATTGGGGCATAAATCGTTACATATAATGCCAATTGCTGCGCTGCTGTTCCATGAACTCTTTTTCCCGGATATCCTTGTTTTACCTCAACATCAAAAATTCCCGGTGTATAATCCATTGGTCCTGAAAGCAATCTGGTGAACGGAAGAATCGTCAAGTGATTTGGCGGATTTCCTTCGCTCCATGCGTTGTACTCTTGTCCACGAGCTGCTTCTCTTGAAACCATGTTCGGAAAAGTTCTGCGTTCTCCGGTATCTTTTATAGATTCGTGATATAAAACGGCTAAATCATATTGTGCTGCTTTTTCTAAAATATATCTGAAATAATTCACTCCAAATTGTCCGAAGTGCATTTCTTTCATATTTAATTTTGAACCTACGTGGCCAATTTTAACGGAATGAATTCCCAGTTTTTTGTACAATGCAAAACCTGCATCGACTTCTTTTAAATAATTAATCAGGTTTGAACCTGTTTCGTGATATCCGATTAATTCAACGTCTTTTTTCTTTCCGTATTCCACCACTTTTTCAAGGTCGAAATTATCTGCACTTTTAGTAAAACTGAACATGTGCATATGATTTTCATACCATTGTGGTGTCCAGCCTTTGTTCCATCCTTCGATCAGTAAATGATGAAATCCTTCTTTGGCAGTAAAATCGATATATTCTTCGGCATGTTTGGTTGTTGCGCCCTGAATATCACTTTCCCAAAAGGAATATTTCCCGATGTGCATTCCCCACCAAATTCCGAAATATTTATAGGGTTTGAAATAATTTGTGATGTTTTTTAATTTGTTGGGTTCGTTCAGGTTTAAAATCAAATAAGAAGTGATTAAATCGGCCGGAGTTTCGCCAATCTGAAGCGTTCTCCAAGAAGAGGTGAAAGTGTCTTTTACACGTACTTTTACACCATCAGCCCAAGGCACCAAATCAGATTTAAGCTGAGTTCCGTTTGTGTTGACCAAAGTCATACTCGCAAAATCAACCAGGTTGGCTTCATGAAAACTCAAGGCTAATCCGTTTTTGCTTTCGATGGTTAATGGAGTCAAAACGGTATCAAGTGTACTTACGGGAGCGTCTTTGAAAAGATATTCATCACGGTTTTCTCTATTTGCGGGAATCCACCATGCTTTTCCATCTTCTTTCAGGTTAAAAGTCGTTTTTTCATCCATAATGAAAATACTGTCTTTTACATTTTGTTTTGGATAGACGTATCTAAAAGCAATTCCGTCATCAAACGCGCGAAACTGAACTTCTAGCTTGCGTTTATTTCCGCTTTTTTGCTGTAATTGAACAGAAAGCTGATTGTAGTGATTTCTAATATTTTTCTTTTCTCCCCAAACTTGTTCCCAGGTTTCATCAAAAGTAGAGTTTTTCACACTTTTGATTTCAAAATCGGTACTTAAATTTTCATTTCCTTTTAACAAAAACCCCATATCTGATGCTGTAATCACTTCGGTTTTTCCGTGCGACACTGCATATTTTGGAGCGTTTTTTACTAATTCGAATTTAATTTTGTTTTGCCCGTTTGGCGATGCCAGTTCGTAAGCATTTTTATTTTTCTGACTGTATCCAATCGAAACTGAAAGGATTAAAGCGGGAAGAATGAGGTAATTTTTCATGATATTTTTTCTTAATTCATTTTTAATAAATCGGGTGTTGGCAAAGCTTTCACCCGATTTAAAAACTCAACAAAAACTTATTTTTATCCCTTGTTGGGATTTTTTTATTTTAAACACATAGAAACATAGGATTTTGTAGACTTAAAAAAGGCGTTTCACTTTGCATTAACACATCCCGATAGCTATCGGGACTATGTGTAAAGAAACTGGTTTCTTTTTCGTCTTCTTTTTTAAAGAATAAGAAACCTATGTTTCTATGTGTTTAATTTTTTTCACGCAGATTCGGCAGATTTTTAATTTTTAATTCTCAATTTTTAATTATTTTAATCTGTGCAATCTGTGGCAACCCTTTTTTATTTCACCCACTCTGTTTTCAGAGTCGTTTTTCCTTGAAATGGGTTTGACGTTACATCAAAATTATTTCCGTTTTTAGTTACTTTTATTTCTTGTACTGCATCACCGTCCGGTAAAAATACTTTGGCTGTCGCCGAAGTTGTTGTGTCGCTTGCGTATACTTTTAGGGTTAATTTACTCCAATCCATGTCTTTTGTAGATTGTGCTAAAGCGATGTGGGGCAAAGCTGTTCCGTCTTTTACTAAAACTATAATGGGCACTTCTCCGGCTGTGATTTTATGCCAGCCAGATTGGTATACTTTTTTAGTTTGATAATCAATCCAGGTTCCTTCCGGAAGATACACGTCTCTTTCCGTTACTTCTTCAAAAAGTGGTGCTACGAGCATACTTGAACCAAATAAATATTCGTTGTCTACTAACCATGCTCCCGGATCATTTGGATATTCTACAAATAAAGCGCGCATCATTGGCAATCCTTTTTGTGAACTTTCTTTGGCCTGAGCATAGATATATGGCATTAATTCGTAACGCATATTATCTGCTTTTCTAAATCCTTCCAGGAAATCTTTGCTGTACAACCAAGGTTCGCGTGGAGGTTCTCCGTGGCTTCTTACATGTGAGGTAAACATTCCGAAAGGCGCCCATCTTCTGTATAAATTCTCCGGTGATTTTGTTGCAAATCCACCCACATCATGACTCCAGAAACTGAATCCGCTTAGTCCTAATGAAAGTCCGCCACGTAATTCTGCCGACATTGCGCCGTTTGAGGTTTCAGAATCTCCACCCCAGTGTAACGGATAACGTTGAGATCCCGCCCAAGTACTTCTTGCCCAGATTAAAGTATATCCTTTTTCTTTCTGGGTAATTTCGGCTACAGCCTTATTATATCGTAACGGGTATAAATTGTGTTCGTAAAAACCTGTTCTTCCTGAATGGTAAATTCCGTCCGGCGGTGCTGCTTCTCCAAAATCTACTTTGAAAACCGAAACGCCCTGATCGAATAATTTTTTCAATTTTGCCTGATACCAGGTTACGGTTTCAGGGTTAGAGAAATCCAAAACGGCATCTTCATACGGAAGATTTCCTTTGCGGTCTCTTACGGCTAAGTTTTTTTCCATAATTTCAGGAAACAAGGTGTTTTTTGGTGTGAAATAAGGCAATTGCCATAAACAAACCTCAAAACCGTCCTTCTTTAAATCTGACATCATTTTTGTAGCATCCGGGAAACGAGATTTTGCAAACTCGTAATTGTTTCTCCAGTCTACGTCAAACCAACCGGTATCAAAATGAATAACGTCTGTTGGAATTTTATATTTGCGTAAATCTCTTGCAACGTCACGACCTTCTTTCTCAGAAAAATAAGTGATTCGGCTCATCCAGAAACCAAACGACCAAAGTGGTGGCATTGCTGCTTTTCCGGTCAGGTCTGTGTATTGATCTAAAATGTCTTTTGGTTCTCCGATAAAGAAAAACAAATCGGCTTCGTCATCACCAATATACATTTCGTTGGCACTTGAAAAATATTTTCCAAAGTCAACTGTAATAGGTGTTGAATGGTGCATGAAAACGCCGTAACCGCGACTGCTCATGTAAAACGGAATTGGTTTGTACATGGTTTCATTCTGGATTCCGTTGGCGTCATCCGTCCATAAAACTACTTTTTGCCCGCGTTTGTTGAATTGTGTAAAAGATTCTCCACAACCAAATATTTTCTCGTCTGGTTCTAAGCTAAAAGCCGCACCCATACTTCTGGAATAATCGCTGTTTCTGCGCACATACGAGAACGGAAGTGTTGGTGTATAGGTATTTTTAAAATCGGTATCGTGAAGCGTACTTGTCAGCAATTTTCCTTTTTCATCGTAGATTTTTACGTGCCAGGGTTTTGTCAGGATTTCAACTCTTCCGTGTTTACTTGTATAACTGTGACCACCTTCGATTTTAGAATATTTCCATAATTCAGGATGGTTTGGCGCAACGCCGTCAATCAGCATCAAAGATTCTTTTTGCGGATGAAATTGCGGTCCAGATGTTGTTTTGATACGAACTGTTCGATCTGAAACAAACTGAATTTCGAATGGCAAAACAGGAGATTCTTCGTATTCTGTTGTTGGAAATTCGTTTGCTTTTTCAACGTCTGGTTTCATCATCATATTGTTGAAAGCCTGACGCGTTTTATAGTTATATCTCAGATATTTAATCGTTCCTTTTCCTGTTGCAGGATCAAAAGCAGTCAATTCATCAGCAAAATAAAAGGTATTCAGATAATTCTGAAAATCCTTGCTGATATCTATCGGAGCATTCAGCACATCGGCGTTCTGGATTTGTGCGGACGCTTTTGGCGTTACAAGAAATCCAAACATGAAGGCAGAAAACAATGCGGTTAGTTTTGAGTTTTTCATTGGTTTAATTTATTGATGACTTTTATTCAAAATAATATTTTTAATACGTTGTGCCTGATTAGCAAAAAAATATTTAACACATAGAAACATAGTTTTTTTATCTGCAAAAAGGATACAAAAAGAAACACATTTCTTTCACATAGCTATGTATATTTAAATTAGTGAAACGCCTATTTACGAATTAACTACATCTATGTTTCTATGTGTTAAAACATTTGCCTCAATGATTATCTATTCTGCTGTAATTACAATTGTGGCCGGTTTTAGTCCATTTGCTTTAGCGGTTAATTCCAGTCTTCCCGTTTTAGTATCCGACTGAACAATGACCAAACATTTTCCTGCCAAAGCGGTATGTTTTGTTCCTTTATACGGTTCGTGACTTACCGGATCTCCGCTGCAAACTCCTACGATTTTTCCGTTTCCTTTTAATGAAAAGTTGATTTCGTTGTTTGCATTTGGTGCCAAAGTTCCTTTTGCATCGAGAATGTCTACGGTTACAAATGACAGATCATTTCCATCAGCTTTGATGGTACTTCTGTCTGCTGTTAGTTTTAGGTTTGATGGATTTCCGGCTGTTTTAATTTCGGTTTCCACAACTGTTTTTCCGTTTTTACGAGAGATTGCTTTTAGCGTTCCGGGCTGAAAAGGAATTCTCCACATTACATGCAGATCGTCTCCTTTTTTACTTCTGATGCCGACTGATTTTCCGTTAAGGAAAAGCTCCACCTCATCAGCCTTATTATAATAGGCCCAAACGTCAACGGTTTGTCCTGCTTTCCAGTTCCAATGCGGGAAAATGTGAAGGACGGTTTTGTCTGTCCATTCGCTTTGGTACATATAATAGACATCTTTTGGGAAACCGGCCAGATCTACAATTCCAAAATAGGAACTGATTGACGGCCATTCATAAGGAGTGGGTTCTCCGATATAATCGAAACCTGTCCAGATATACATTCCTGAAAGGAAATCGTGTTTTTTAATAACTTTCCAGGTCGCTTCGTGCGTAGAACCCCAAGGTGTCTGAACCTGATCGTAAGCAGAAACGGTGTTTCCTGCATTTCCTCCTTCAAATTTTTTATCCCAACTAACCGGCCATTTTTTTATGGTATCTGAAACAGCATCATAATAACCTCTTGTTTGCAAACCCGAAGTGGTTTCGGTTGCTATGAAAGGTGTATTTGGGAAGTTTTTTTGATGATGTTCATAAGTCTGATGCGCATAATTGTAACCAATTAAATCTAAAACTCCAGATGCTGCAAGTGGATTAATTTGGACGTTATTTTTTTCGAATTGTAAGGTTACGTCATCAATATTCATATTCACCGGCGGATTCATCGCTGCCGTCAAAGGACGTGTTTTATCGTACTGGCGCGTTATTGCGGCTAATTCTTTGGCAATTTCAACCCCTTTTTCATTCCATTGCTCCGGAATTTCATTACCAATACTCCAAACAAAAATACTTGGATGATTGCGGTCACGGAGCAATTGATCGATTAAATCTTTTTTGTGCCATTTGTCCCAATCGTTTCCGTAGTCGTATTTGGTTTTGGTTTGTTTCCACATATCGAAAGCTTCATCCATGACAATGAAACCCATTTTATCGCATAAATCTAAAAGTTCAGGAGCGGGAGGATTGTGAGAAGTCCTGATTCCGTTTACGCCCATTTCTTTCATGATCTCTAACTGACGTTCGATAGCGCGCGTATTAATCGCAGCTCCCAACGGACCTAAATCGTGATGCAGACAAACTCCTTTTATTTTCACCTGTTTTCCATTCAAAATAAAACCTTTGTTCAAATCAAATTTAAAATCCCTGATTCCTAAATTGGTTTTGTATTGGTCTACAATTTGATCGTCGACAGTAATTTCTGTTACGACTGTATACAATTCTGGTTTTTCAACCGACCATAAAACTGGCGTTTCGACCTCAGCGTTTTGTTTGATAATTTGATTGGCGTTGGCACCAATCGTTATATTTTGAGTAACCGATGTTACTTTGGTATCTTCTTTAAAAATAGTAGTGGTTACTGTTGCTTTTTTTGAAGCTGTATTTTGGTTTTGAATGGTCGTTTCAATGTTTACCAAAGCTTTTTCAGCAGTAACTTTTGGCGTTGTCACATAAGTTCCCCATTGTGCAACGTGTAATTTATCTGTGGTTTCGATCCAGACATTTCTAAAAATTCCTGATCCTGAATACCAGCGTGAATTGGGTTGTTTTGAATTGTCAACCTTTACAATAATTTCATTGTTTTTGTCTCCGTAATTTAAGTATGGAGATAGTTCATATTGAAAACCAATATATCCGTTTGGACGTTTTCCTAAATAATGTCCGTTGATCCAGACTTCGCTGTCTTTGTAAACGCCGTCGAAAGTAATTGAAGTTACTTTTGTACTGTCTTCAACGGCAACTTTAAATGTTTTTTTATACCAGCCTAAACCTCCGTTAAGCGCTCCGCCTCCGTATCCGGCAGGACTTTTTTCGTCAAATTTCCCTTCGATACTCCAATCGTGAGGCACGTTTAAGGTTCTCCATTTTGTGGATGCTCCAATAGTATCTTTGTCTATTATACTATCATTTAAATGAAAACTCCAATCTGAATTAAAAGAAACTTTCCGATCCTTAAATTTTTGATCGCCTGATGTTTTGCATGCTGTCATTAGAAGAAAACAAACAAAAAGCAATCCTATTTTTTTATATAAAGTAAGCTGAAGCATCATATTATAAATTTTAAAATAACCTGAAAGCAGTTCGATCGCTTCCAGGTTATTGTTAAACTAAAAACGGTATAAATTAAGGGATAATGTAATGGAAAACGAACCATTCATCTTTACCCGCATCGTAAGATGTTCCTAACCAAATACCTTTTTGAAGATAATCTTTATTGTATGCTTTTACTACTTTAATTGTATTCGTAGTTGGACTCATCCAGCTTTCTGAATTTTGAATTAATGTATCTGTTCCTAAATTAATCTCATTCGTTGCTGCATTTATGGTAAAAATTCCGGTAGTTACAACTCCATTTTGACTACGGGTATAATTTAATTTACCACCCCATTGGTCAAAACGTACCCATGAATTACCTGCTACAGCTGCCCAGCCAGGATTCCATCCCCAATCAGAAGAACTTGCAGCATTCACTGTCCAGCCTTTGCCTGCTGCAACCCAGTCAACTGGGTTTCCTGCTGCATCTAATTGCCATACTCTTCCTGCACCGGCCCCTCCGGTTAACATTGTTACCAATTCGCCGGGAGCAAAAACAGGATTATAGCCTTCGTCAAGAACGGGTTCTGTAACAGGCGGCACGTAGCTGTCTGCATAATCTTTCGAAACAAAATTCCAGATATACCACCAAGGTCCTTCGTTATTGGTTCTCAAAACAGCAATTCGCAGTTGATTTTCGGTAAGCGTTAATACTTTAATGTTTTCATTCCAGTTCGCTACGTTGGCAATATAATTATCCGGTCTTAGGATTGTTGTTCCGTTTGTACTTAAAGTATGCGCATTAATATCTAAGAAATAAGATCCGTTTTGAATCGTGGTTCCATCTTTTTCATGAACCGTCATAAAAGGTCCTCCTTCAAGGCTGAATGTCATATATCTTCCCCAATGCATATCAGCATCTGAACTTGAATTCGCATTTCCTTCAGGTTCCCAGTTTGGACTAAAATTACCCCATTCTACTACTTTGGAAGCATCTGCATACGACATGGCACCCGGAGCCAGGCCGTATTTACCAGTGTCCGCTACCCATGATTTCTTTTTGCCCACTCCGCCAGACAGCGCTGTCCAAAGAGGATCATTAACATAATTTAAGTTGTCCTGACTTACCACAATCGTTACGGGATCTAACTCTACAATACCACCGCCGGTTACAGCAGTAATTTTGATGGTATAACTGCCTTTAAAAGCATATTGTACACTTTGTACTGCTTTACTGGATTTTCCTGTAACATAATCCCAGTTTAATACCACTCCTGGAGTTGTATTTTTCAGTATTACGGTGTTTCCACCCGCATCGACTGTTAAATCCTGGGTAATTTCAAAATGTATATCCGATTTACTCATCGGGCCGTCCAAAGTATAGGTTTCCGGTGAACAAGATGATACTAGCATTAGTGCTGTCATCAAAAATGATGTAATTAATACTTTAATATTTTTCATTTCTTTCCTTTTTAAGTTAAAATTACCAACCTGCATTTTGCTTCAACACTCCGCCCGATAATGTGATCTGAGTATTCGGAATTTGCTGCAGTCCTTTTGTAGCCTGAATTTTAGCTGCTGAAATTGTTTTTGTTCCGGAAACGCCACCACTTAACAAGGATGTAGTTTCTGCGATTGTTCCGGAAGCTTTTCCGATACCCTGACGCAATAAATCCCAATATCTCACTCCTTCAAGGGCAAATTCTAAATGTCTTTCGTTCATGATATTATCATAATTCACCGGTAAAGACGTAAAGTTGTCTTTGTAGGCTCTTCTTCTAACATTGTCGAAATAAGTTTGCGCACTTCCGCTGCCTAATTCTGCTGCCATTAGTAAAACATCTGAGTATCTCAGGACAACATAATCCTGAAACTGACCTATATCCCAATACTGGCTTCCCATAACAAGAGACATATCTTTTCCGTCTTTGTCTACCATTGGCGAATATTTCTTGTTATAATAACCTGTGTATTCTCTTTGATTATTGATCTTATCAAATTTTATTTTTTCTTCATTAATGCCAATTACGGTTGCTACACGTCTTGTATCTGTTGCTGTATAAGCGTTCCATAATTTAGAATTTACCGTAATTCCCCATCCGCGACCATAAGGATAAGACGAGAATTCTCTCATCCCGAACATTACTAACCAATGGTTACCATCTGTGTTTCCGTCATAGTCACTTGTATAAGTATATTTAATAGAGAAAACCGTTTCTTTATTACCTTCCCCTGCATATTTATCTACCGAAGCTGCCGGCCATAAAGTAGAAAAATCATCTACTAAACCGTGACCACTTGATGCAATAACGTCTTCAAGATGTCCTAATGCCTGTGTTTTATTGACAACACCGGCTAAATCTGCTTTTCCGTAATATCCTGTGTAATACAAATAAACGCGTCCCAATAAAGATTTTGCCGCCCATTTTGTAATACGTCCGCTAGTTGTGGCAGCATATCCCGTACCCGGCAAATTGTTTGAGGCAAATACCAGATCTTCTGCGATTACTTTATAAATTTCCTCAGGCGCTGCCTGAGGTATGTTTTCAGATGAAGGTGCGGTCAACAACGGTACACTTCCCCATAAACGTGCCATCTCAAAATAAATATAAGCTCTAATAAATTTAGTTTCTGACTCGTAGGTGTTTTTTAATGTAGTATCTCCTTTCCAGTCGATCTGATCGATTTTTGACAAGAAGACATTACAACGATAAATGGCTTTGTAATAAGCAATCCAGTTTGCATTCAGCAAATCTACATCTGAAGGAGAACGGCTAATATCAAACTCATCTATAGCAGCGTAGTTGTAAGGATCTGAATTACCGGTTCCTCCAAAACAATCGTCAGACATTACTTCGCTTATCACGGGAATTCCCAGTCCGCTTGCTCCGGTAGCTACTTGCAAACCATCATAACAGCCTACTAATGCTGCATAAGCATCATCTGTTGTTTTATAAAAATTAGTATCTGTTTGCTGTACCAGAGGTTCTGTTTCTAAACTACAAGAACCCAAAGACAATAAACCCAAACAGAATATATATAGATATGTATTTTTCATCTTTTTATTTATTAAAGTTTAATATTTAATCCCAACATGAATGTTCTTGGTCTTGGGTAGTATCCTACGTCAACACCTGATGAAAACTTTTGGTCATCATTTGAAGAACCAAATCCAATTTCAGGATCCATACCATTATATTTTGTGAAAGTATAAAGGTTCAACACTGAGAAATAAACTCTGAACTGACTCGCAAAAAAAGGTTTAGATTGTCTCATTTTCGCTAAATCAAATCCTAATGTTACGGTACTGATTCTCAAGAAATCCCCATCCTGAACATACAGATCAGAAAATTGCGTAAAGTTTCTATTGTCTTCCGTAACTCTTGGCATTGTGTTCGAAGAGCCTTCTCCGTGCCAGCGGTCTAATATTGCTGAAGTATAATTTCCGTAAGCCCCTGCCTGATTTCTATACGATTGCACGATTTGATTTCCTGCTACACCATTTGCCATAACAGAGAAGTCAAAAGCTTTATAGCTGCCTGATAAAGAGAAACCATACGTAAAATCCGGATTTGGATTTCCGATATTGGTTTTGTCAGTTGCATCTATTTTATCATCACCATTAGTATTTACATAAATAAGGTCTCCGGGAGCTGCAGTAGGCTGTAATACTACACCACTTGCTGATTTATAATTGTCTATTTGTGCCTGATTCTGAAAAACACCACCTGTTTTATATCCCCAGAAATATCCTAACGGCTGTCCGTTTTCTGCTCTGTAAAATTCACCGGCATTGTCATAAAGTTCATTGTTTAATCCGTGAATAAGACCATCGATAGTTGGTATTTTACCTACCTCGTTTTTATTATAAGCTCCGTTTGCACTGATGCTGTAATTAAAATCGCCAATTTTATTTTGGTAATTAAGACTTAACTCCACTCCTTTATTAACAACATCTCCACCGTTGATAAATGGCGCATCTGCTCCTGCAGTCGCCAAAATAGGTGCCAGGACCAACCAGTTTTTATTCGTTTTTTGGTACACATCAAAAGTTACATTCAATGCATTGTTTAAAAATCTTGCATCTAAACCAAGGTCAATCTGCTCTGAAGTTTCCCATTTTACATTTGTGTTGGATATGTTTTGAGGATAAGATCCCGGTGTCTGAACTCCTTCTTCATTACCAAAATTATAGTTCGTATTATTTGATTTAATTAATGCTAAATACTGAAACGACCTGATACTCTGATTACCAACCTGCCCCCAACTTGCTCTTAATTTAAGGAAATTGAATACTTTTGAATCTCTTAAAAACTCTTCATTTGAAGCTACCCAACCTCCGGATACTGAAGGAAAATAACCCCATTGATTTCCCGGAGCAAATTTTGAGGAACCATCTGCTCTAAGCGTTGCATTAAATAAGTACGTTTCTTTATAGTTGTAGTTTAATCTTCCAAAATAAGACATCAGCTTATTTTCTTCTTTTTTGCCCTTAATTGCAATTTTAGCCCCGTCTTTGTTTGTCGTATTATCGATCCAGGCATGTTCTAAATCATTAAACACAGAATCTGCATTTGTCACTTCTATAGAGGTTCCATCATAGTTGATAAATGATGTCCCTAACATGGCTTCAAGATGATGATTCTCACCAGCATTAAATTTATAAGATACCAAGTTATCCCATGTAATACTCTTATTTTTGTTCATGTTTTGATTTACCTTATCAAAAGCTGTGTTGGCATAAATAGACAATTGGTATTTAGGAGTGTATCCATGTCCTTCTGACACATAATAATCAAGCCCTAAAGTAGTCTTGAATGTTAAGTTTTTTATAGGTTCAATTTGCAAATAAACATTCCCTAATAATTTCTGATTGTTGCTTTCATTTTGATTCGTGTACTCCATCACGGCATAAGGATTTGCTGTACCTGCTAACCACGGTTCTGTGCTGTTTGTGGTATCAAAATAATTTCCGTTTGCATCGTACATTGGTAATAATGGCGCAACCTGAAAAGCACTTCTTAAAGAGTTGTTGTACTGATTACCAATACCAATACCATTTTTGTCTACATAAGCAAAGCTTAAATTCTGACCTATTGTAACCACATCTTTATATAATTTATGTTCTGAATTGAATCTGAAATTATAACGTTGATAATTTGAAAGGTCTTTTCCTCCTACAACTCCTTCTTGTCCTAAGTAGGATAATGATGTAGAATAAACAGAAGTATCTGAACCTCCCGAAGCACCAAACGAGAAGTTTTTAGTAGCGGCATTATCCGTTAACATTTTATCCATCCAGTTTGTTCCTTTTCCTAAGCCGGCAATTTGGCCGTTAGTAAAATAAGGCGTTTTACCGGAGTTTACTGCTGCTTCATTCAATATAGTAGCGTATTCAGTTGCGTCTAATAAATCTACTTTTCTGGCTACTGATTGCACACCGTAATACTGATCGAAAGTAATTTTTCCGGGAGCACCGCGTTTTCCTTTTTTAGTAGTTACCAAAACAACTCCGTTTGCAGCCTGAGAACCATATATTGCTGCAGAAGCCGCATCTTTCAGAACCGAAATAGATTCGATATCTGAATTGCTCAAATACGAAATATCACCGGTAAGGATTCCGTCAACTACATACAGCGGACTACTTCCTGCTACAGATCCCACACCTCTGATCACCACTTTCATCGCTTCTCCGGGCTGTCCTGAAGTAGATGTAATCTGAAGTCCTGCTGCCTGGCCCTGAAGCGCCTGCAGTGCATTTGTAGTATTGGTTTTGGCCAGATTATCACCGCTCACCTGTGTAACAGCATTGGTAACCAATGTTTTCTTTTGTGAACCGTAACCAATAACAACCACCTCTTTAAGGTCTGCCGCCTCTGTTTGTAAAGTAACAGTAATGGCTTTTTGAGCGCCAATGGTTACACGCTGTGTTTTAAATCCCATAAAACTGATTACAATCACGTTGCCTGTTTTTGCTTCCAGTTTAAAGTTTCCGTCAAAATCCGTCGATGTTGCTGTTTTAGTTCCTTCGATTGCAATGGTTGCACCCGGAACTCCCATACCATCATCTGCTGATTTTACATTTCCGGTTATAAATTGGGATTGCTCCTGTGCAAAACCGGACTGCATCATAAATACACTAAGCAACAGCGCCATACAAAACGAGAGCGGTGTTGTTTTAATACAATGTTTGCTTTTCATAATAGTTAAGAATTGGTTTAAATTATAGTTAGTTATTTTTTACCTGCTTAATAGGCATTTGAAATGATCTGTTCGAATAGTTCTCTTTCGCTACTATTTTTCCTGCTACGTTGCGATTTTCATCATACCATTTAAATGCTAACGGGTTATCACTATCTCGTCCTTCGAATTTTATAGGATCTATATTTTTAAAGTAAGTTTGGTTGGTTGTACTCATTCTTATTGTTTAATTTGATTTTTCTATTCCTGATACAAATCCTGATATTGAGAAATCAGTTTCTTGTTTGGTTCAATTCTCTAAACATTGCAATTCCTGAAAAACCTGATCGGGAGAATTGCAATATTCAAAACCGTAAGCGGTGCTTTTTGCTGCACCTGAAGTATAATTCTAAAGTCGTGTGTGTAGTGTTGGCAAAAATTTCCCTGAAAACCGGACTCAAAAACAAGTTCGGATTTCCGGCACGAACTACTAAATCAATTCCTAAAAAAAACATTTGGTGGTATTTAAAGTTAGTTATAGATTTGTCCTTTTTAATCTTATAGTCAAACTGAACTTATCTTATGGTTATTTTGACTACAAGTGTAAAACATTTTTTCTATATTAACAAAATATTAGGGTTATTTTTTTCCGATTCTGATTATTAGAACTAAATTATTATTGATACCATAAAATTTTAATCTAAATGGAATAAAAAAATATTAAAAAAATAATGAATTAGCGATTTGACAATCAAGCATTTAAGAATAACCGTTTTAAAACATCATTTTTAGTCAAATTACAAATGATTGATTACCAGAAAATTGTTACGTTAAGAAAAATATAAAGCTTTTACGAAGTCAACTAAACATTTTATTTATTTAATTTGTCAAAATTTAAAATAACGCATGGTTAAAAATACAGAGGACGATTCAGCTTTAAAAAGCGAGCAAACCGCAATGAACGCGATCACGATTGACTGTGTGATATTTGGATTTGACAAAGGAAGTCTCGAAGTGCTTCTTGTTCAGCACGGAGAAGGAATCAGTAAAGGAAAATGGGGTCTTCCGGGAGGATGGATCTATAAAAAAGAAAGTACTGATGATGCGGCCCACCGTTTATTGAATGAACTTACCGGGCTTGACAATATTTATCTGGAACAATTGAAGGCTTTTGGTGATCCGGACCGCTTCCCGCTTCGACGCGTTATCACGATTGGATATTATGCTTTGGTAAAACGGGAAGATTATAACATTAAAGCTGGTTTTACGGCCTCTGATGCAAAATGGTACAAAATCAACAGCATTCCTGATTTGATTTACGATCATAACGAAATTTTAGAATATAGCTTAAAACATCTTCGAAACAGGGTACGTCAGGCTCCTATTGGATTCAATCTTTTACCGGAAAAATTCACTCTGTTGCAGTTAATGCATTTGTACGAAGAAATTTTAGGAATTGAGATGGATAAATCTAATTTCAGACGAAAAATCCTGCATATGAAATTATTAGTTGCTTTAGACGAGAAACAACAGGATGTTTCGCACAGAGCCGCTAAATTATTCAAATTTGATCCGGAAATTTATAATAAACTTACCGAAAAAGGATTCAATTTTGAATTTTAATACTCTTTTATAAATACATAAAATGAATCTTTTATCTTCTAAAAGCAATCCCGAAAATGATAGTCCGACTGCTCATGCAATTGACGGAATCACAATTGACTGCGTTATATTCGGGTTTAACAAAGAAAGTCTCGAAGTGCTTCTGGTACAGCATGCCGGCGGAGAAAGCATTGGAAAATGGGGACTTCTTGGCGGATATATGAAAAAAGAGGAAAGTGCTGATGACGCGGCACAACGAATTGTATCTGAACTTACCAGTCTTGACAACATTTATTTAGAGCAGCTAAAAGCGTTTACGAATCCGGATCGTGTACCGGAAAGACGAGTGGTCACCATTGGTTATTATACTTTGGTGAATCGCGAGGATTATAATATAAAAGCCAGTTTATCTGTAATTGAAGCAAAGTGGTATAAAATTAATACGATTCCTGATCTGATTTTTGATCATAACGAGATTCTGAAATTCAGTCTGATGCAACTGCGCAATCGCGTTCGTCAGGCTCCTATTGGTTTTAATCTTTTGCCTGATAAATTTACCTTGTTGCAATTGATGCATTTGTATGAAGAAATACTGGGAATCGAACTGGACAAATCTAATTTTCGCCGAAAAATACTGCACATGAAATTATTGGTAGCCTTAGACGAAAAACAGCAGGACGTCTCGCACAGGGCGGCAAAATTGTACAAATTTGATGCTGATACGTACAAAAAACTAACCGAAAAAGGGGTTAATTTCGAGTTTTAAAGCTTGTTTTAAATCTCAGATTCCAACTATATAACAACTACATTCCAGAATCCAAAACTTTGCGCTATCTTTGCGCCTTAATAACATGCTCTAAGGCAATCCCTACAGCGCAAATTATACCCTGAAATTACTTAAAACTCGTTTAGAGAATTGATATATTAAAATGAAGAAGATACGTAACTTTTGCATTATTGCACACATTGACCACGGTAAAAGTACATTGGCAGACCGCTTATTAGGCGCTACACAAACCGTTACAGCTCGTGAAGAAAAAGCTCAATTGCTTGACAACATGGACCTGGAGCGTGAGCGTGGAATCACTATTAAGAGCCACGCCATTCAGATGGAATATACCTATAAAGGAGAAGAATATATTTTAAATCTTATTGACACTCCCGGTCACGTTGACTTTTCATACGAAGTTTCACGATCTATTGCTGCCTGCGAAGGCGCACTTTTGATTGTGGATGCTGCGCAAAGTATTCAGGCACAAACGATTTCGAACTTGTATCTTGCTTTAGAAAATGACCTGGAAATTATTCCGGTTCTGAATAAAGTTGATTTACCAAGTGCTAATCCGGAAGAAGTTAGTGATGATATCATTGATTTATTAGGATGTAAACTGGAAGATATTATTCATGCTTCAGGAAAAACAGGTTTTGGTGTTGAGAATATCTTAGCTGCCATTATCGAAAAAATCCCGCCTCCGTCAGGAAATGTTGATGAGCCGTTACAGGCTTTGATTTTCGATTCGCATTACAATCCGTTCCGTGGAATTGAAGTTATTTTTCGCGTGAAAAACGGAGAGATCAAAAAAGGGCAAAAAATTAAATTCATGGCTACCGGCAATGAATATTTTGCTGACGAAATTGGAACTTTAAAATTAAACCAGGTTCCTAAAAATGTTATTTCTGCAGGTGATGTTGGTTATTTGATTTCTGGAATTAAAGAAGCCAAAGATGTAAAAGTTGGAGATACTCTGACAGATGCCAAAACGCCGACTACTAATATGATTACAGGTTTTGAGGATGTAAAACCAATGGTATTTGCCGGAATTTATCCTGTAGATACTGAAGATTATGAGGATTTGCGTTCTTCTATGGAAAAATTGCAACTAAATGATGCTTCGCTAGTTTTTACTCCTGAAAGTTCTGCAGCCTTAGGATTTGGTTTCCGTTGCGGATTCTTAGGAATGCTTCACATGGAAATTATCCAGGAACGTTTAGAGCGTGAGTTCGACATGACTGTAATTACTACAGTTCCTAACGTTTCGTACCTGGCGTATACCAAAAAAGATCCTGAAACTCCATTTGTTGTAAACAATCCTTCTGACTTGCCTGAACCTTCCCGTTTAGACCGAGTGGAAGAACCTTATATCAAAGCAACCATCATTACAAAAGCTGACTTTGTTGGAAACGTAATGAGTCTTTGTATCGAAAAACGTGGTGTAATTACCAACCAGACCTATTTGACTACTGAACGTGTTGAATTGAATTTTGACATGCCATTGGCAGAAATTGTATTCGATTTTTATGATCGTCTGAAAACAGTTTCTAAAGGTTATGCTTCTTTTGATTACTCTCCGATAGGAATGAGAACTTCGAAACTGGTAAAACTGGATGTTCTTTTGAATGCTCAAACGGTTGATGCACTTTCTGCATTGATTCACGAAGACAACGCGTATAACATTGGTAAAAAAATGACCGAGAAATTACGCGAGTTAATCCCAAGACAACAATTTGACATTCCGATTCAGGCTGCAATTGGTGCTAAGATTATTGCTCGTGAAACCATTAAAGCACTTCGTAAAGACGTTACCGCAAAATGTTACGGTGGTGATATCTCCCGTAAACGTAAACTGCTTGAAAAACAGAAAAAAGGTAAAAAACGTATGAGACAAGTAGGAAACGTAGAGATTCCTCAGGAAGCGTTTATGGCTGTTTTGAAATTGAACGATTAGTCTTTTTATTTTTAGAAGAAAGAATAAAGAGAATAGATTATAGAGAAACCCGATGACGAAAGTTATCGGGTTTTTTGTTTGGAAAAAGACAGATTTCATACCATTATCCTACGATTATCCATCATTAATAATAAAAATATCATAACAAATCTTCAAAAATAAACACGTAAACACCTACTAAAAAGTAGGATTATTAACTCAATAACTTCATTTTTAATCCTATTGATTGCTTTCATCAAATTTTTAAGAGTAAAAACATAATTTTAATCTTACAACATTTAAAAGCAATTATTATGAAAACTAAATTTTTTGTTATTTTATCGATGCTAACTTTTTCATTTGCCAATGCGCAACAGGGTGAGGTCGACTCTGAAATGAATTCAGCAAAAGGAATAACTTTTGAAAAAGGCGATATGTTCCTTGAGGGTTCTATCAAAATTAGCACAGGCGGCGACTCGGATTATTATGGATTTAGTCCAAAATTTGGGTATTTACTAAGTGATAAGTTTGCCGTTGGAGCAAAACTAAATTACTCTAGCGAAGAAGTTGAAGCTACCAGAGTAAAAACAAATGTATTTGGAGTGGGTGCTTTTGCCCGTTACTACTTTTTAGAACTGGATAAAAAACGTTTCAAAGCTTTTGCTGAGGCTGGTTTAGGATACGGACGTAATAAAATCGAAACTCCGCCAAACAGTGATACCAGTAACAGCGTTACGGCAGACATTACTGTTGGACTGAATTATTTTGTTACCAAAAATATCGCGGTAACTTTTACATTAGCGAATGTATTAGCCTACAACAGCGTTGCGCCTGAAAATGGTAAATCATCAGATACTTTTAATTTGAACATTAATTTATTTGAAAACATTTTCGACCAGCCTCAATTTGGACTTTTGTACAGATTCTAGATTCGTATCGAGCAAATACTAAAAAAGCTGTCTCAATTTGGGACAGCTTTTTTGCTTTCTTTAAATTTCATCCTTTGTATCTTTGAACCTTACTAACTCAGTAACTTCAAAAAAAAATGTTGGACGAAACCCCAAAACGATTTGACCGTATTGTCGCGATTCTTATTCAATTGCAATCTAAAAAAATTGTAAAAGCACAAGAATTAGCAGATCGTTTTGAAGTAAGCCTAAGAACTATTTACAGAGACATTAGAACTCTTGAAGCCTCCGGAGTTCCCATTTATAGTGAGGCGGGAGTGGGTTATGCTTTAATGGAAGGTTATCGCTTACCTCCCGTTATGTTTACGCGCGAAGAAGTCAGCAGTTTTATCGCGGCCGAAAAACTAATGCAGAAATTTACTGATCCATCCCTTGGGTCACACTATGCCGCAGCGATGTACAAACTGAAATCTGTTTTGAGAAGTACTGATAAAGACTGGCTTTCGACTATAGAATCAAAAGTGGTTATGCAGACTTCCGGACCGCAATTTCCTGATAAATCGCCCAATACCCTGACACTTTTATTTGAAAGCATTGCCGAGAAAAAACAAATAATCCTTTGTTATAAAACTTTAGAAGCCGAAGAAGCAAGCTATAGAAACATTGAACCTGTGGGGGTTTTTCATGACAATAACAACTGGTATTTTCTGGGTTATTGCCATCTGCGAAAGGATTACAGACAATTTAGAACAGACAGGATTCACGGCATTCAAAAAACCGAATGCCATTTTACCATAGAACATGATTCCCTGGAAACCTACCTGAATAAAACGGAAACCATCCCAACTACAAAAGTCCGGATTCTGGTTTCGAAAAAAATTGTCAATTACCTTCGCTACGAACAAAAATATCACGGTTATGTTTCTGAAATAGAAGTCGACGATCAGATCGAAATGACCTTTATGTCGCGTGATATCCAGGAAGGTTTTCCGCGTTGGTTTTTGATGTTTGGGGACTATGCCACTATTCTGGAACCGGAAAAACTTAAAATAAGAACGCTGGAACTTGTTGAGAGTTATATAAAAAGACTCTCATAAAAAAACTCCCAAAAGAAGAATTTCAAGTTCATCTCTCAGGAGTTTTTTTATTTAGCCAATCTTCAAAAATACTATCTTTCCCAGAAAAAAGGAGGCTCAATTCCTAACGCTCTCAGATATACATATCCTTGTCCACGGTGGTGCACTTCATTATCAACAAAATACAATACATTCTGGATCACCGGAAATTCGTACTGGCCAAAAAGATTAAAGTTTTCATTAAAATCTTCAATCGATAATTTCTCCCAATACGCATTGATCTCTGCTGTTGCTTCGTCCCATTTTTCAAGATATTGCGCTTTAAAAATCAGTTTTTCTGTCTCTTCAGTAAAAGGTTTCACTTCTTTATTCACAATTCCTTTTAGTCCGGGAACTGCAATAGCCAAAAGTTCATCTGTCATTTTAGAAAAAGTTCTCATTCCTCCTATCGAAAATTCAAAAAAGTCTTTTTCCGGAAACGCTTCAATCACGCGACGTGTAAGAGCGCGATGACCTTGCCAGTGTTTCAATAAATCTTCAGGAGTAATCACTTGTGCAGCTAATGTTTTCATAGTTTTAAAGTTTTATATTTTTAATACTTCAAAAGTATTTAGGGCCGGTGACAACAGTTTGTCAGCAGGAAAAAAAAAAAAAATTAAATACTTTTTCATTTCCTGCTATAGAGTCACACAGCAATACCTCTCACACAACGTAAACTCATTATTTACCATCAACCAAACCCTAAAGATTTTTAAAACCTGTCGGGTAACACGCAATGATTTTATTTATTCTTCAGCCATTCAAACAGGCGATTGGCATCTTCATACTTAAACAATTTTGTTCCTTCATTCATTGTTGCGGCAGATCCGCAGGCGACTCCCCAGCGAATTACTTCTTTCAGGCTTTTATTTTGAGACAATGCCCAAACCATTCCTCCTACCATGCTATCGCCTGCACCAACTGTACTTTTTTTGGCAACATTTGGTGCCGGAACATATTCATATTCATCCTTAGTTACTAAAACAGCTCCTTGCGGGCCAAGTGAAACTACCACAATTTCGGCTCCGCCTTTGGTAATTATTTTTTTTGCCGCTTCATTTACCTCTTCCATTTCAAGACGCTCAACACCCACTAATTTTGCCAGTTCACCTACATTGGGTTTTATCAGATAGGCTCCTGTTTCCAGAACTTTTTTTAAGGCTTCGCCGGAAGTATCAACGATTAGTTTTGAATTTGATTTCTTGGCTATTTCAGCTACTTTTTGGTAAAAATCGGTTGACAAACCTTCATTTAAACTTCCGCTTGCGACTAAAAATTTTGGTTTTAAATTCGAAATGGTTTCCAACACCTTTTTTACTTCTGAATTGGATAAAACATCTCCCGAAAACCCAAATCTGTATTGTGAATTCGTATGATCATCTACGGCTATAAAATTTTCTCTTGTCGCTGTTTTGGTTTCAATTGCCTCAAAATCAACTGTCTCCTCTTTTACTAAATCTTTCAGCATTTCGCCAACAGCTCCGCCCGAAGTAAAAACCGCCAGTGAACTTCCGTGTAAGCGTGCAATAGCTTTAGAAACATTTATTCCGCCACCGCCGGCATCAAATTGCGGTTCTCCGCATCTTATTTTCTGCTCCGCAATCAGGCCTGTAAAATGGGTGCTTTTATCTACTGAAGGGTTTACGGTTAGTGTAACTATATCAAATGATTTCATTTTTTATTGTTTTTAATTCTCTTAAAGATCCGAAAAAAATGTTGTTTAGAAAAACAGGTCATTTACAATAGTTTTCAAACAGGTATAAAGACGCATTCTCTACAAATATTGCAATTTTATTCTAACACATAGAAACATAGCTTTTCTTTGAGAATAAAGACGTTTCACTTTTCTAAAGAAAACATAGCTTTGTGTTGAAAATCTTGATTTTCTTCGAATATGTTTTTGATTTATGTTTTTATCTCTCTGTTGCTATGTGTTAAATACTTTTATCGATTATAACAAACGCTTTATTATGAGCAAGATTTACTGCTGTTCATCTCTACGATATTACGCCATTAAAATTTGTACCTTTGCGCCTTACAAACATTGGAACTTAAAAAAAATGATCGAAGATAAAAATCCGCAACGTACCAGTATAGCCCAATTAGGTGAATTTGGCTTAATTGAACATCTCACCAAAAATTTTGATGTTACTCAGGAATCTACTTTAAAAAGTATTGGTGACGATGCTGCTGTTCTTGATTTTAAGGATAAAAAAGTAGTGGTTTCAACTGATTTACTGATCGAAGGCGTACATTTTGATTTGGCTTATATGCCATTAAAACATTTAGGGTACAAAGCAGTTGTTGTAAACCTGTCTGACATTTGTGCCATGAATGCCAAACCAACGCAAATAACGGTTTCTGTAGCGGTTTCTAACCGTTTTCCACTAGAAGCCTTAGAAGAATTATTTGATGGGATTACACACGCTGCAAAAGAATATAAAGTTGATGTTATTGGCGGCGACACTACCTCATCGCAAAAAGGATTAATTATTAGCATTACAGCAATTGGTGAAGCTGATGAAGATGAACTGGTCTATAGAAATGGTGCCAAACAAACAGATTTACTTGTGGTAACCGGTGATATTGGCGCTGCATATATGGGCTTACAAGTCTTAGAACGCGAAAAACAGGTTTTCCAGGTGAACCCAAACAGTCAGCCTGATCTTGATATGTACAGTTATCTTATCGAACGCCAGCTGAAACCTGAAGCACGCAAAGATGTTCGTACTTTATTGCACGCTCTTGAAATCAAGCCCACTTCGATGATCGATATTTCAGACGGTTTATCTTCTGAGATTATTCATTTATGTAAACAGTCAAAAGTAGGCTGTAATTTATATGAAGATAAACTTCCGTTAGATCCACAATTTATTTCGACTTGCGAAGAGTTTAATATCGACAGTACAACCGTTGCGATTAATGGCGGTGAAGATTATGAATTGCTTTTTACAATTGACATTAATGATTTTGACAAGATAAAGGGAAATCCAAATTTCTCTGTAATTGGTCATATGGCAGACGAAAGCGAAGGCATACATTTAGTGACCCGGGCCAACACCCAAATTGCTTTGAAAGCGCGTGGCTGGGATGCTTTGACGGAATAGTCGACTTAAAATTTCAAATAAAAAAAATTCCAAATTCCAATGATCTTGTATTATTGGAATTTGGAATTTTTTGTTTAGAATTTCATTCTTAAAAAAGTCCTTTACTCTTGGCTTCTTTCAGTAATTCTTCATCAGAACCTGATTTTACTTTGAGCAATTCTTTGAGGCTTAATTTACGTTTTTCAATCGCATTCAAAGAAATCGGAATGTATTGCGGCATATCTTCTACTGGCGTTCCTTTTGAGAGATGAAATAAAATTTGTTTATCAAACTCATCAATTTCGATTAAATTATGAGGCGACTGGTTGAGTATTTTCTGAACCGACTGACTGTAATATTTGTCATTTTTCATGACTTTGTCCAGTGCAAAAAGCAATTCATCAAACGTCAGATCATTTTTTATAACCAAACCATTCGGCTGAATGGTTCTGATAATGGTTTTTATTTTTAGCAATTCTGTATACATTGTCAGTAAAATGACTTTACAGCTTGGCATTTTCTTTAAGATTAGCCTTGCAAGATCTTCACCTGAAAAAATATCTTTTTCTTCATAAGAAGGCATACTAATATCTAAAAAAGCAATATCAAACTCCGGACTTTGCCCGTCCTGAATCAAATCATATCCGGATTTACAATCGTGGGCCTGCGAAATTATAAATTCGTACTGATCCGGATGATAACGTGTTATTGCATTTTTATACCCTTCAATAATAAAGGGGTGATCGTCAACAATTAATATGTTTTTTTTAATTAATTTGGGATCGGGGGCATTTAAGTCAATTGTCATGTATTCTGTAGGTTAATTTTCTGATCTATGGGGATTTTAATTTCAAGAAGTGTTCCTTCGCCTTTGGCTGATTTCAAAGAGGCTGTCCCTTTGCATTCCGCCGCTCTGTATTGGATATTATGTAATCCTATGCCATTCTTAATTCTTTTGACATTAAATCCAATTCCGTCATCAGAAATAGACAAAACCAAATGATCTATTTCACTTTTAAATTCAACTGTAATAGTGTCTGCATTTGCATACTTATTACAATTCTGCAATGCTTCCTGAATGATTCTGTATAAATTAATTTTAACGGTATTACTTACCAGTTCCCATTTAATATTAGAATCAAATGAGGTAATTAATTTTGAATCGTAGGTATTTTGCTGGTCTTCGAATAATTTATTTAAAATCGCGATAAAATTATTAATTAATTCGGATTTCTCTCTATTTAAGTCATGTGAAATTTCGCGTATGTCTTCTTCGATATGTTTTAGTTCGGTCAGATATTTTTTTCTTTTGGGAGCGGCTTCTGCCTCATCAATTTTATCCAGACTGTCTAAGCTTATCCTCACGCCAAACATTCTTCCTAAAACGCCATCGTGCAAATCCTGAGCTACTTTTTTCTTTTCTTTAATACGCGTCTGTTCAATATCATTTTGCTGCGAGATCATCAGATTATAAATGTCTTCGTTGGCAATCTGCTGTTGCTGCTTAAAAAGTAACTCCCGGTTTTTAGCCTGCTGCGTTTTGTACACATAAAAGAATAAACCTATCAGGGTACAAATACTAAAAACATATATCAGGGTTTTATTTTTCTCCTGAAGATTTGAGTTTTGATCTTTTATTTCGTTGGTTTCGTATTGTATACGGGAGAATTTTTCGCCCATTTTACGTTCTGCCCTTAACATTTGGTCGTTTAATTTGATATACTCTTTCGTATAATCTGAAGCATTTTTAGGATCAACAACTGCAATTTGTTTCAGAGCTCCTAATGTACTATTTAACTTGCCCAATGTACGGGATAAAATGAGTGCCTGTTTTGAATATTGAACAGCCCTAAAAGTATCTTTGTTATAAGCGTAATACTCTGACAGATGTATTTTACTTGATACTATTGCCGATTTAAGCATGAGACTGTCCCTAATTTTTAAAGACTTATAAAACAAATCCGGCAATTCATTCGGTTCATTTAATTTAAACTTCGAATAAGCCAGGTTATCCAGAAGCATCGCATATAATATTGGTTTTTCCTCAAATAATTTTTTCTCTTCTAACCCTCTTTTATAATAGACAATTGCCTCTTTATAATTGTGCATACTCATATAAATAAAACCTATATTATTTAAAGAAGTAGCTTTAAACTGATATTCTAACGGTATTGATTTATCTTCTAAAACACTTAGAGCTTTCTTTTGATATTCTAATGCCTTAGGATATTCCTCTCTCTCGTTATACAATATTCCGAGAAGATTATAACTTTCATAAAATTGGTCATTGACTTTTTTTTGCTTCTTTAAGCTGCTTAAAGCTTTAAAAACTGCAATTTCACTTTCAAAATAGTCCCCTTGATTATATTGAAGACTTGCCTTACTTAAAAATGTTTTCGCTAAATTATATTCATCGTTGATTCGCAAATAAACTTTTTCGGCCTTAAAATAACTCATAAACGCACTATCTACAACAGATTGAGATACATAATAGTCTCCTAGATAGGTATAGGCTTTGGCCATGTTTACAGAATCTTTAGAGTTTTTTGCCCGCTCTAAAATTAACTTTGTAGTTTTAAGATAAGCTTTCCAGTCGCTCATGTTATAGTAGCGATTAGCAACTTTAAAAAGATTAACTCTATTAATAGAATCATCTTTCTGATTAATAATAATAGCTAATGCTTTTTGATTGTATTTTTGTTTGAAGTGTAAAGGCAAATCAAAATCATTTGCCAATTTAAGATAAACAGGAAGACTGTCTTCTGGAGATATGATGTCGTTATCTGACTTGTTTTTTTTGGAACAACTCAACAAAACAAAGAAAATAAACAATATTATCTGATATTTTTTTTTCAATTGTAGATTTGGATTTCATCAAAAATACTAAATCTATAAACACAAAAAAAGGCCATCAAGAAATTGATGGCCCAAATAAAATCGTAATGAATTAGTTTTAATCTAATTTTATATTTCTTCCTAATGACTGATTAACATTATTTAATTGATCATTACTTGTTCCCTGAAAATCAAGTTTCTTTTTACCTCCTGTCATAGCACCATCATCTATTCCATTTGTTACTTGAAAATCAAGTTTCTTTTTCCCTCCTGTCATAGCGCCATCATCTATTCCACGAAAATTACCATTATCTAAAGTTAATGAAGAATTTGTTTGTGGGGTTGCAAATGAAGTTGCTACCATTACTAAAGAAAATAATCCGAATGTTAAAGCTGCTTTTTTCATGATTTGAGGTATTTAATTTTTGATATATTATTTTTGGAGAATCATCGCTCTGTGCGAATCATGGTGTAAAACTAACTCCGGATTCAAAAAAAATTTATACGAAAAAACAGGTTTATGGTAGAACATACCCAATTGATAGTCAATGGGCATCAAATTGATGTAATCACCTAGTTTTTAGACTTCTAAGTAATTTCCTATAGAAAAATCAGCAATAATTCTATCTACATTTGATTTGTAGGTTTTGGAAAAAGGGATCTTTTTGGGAGAGTTTTTTATGTAACAAACTGAGCTTCCGTTATGAATTCTCGAAATATAATTTCTATTGATTATATAACTGTTGTGAATTCGAACAAAAGGATAGGACAAAATGCCTTCAAAATGCTTTAAAGTTTTAAAAGCTGTTATCATCTCTCCGGAATTCAGATAAATATCTGTCGAATTATTATCTGCCTGAAAATAACAAATATCGAGTGAGTTGATATACCGATAATCTCCATACGATTTAATGCAAATAATAAGGGGTTTCTCAACAATTTGCGGCATTTGTACAACTGGAAGTATTGCTGAAGCAGCTTCACTTCGTATTTCAACTGAATTATTTTCTAAAACATTCTTTTTCAGTTTCAGAACTAGCATTACCAGATCTATTGACTGCACAGGTTTTAATAAATAATCAAAAACACTGTACTGAATGGCATCAAAAGCCAATTCCTTTTTTGTGGTGGTAATAATTATCTTGGGAATAAGGGAGAAAAACCGATAAAGCTCGTTTATAAATGAGAGCGAAAGATTACTGATTGTGTCTTTTGGATCAATTTCTAAAAAAACAATCGAAGGCTGATGTTCTAAAACCAGATACAAACCGTCCTGGTAGTTCACAGCCGAAGCCAAAAAAGTCAACTCCGGAAAACTCGCTGCAACTGTTTTTGTTTTTAGAATACTTTCTGCATCATCGTCAATAATAATATACGAATACTTTTTCAATGTTAGTTTTTGTTGAATTTTCATGAATCCCAGACAACTATTCCTTTAGCCTCATCAATACTTTTGAAAAAATTTATTTTTAGTGGTTTATTCGCAATTAAAAATACAAATTTCAGCTATTCTACTATTTCATTGTTAATACATTGCACACAAATGTTAACACATAAGGACGAAATGCAAAAAAAACCGATGAAATGCATTGATAAAATTAAAAAAATCCCAAATTCCGATATGGAATTTGGGATTTTTATGGTGTTATTTTTAAAAAACTTACATTTTCATTAACCAGTTTTTCATCGAAACTTCGTTTTCAATAATATCTTTCAATTCAGATATTTTTACACGGTCTTGTTTCATTGTATCTCTGTGACGAATCGTTACTGTTTGATCTTCGATTGTCTGATGATCTACTGTAACGCAAAACGGAGTTCCAAGAGCATCTTGTCTTCTGTAACGACGGCCTACTGCATCTTTTTCATCATATGCCACAGTGAAATCCCATTTTAAATCATCGATGATTTTTTTAGCGATATCCGGCAATCCATCTTTTTTAATCAATGGTAAAATAGCCACTTTTGTTGGTGCTAGAACAGACGGTAATTTTAAAACTGTTCTTGTTGAACCGTCTTCTAAAACCTCTTCTTTTAGTGAAGTGGCAAAAACAGCCAGGAACATACGATCTAAACCAACTGACGTTTCTACTACGTATGGTACATAGTTTTCATTTAGTTCAGGGTCAAAATATTGTAGTTTTCTACCAGAATACTCTTCGTGCGCTTTTAAATCGAAATCTGTACGAGAGTGAATTCCTTCTAATTCTTTGAATCCGAACGGGAAATTAAACTCAATATCAGCAGCAGCATTTGCATAGTGCGCTAATTTTTCGTGATCGTGAAAACGGTAATTTTCTTTTCCTAATCCTAAAGATAAGTGCCAGTTCAAACGGGTTTCTTTCCAGTGGTGGTACCATTTCATTTCTTCACCAGGACGAACGAAAAATTGCATTTCCATTTGTTCGAATTCACGCATACGGAAAATAAATTGTCTTGCAACAATCTCGTTTCTAAACGCTTTACCCGTTTGAGCAATTCCAAAAGGAATTTTCATACGGCCTGATTTCTGAACATTCAGGAAATTCACAAAAATACCCTGAGCTGTTTCCGGACGTAAATATAAATCCATTGCAGAATCTGCAGAAGCTCCAAGTTTAGTTCCAAACATTAAGTTGAATTGCTTTACATCTGTCCAGTTTTTAGAACCTGTTTCAGGATCAGCAATTTCTAATTCTTCGATTAAAGCTTTTACATCCTGAAGATCGTCGCTCATACCTTTTGCAAGCCTTGACAGAATTTCTTTGTATTTTGAAAGATATTCTATAACACGGGCATTTGTTGTCACAAATTCCTGCTCATTAAAAGCATCACCAAAACGAGCTCTTGCTTTTTCAATTTCTTTCTGAGCCTTTTGATTCAGCTTTTCAGCATAATCTTCAACTAAAACGTCAGCTCTATATCTCTTTTTTGAATCTTTATTATCAATTAACGGATCATTGAAAGCATCTACGTGGCCTGAAGCTTTCCAAGTCGTTGGATGCATTAATATTGCAGCATCAAGGCCTACAATATTCTCGTTCATCTGAACCATTGATTTCCACCAATATTCACGGATATTCTTTTTTAACTCGACACCATTTTGTGCATAATCATACACTGCACTCAATCCATCGTATACTTCGCTTGACGGAAAAATAAATCCGTACTCTTTTGCGTGCGAAACCACATTCTTAAATATATCTTCTTGTTTTGCCATAGTGATGCAAAAATATAAAAAGTACGTTGAAAAAAAAGAAAAATTATAAAGATTGAAGCATTCATTTCGTTATTTTTGTAACTAAATTCTTTCTATTTGTGTTTAATTATCTTATTAACCTGTTTTTCCCTAAAGTTTGTGCCGGATGTCACACAATTTTAATCAGTAACGAAACTGTTTTGTGTACCACTTGTCGTCACGAAATGCCCCTGACACAATATCATTTAGATCCTAAAAATGAAGCTGTCAAAAAATTCTATGGCAAGATTGCTATCGAACACGCATCAGCACTTTTGTATTTCAACAAAAAAGGAATTGTTCAGGAACTCATTCACAATCTAAAATACAGAGGGCATGAAGAAATTGGAACCGTTTTAGGCAATTGGTATGTCGAAGATTTAAAAGAATTAGTTCTCGAGACTCCTTTCGACATGGTAATTCCCGTTCCGCTACATCCCAAAAAATTCAGGGAACGAGGCTATAATCAGGTTACTACTTTTGGAAAAGCGGTAGCGCAGGGTTTAAATATTGACTATGACGGGACTGTTTTATATCGAAAGAAATATTCTAAAACACAATCAAAAAAGAATCTCGCCGGAAGATCTGATAATATCGAAAATATTTTTGATGTTATTACCGCTGAAGAAAATCAAAACAAACACTTTTTAATTGTAGACGATGTTCTGACCACCGGAGCAACTCTAGAAGCCTGTGCGCGTGCTTTATTAAAAATTCCGGGAGCAAAAATCAGCATTGTCTGTATGGCAATAGCGAATTCATAAAATACAAGAAACTCCAAAAAATAAATTCCAAATTCCAATGGTTACAAAAGTTTGGAATTTGGAATTTGGAATTTATTTTTTGGAATTTTATTTATTTACGATTATTTTCTTAACCGTTCTTCGATCTCCTTCCAGAACTGTAACGAAGTAAATTCCTGAAGAGAAATTTGACAATTGAATGTTCTGATTGAAATAGGAAGTTTTAGCAAAGGAATCAGAATAGACTTTTTTACCTAAAACATCATATACATCAACGTGAATTGTGCTGAGAGAATCGCTTTTGAACTGAATCGTAAAATTTCCTCTATTGGGATTTGGATATAGCGTAAAGTCAGGATTCTGAACATCAGGGATGCCTGCGGTAAAAGTTTGATTACAGATATTTATCGAAGCCGAATTTATTTTTCCCAAATTGCCTGTAACTGCATCACGAACTCTTAAAGTCCAGTTTCCTTTAGGATCCTTGCCGTTGAAAACGCTTAACAAATCGATCGGAACTACAATCTGACTTGTTGTTTTAGAACAATCTAATGCAATTCCATTATCATCATATTCAAGTGCCAAAGTAGACTTTATTCCTCCACAACTTGCATTATTATAAAGATTGACAACTGTTCCTTGCGGATTTACGATCTGAATTTCGACATCAGAAAGTCTGTCATGTGTAAAGTTTACCAAAACATTTACATCAGAAACGGTTCCTGTTGAAGCAGGTACATTTACAGTTTTGCTAATAAAAGTTGTTGCAAAAGGAATATCAAAAGCATTTCCGAAACTATATGCATCACAAGTTGTTGTCGATGTATACCCCACTGCAAATGATTTGCTGTTTAAAGCGTAATAAATATTAGCCGTTGGCTGAACCAAAATTCTGCAATTTGTTGAACTTTCTATAGTCGTTGGGATCTGAATCACTTCTGAACCATCATTTGCAGTATTTGAGGCGAGCATTATCGGAAAGGTTACGCCACCATCCAGAGATAATTTGATATTTACGGTTGAAGACCCCTGTAATGTATTGGTATTATTTACGCTCCAGATTATGGTTTGAAATGATCCTTTTTGCCAGCTCACATCATTCGCATTCTGAGAAGTAACTGTAAATGGTCCTGCATTGGCCATTACATTTACAATCATCGTATCTGTATTTGTTTGCGCCGTTCCCTGAGCTGCATTATCTCTTCCGGTCAGACTAAAATGCAACGTTCTGGCAATAGACGAAACAGACTCCCAGGTAGTGGTTAATTTATTCTGAAGAACAGCATTAAAATCTGGCATATAGCGAATTAGAGAACTTCCCGGAGCTACAGATCTGAATAATGGACCATCCGGTTTTGTTGGATACGCAATACTATTGCTGTTCGCTGTAGAAGATGAGACTGCACTATCATATTGTTCCCAGGTATAAGTAATGGTATCACCTTCAGGATCTGAACCGGTACCCGTTAAAATAAATGCTGTGCCAATAGGAATCGAATAATCTAAACCGGCATTGATTGTTGGAGGATTATTTGTTATCGGGGTATTTACCGGACAACTTTTTGCAGCAAGATTACTTTGAATTTGCGCAATGCTTACGTAGGCAAAATAATCGTCTGAGTTCTCCTGAACATTATATTTTGTTATTCCTGCATATCCCATAATTGTAGAACCGCTTCCGGGCTCCACATTGACACCTGTTCTTTCAGCTCCATCAAAAGAAAAAGTATGATTAGCACCAAGCTGATGTCCCATTTCGTGAGCCACAAAATCAATATCAAATGCATCTCCCTGAGGTCTTCCATTTGATGGCGAAGTGTAGCCGCTACCTTTACCAATAACATTTGAGGCTGTCGGACTATCGCAAACACAACCAATACAGGCCGCATTACCGCCGCCTCCTGTAGCTCCAAATAAATGCCCGATATCATAATTTCCTTCACCAATGACACTTGTCAATGTACTTTGTACTTCTTTACTCCAATAATCATTACCGTCTGAGTTATCTACTGACGTTCCTTTACTGGCGTCTGAGTAAGGATCTGTTGCCGCATTTGTGTAAATTACGGCATCTGTATTGGCGATCAGTTCTAACTTTACAGCAAGATCTTTATTAAAAATACCATTTACTCTTGTCAAAGAAGCATTCATACCTGCCAGTGCACCGGCTTTTGTCCCGCCAAAATAAGCTGTATACTCTCCTGTGCAAGAAAGTGCCAATCGCAACGTTTTAAAAATTTTATTGCTTGCCGCTGATTTAGATGTTTTTGAGGAAGTATTGTTGTTCGAAATTATATCCGTCGTTTTACATTCTAATTGGCTTGTTGATGTTCCGTCATTTTTAGTAAACAAAACATATTCAGCCTTATTATCCTCATTTTGTTCTATATACTCAGATGGTTTATTAGCACGAAGTACCATTGTCTGTACACCGATCGGCGCTACGCTAAAATGAATCTTAGCTGTTGTATCATCCAGACCACTTCCTTCATAAGCTCTTATTTCAGGATATTTTGCCTGTAATTCCGGTTCGAAATTAGAAGATTCCCAAACTGTAAATCGCTCTAAAACGCCATTAGAATTTGGAATTGTAATTTCTGCAGTAGTACTTTTTGGGGTTTTATTTGTTACTCCTGAAAGTTTCGACTTCAAAAAATCAGTATTAAGCTTATAGTAATTCCTTTGTGAATCAGATAAATTTACTCTTTTGCCCGTAGAACCGGAGGTTACTTTTTGCCACAAATCATCACTTTGAGCGTAAATATTTGCACAACAAAAAATAAAAAATAAAAAAAGTAGCTTTTTTTTCATATTCAGGTGGAAATTGAAAAATCAAAATTAAGCGAATTAAATCAAATTCTTACACTTATACGACAATTAATGATTTTTAGAAGACGACTTGATCTTTTTTTACAAAAAGAAATAGATTGTCATCAAAAATCAATTGAGCTTAGCATTAAATTTGAAATAGATAGTATAAATTTGCACCATCTTAAATTATTTGTTTTGAAGCTCTTTCATTCTATAAACGATTTTCAGTCTACCAAGAAGACGATTTTAACTCTTGGTACCTTTGACGGCGTACATATTGGTCACAAAAAAATTCTGGAAAGAATTACTCAAAATACTGAAAATGGAAAATACGAAAGTCTAGTACTTACTTTTTTTCCGCACCCGAGAATGGTTTTGCAGGAAAAATCAGAAATAAAACTTTTGAACACTATTTCTGAAAAAACAAAACTTCTGGAAGCAACAGGAATCGAGAACCTTGTCATTCATCCGTTTAACGAAAGTTTTTCACGATTGACTGCCGAAGAATTTGTGCGTACTATTTTAGTGGATCAGTTTCATATTCAAAAAATAATTATAGGCCACGACCATCGTTTCGGAAGAAACAGAACGGCTAATATTGATGATTTAATCGCTTTTGGAGCTGAATATGGTTTTGAAGTCGAACAAATCTCAGCACAGGAAATCCAGGATGTATCTGTAAGTTCAACCAAAATCAGAAAAGCTTTGAACGAAGGAAATATGACTTTAGCCAATGAATATTTGGGTTATGCATATTTTTTATCCGGCGAGGTTGTAAAAGGAAAACAATTAGGCAGAACAATTGGTTTTCCTACAGCAAACATCAAAATTGAGGAAGAATACAAATTAATTCCAAAAATTGGAGTTTATGTAGTGAAAGTTTTAATTGGTGATCAGGAATTTTTCGGAATGATGAATATTGGTTTCAACCCAACTGTAAACGGACAAAACCAAACAATTGAAGTCAATATATTTGATTTTGATGCTACTATTTATGGTCAAAAAATCGAAGTTTCGCTATTGCATTATCTTCGTGAAGAACAAAAATTTGGTTCACTGGATTTGCTTAAAGCCCAATTAAATCAGGACGAAAAAGATGCTTTGGCATTTGTGAGTCAGCTTTAAGAAGCTTTTTTGTTCAGACTGTAATTGTAATAATATGTAGTCCCGATAGGACAAAACATCAACTTCAACAAACTTTTCTACCAAAATATAATCTCTACGAGATAGGTGGTCAAATTTTTCACAATCTTGTCATTTCGACCTAAGAAAGAAATCACATTAGTTGGTCAACAAACTTAACCTCTTTATGACTTTACGAGATATTCCGTCAGGAATTAAATATTGCCAGAAAAATTAATTTCACCATACACAATGTCCCATATTGACTGGACTTTTCATACATTGTAATCCATAAACAACTTCCTTAAAACTTGTTGCAGTTTCATTTCATCACACTTTTTACCATTTTTAAATCATCGTAGTTATTTTTTTAGTAAATTTGATATAGAACTCTGTTTATCAAATATTTACTATTAACTTCTTTAAAATTAACCACTATGAAATTACCTAAAGAAATAACCAATGGTTTCCTTATATTCCTTGGAATAGGAATTTACTTTTTATTGATGAACGTATTAGGTTTGGCCCATTTGTTCTATTTGCGTACACTTAACGTCTTTTTTATATTTTATGGCGTAAACAGAACGATGAAAATGAACCTTCAGGAAGGAGAAACCAATTTTGTATCTAATGCTGTTTCTGCTATGGCAACTTCTGTGGTTGGTGTGGCGATGAGTGTTTTCGGATTACTGGTGTACAGTTATGCAAGAGGTGGTGATGCTTATGTAAAAACATTATCAGAAACTTTTATGTTTGGAGGAAATCCATCAGTACCAACTTACTGTATTTGCTTGTTATTTGAAGGAGTCGCTTCTTCGGTAATTGTCACATTAATGATGATGCTGTATTGGAACAATAAGTATGTAGCCGATTAACATTTCAAAATAAAATAATCATTTAAGCATTCTAAAATCATATTTTTTTACAATTATATGATTTTAGAATGCTTCTTTTTTGAAATTTCATGCAAAATATTCATTTAAAGCGGTGGGCATCATTGATAAGAACAATTTAATTACTTTTGAAGCTCCAAAAACAATAAACCAATGAACATTACCAAACACGACTGGACAAAAGACGAGATAATCGCGATATACAATAAACCTATGATGGACCTGCTGTATGAAGCAGCAACGATACACAGGCAAAAACACGATCCGAACGTAGTTCAGGTATCTACATTATTATCTATCAAAACCGGGGGCTGCCCCGAAGATTGTGGGTATTGCCCGCAAGCTGCCCGCTATAATACAGGTGTTGAAGGAAATGATTTAATGAGTGTTAGTCAGGTAAAAGCACAGGCTTTACGTGCCAAATCCAGCGGATCATCCCGCGTTTGCATGGGAGCTGCCTGGAGAAACGTAAAAGATGGCGAAGAGTTTGATCAGGTTCTGGAAATGGTTCGTACCATCAACAAACTCGACATGGAGGTTTGTTGTACTTTGGGTATGATTACTGAAAACCAGGCACAACGTCTGGCAGAAGCCGGTTTATATGCTTACAACCACAATTTAGATACTTCTGAAGAATATTATAAAGATGTCATTTCGACCCGTGGTTTCGAAGACCGTCTGCAAACTATCGAGAACGTTCGTAAAACCAATGTTACCGTTTGTAGCGGAGGAATTATCGGAATGGGCGAAAGCATCGAAGACAGAGCCGGAATGCTCGTAGCGCTTTCTACTCTGAATCCGCAACCGGAGTCTGTGCCTATTAACGCTTTAGTTGCTGTTGAAGGAACACCGATGGAAGAAGAAAAGCCGGTAGAAATCTGGGAAATGATTCGTATGGTAGCAACCACAAGAATTGTAATGCCGGATACACAGGTGCGCTTGTCTGCAGGAAGGACCAATATGAGCCGCGAAGGACAGGCAATGTGCTTTTTTGCCGGTGCCAATTCTATTTTTGCCGGAGATAAATTGCTGACAACACCAAATCCTGATGTACAGGAAGACATGAAAATGTTTGACTTATTAGGACTGATTCCTCAAAAACCATTTGTTAAAGTTTCGCAGCCACAAACCGTTGAAGCAGCTGACTCTCAGTTCGCTCCATTGGGCGAAAAACCTAAATGGTCAAGACCCGGACATACGATTGAACGAAACATGGAAGCTTCGATCAAATCAAAAAATTAATTAAATGAGTTAATAAATCTCGAGAAATATTTTTAAATTGCTTATGACACAGAGTTATAAGCAATTTTTTTATTTAAGAGATGAAGTTAAAACAAATCGAAAGGGTAAAAAAGATCTCAAAAGCCGATTTTATTTCCCAATATGTAAAAAATCAAATTCCAGTTGTTATTGAAGAGCTCACCGAAGATTGGCCTGCTTATCAGAAATGGAAATTGTCCTATATCAAAGAAATCGCCGGCGAAACTATCGTTCCTTTATACGATAACAGACCCGTTAATCATGAAGATGGCTTTAACGAAGCGCATACCAAAATGAAAATGAGCGATTATATCGATTTATTAGAGTCACAACCTACTAACTACCGCATTTTTCTTTACAACTTAATGAAAGAGGTGCCAACGCTAAAAGAGGACTTCTTATGGCCTGAAATTGGCTTAAGATTAGTCAAACAAATGCCTATGTTGTTTTTTGGCGGAGAAAACTCAAAAGTCTTTATGCATTATGATATCGATTACTCGAATATTCTGCATTTTCATTTTCATGGCGAAAAACAATGTATGCTTTTTGCTCCGGATCAGTCGAAATACTTATACAAAGTCCCTCATGCATTAATTTCAAGGGAAGACATTGATTTTGACAATCCCGATTATGAAAAATTCCCTGCCCTTAAAAATGCTGAAGGCTACATCACCAACCTAAAACACGGCGAGGTTTTATATATGCCGGAAGGTTATTGGCATTATATGAAATATTTAACCCCGGGATTTTCGATGAGTTTGCGCGCGTTTCCTAAAAGTATTACCAATTTATCAAAAGCAGTTTATAATGTTTTCATTATGCGTCATTTTGATATTTTGATGCGAAAATTTAAAGGCCAGAAATGGATTGATTATAAAAATGAAAAGGCGATCGAAAATACACATCAGAACTTAAGAAAGAGTGCTTAAAAATAACCCTGAATAAAAAAAACAGCTGCAGTTTTATAGAACTGCAGCTGTTTTTTTATTTTACCTTCGTGCTATTTATATTTAAATTTGTTTTTTGAATTATACAAAGAAAATCCCAATTGTAGAAACATGACCTCGCAGTTACAATTCTAACTCAAAAACTTGTTCAATACGCTAGATTAAAATGATTATTTTTAGCAATTAGCATAAAAAAGAAAAACATGAATTCAATTTTCACAATAAAAGACGCCATCCTAAAACTGGAGCACTTTTGCGCCTATCAGGAACGCTGTCACAGTGAGGTAGTTTCGAAACTATACAGTTTAAAAATGTCTCCTGATGAAATTGATGTCGTTGTTGTTCAGCTTATTGAAAATAACTTTTTAAACGAAACCCGTTTTGCCTGCAGCTTTGCCAGAGGCAAACATAGAATTAAACATTGGGGCAGAATAAGAATTACCAATGAGCTTAAAATGAAGCAGGTTTCCTCGACTAATATTACGATTGCCTTAAAAGAAATCCCTGCCGAGGAATATGAAGCCACTTTCGAACAGCTTGCAGAAAGATGCTGGGGAAATCTAAACGAAAAAAACACATTGAAAAAACGAAAAAAATTCTGTGATTATATGCTCCGAAGAGGATATGAAAGCTTTTTAGTTTACGACAAAGTAACCCAATTAGAAAAGAATTTAGAAACCTGAAAAAGTGAATTTAGACTCTCTCTATTAAAACGCTTACCGCATTACCACCAAAACCAACGGCATTGATGAGAACTCTTTTTATCGATTTTGTCTGATTTTGCTGTATCCCAAACGGAACTCCAATAAAAGTATCATGTTGCAGCATTAAAAGTGCCAATTCCAGACTTAATATACCGGATGCACCAAATGTATGTCCAACCTTCCATTTATTAGTCGTTAGCAAAGGCAATTGAGACCCAAAAACTTTTTCTATAGCCAGTAATTCCGTTATATCTCCTTTTATGGTTCCGGGAGCATGCATAACAATTGCATCAACAGTTTCTAAAGCAACATCCTTCAAAGCCATTTTCATCGATTTCTGAAAACAGGTTGCTTCGGCAGAAATAGAAATATTATGCTCTAAAATCTCTGTTGCATACCCAACACCCGTTACGTAAGCAATTGCATTTTCCTTCTCTCCGGATTCCAGACAACAAACAGCAGCTCCTTCACCCAGAATCATAGTGTTCTGACTTTTCTCAAAATCAAAAGCCAGATTCGGCCACGGGTCTTCCTCCTGATTGATTCGGGAATATATTTTAAGAGCCCGCATCTGGGCAATTGTAAAATCAGTTAAAGGAGCTTCGCTTCCTCCTGCCAAAAACTTATCTGCCATTCCTGATCTTAACCATGCTACACCATTTAACAATGCATGAAGCGCTGTTGAACAGGTTATTGAATGCGAAATTTCAGGCCCCGTACTTTGCAAATCATGGGCAATCCACGAAGATATGTTTCCTAAAGTAGTCGTTGGCGAGGCCAAAGTCTGAGCTTTACCCGTATCAAGATATTCTTTGTAATGTTTTTCGAATAAATCCGTTGCGCCACGTGAAGACCCAATATTGATTCCGAAAACAGCATCCGAATTCCATCCTGCCTGTTCAACCGCCTTTCGCGAAGCTGCTATGGCAAATAAAACCGAATCATCTAAAAACTTGTATTTACTATCTGATTCCCGTATTTGCACAACAATCTCTTTCGATTCGGCATCAAGTGCAGCTACTGATGTTTCCTGCTGATCTAAGAATTGTTTCGAAAAACAATGTTGATTGTCGAGGTATCTTTCCCAGATTACTTCAGCGTTATTTCCTAACGAAGAAATCGAAGAAAAGGCTGTTATGGCGATTTTAGTATTCAATTTTGGCGTTTTTTTATCGCAAAGTTCGCGAAGTTTTATGAAAGATGGCACGCGGATGACACAGATTAAACTGATTTACAAAGATTATTTTAAATTAGAACAGCGAAAATCCGTTTAATCTATTTAAATCCGTGGCAAATTATACCATTTCTATAGCTTCTTCAATAATAGCATACACTTTTTCAAGTTGTTCATCAGTCATAATATACGGAGGAAGAATATAAACAATATTCCCAACCGGACGCAAAATAACACCTTTATCGATAAAGAAATTATAGAGTTTCGTTCGCATCGAACCGTAATAACTTTCCGCTGAATCTGATTTTATTTCAACCGCAAAAATGATACCTAATGTTCTGGCTGTTGTCACTTTTGGGTGGTTCTCTATTTTCTTCTGAAACACTAAATGGCTGGCGTTGATTCTTTTGATGTTATCCTGCATTTCATCCGTCTGCAGTAAATCCATACTGGCTAAAGCTGCCGCGCAACCCGTTGGATTCGCCGTAAAAGTGTGTCCGTGAAAAAGCGCTTTATTAATATCATCATCATAAAAGGCATCAAAAACTTCCTGAGTAAAAGTTGTGATTGCCATCGGGATTGTTCCTCCGGTTAACGCTTTAGAAAGACAAATCATGTCCGGTTCTTCAGTAACATAATCCATTGCAAAGGTTTTTCCCGTTTTTCCAAAACCCGTCATTACTTCATCAGCAATAGTTAATACGCTGTTCTCTTTACAAATCTGTATCAGTTTTGCTAATGTTTCCGGTTCGTACATGACCATTCCGGCAGCTCCCTGCACCAAAGGTTCGAAAATAAAACCCGCACAATTATAATTCTGAATTACATTTTGAAGCGCATCAAAACTTTCCTGTTCTTTTCCTTTTACCGGAACCGGAATTCGAACAACATCTATAAACATTCCCTGAAAAGCCTGCGTATAAAAAGAGATTCCGCTTGCTGCCATTGCCGCAAAAGTATCTCCATGAAATGCATTTTCGAATGCGATTATCGTAGTACGTTTTTCATTTTTATTAAAAAAATACTGCAGCGCCACTTTTATTGCTACTTCAACCGCGGTTGATCCGTTATCAGAAAAGAAGATTTTCTGTTGGTTTTTAGGCAGAATTTCAATTAGCCTTTCAGCTACTTTTATCGCTGGTTCGTGTGTAAAACCTCCAAATAAAACATGCTCTAAAGTGGTCAACTGTTTGTAAATCGCATCGGCAATAAATTTATTGCTATGGCCAAATGGGTTTACCCACCAAGAAGCAATGGCATCAATATATTCTTTGTCGTTTTCATCCCAAAGCAAAGCGCCTTCGCCTCTGGAAATCGCAATTGCAGCTTGTGCCGTTTTATGTTGTGTATAAGGATGCCAAAGGTATTGGCTGTCTTTTTCTGTTAAAGTCATAGTATATAAAATAGAGCATAGCGTATAGAAAAAAGACTCGACTACTATAATTTTGACAAAGATAGGAAAGTCTATTTTCTTTGTTCTATATTCTTTACTCTACAAATTAAGTAAGTTATCTCTAAACAAATCGGCATATTCCTTAATAACATTTTGATCGAAATAAGGTTCTTCATCAATTCTTCCGATACATTTTATTCCGGTTTTATTGAGAATCATGCTTTCGGTTGCTTTGTTTTCGCTTCCGCTGAAGATAATTCCTGCAACTTCGAAACCATGATTCCTGATTGCTTCTACCGTCAATAAAGTATGATTGATACTTCCCAGATAATGTCTTGAAACTACAATTATTTTATAATCGGGCTGAATTAAATCTATAATTAAGTCTTTATCATTCAACGGAACAAAAATCCCTCCGGCTCCTTCAATAACCAAATGATTTTTAGTTTCGGGTTCTTTGATTTGCTTTAAATCAATTTTGATCCCGTCAATTTCAGCAGCCAAATGAGGACTTGCCGGTGTATTTAATTTATAACTATTTTCAAAAATTTTAGATTTTAGATTGGAGATTTTAGATTTGATTTTATGACTGTCAGAATTGTCTAAATCTCCTGCCTGAATCGGTTTCCAATAATCCGCTTCTAAGGATTCAACAATAATAGAAGAGGCAATTGTTTTACCTACATCAGTTGAAATTCCTGTTACAAATATTTTCATAGCTTGTTTGTTTCACAAAGATTTACAAAGAAAAAACGCAAAGATTCGCCAAAAAGGCTTTTTTGCTTTGTGTCACTTTGTGTTTTTTCTTTGTGTATCTCTGTGTAATGACTTTGGCAAAAATACCTAAAAAACAAAACCCATCCATTACGATGGGTTTGTTGTTTTTTATTTTTCTTCTTTAAGTTCGTCAATTACTTTCTTGATTTCTTTTGCATATTTTCCATAATAAAAACTCACCCACCACTCTGTCAAAACACCAACAAGCAATATTGTTATCATAAAAACTACCACTTTTAAGACTAATTTTCCATTTTCAAAATTCCCATTCAAAATTTCGATTGAGTCAGGAGTTCTAAAAAACAAATAGACAGCCAGATAAATCATCAAAAAAGGAGCCAGTGCAAACGTAAAAGTTTTGTAAAGCTGCATGTTAAGCCTAATATCGTAATAGGTTTCGTACAAACTGTCTTTGGTTGTTAATGCTACTTTATCCAGTCTTTTATAAAACAGAAAAAGCTTTGCTAAATAGTAAATACTTATCGCCACTATTATTCCATATATAAAATAGTAAGGGCCTACAAATTTTGACGGAAATTCACTATGAAATGGCAAAAGACCTATAACAAACAAAACAAAAATTTGTCCTAAAAGTTCTGTGCGCAAATTTTTCCTAATTTTGTCCAAAGGCATATTTGCCGATTGTATTTTTTCTAAATTATCCGGAAGAACAACATTCTCTGTCTTTTCGTTATTCCATGCGTTTTGTATATCGTTAAAATCCATATCCTTGATTTTTAATTATTTCTTTTAATTTGTCTTTTGCCCTGTTTAATTTTACCCTGGCATTTCCTTCTGAAATTCCCAGATTCTCTCCAATTTCTCTATGGGAAAACCCTTCTAACTGATAGAAAATAATCGCTTTATCAATTTTTTCGAGTTTTTGAACCGCTTTATAAAAATGATCGATCTGACTTTCCTTTATATGCGAATCGCCTTCATCTTCTTTAATGTTTTCTGAAGCGATTTCATATTTATCAACTTTCCGCTTTTCCTTCTTCAGGAAAACGATAGCTGTATTTACGGCAACACGATACATCCAGGTCGAAAACTGACTTTCGTTTCTAAAAGAATCATACGATTTCCAAAGCTGACAAACAATCTCCTGAAAGAGATCTTGCTGATCATCATGATTATCCATATACATTTTAGAAACCTTGTACAGTATTCCTTTATGGCTTTCGATCCTGTTTAAAAATTCTTGCTCTTTCTTTTTCAAAACGATTATTTCGTTACCGGTTTTACTTTATATCCTGCTTTTCTCAATAAATTAATTACTCCGTCATTACCCGCGAGGTGTGCAGCTCCAACTGCCACGAATACACTTTCATTTTTCATCATTTCAGGCAAAAGTTTTACCCAATTTCCATTTCTTTCATCAAGCATATATTTTTTAGCCTTGGCATTCATTATATTTTCTGCAGTTGATTTTTCAAATAAACCTTCTAAATTTTCCTGCTTATAATCTTCAACCAACTTCTTTGTCTCTTCAACATCAGACTCTTCTAACATAGCAATCATTTCAGCATCAGAATAAGCATCTTCAAATGATTTAAACTGAGACTTTACAGTTTCTAAACCAACAACCGGCAAGTTTTGTTTCTTAGCACTTTCGATAAAATTCATTTCATAAAATCTCAAGTCATCGCAACCAAAGCTTTTCATCGAAATCAAACTCATCACAGTCATCAAACTAAAAGCATCAACTTGCTTTATAGTCATACCTGCTGATTTTTTCAGAATCGCATCTAATTTAGACAATTCCTCCAGATTTAATTTTTTACTTAAAGGTTCTTTACCCATCGCCATTTGCTGCATTTCAGACATCTCTTTTGGATCAGAAAAGTTGATTTCTAATACTAATTTATCGGATTTGTCAAATGCTTTTTTTGTTTTTTCAGAAAGAAAATAATCTCCAGAACAAATCATATGAATTGTTCCATACAAATAAGAAGGTTTTACTAATCCGTTTCCTGATACTTCCCATAAAAGGGAGTTTTCTAATTTTGGCGCTTTTGTCTGTGCCTGAATTGATACCGCAAAAAGAATTGCGATTGCAGTTACTGCTGATGTAAATAAATTTTTCATTTTGATTGATTGATTTTTATTTTGTGATTTGTTGACGATTGAAAACTCCTTTTTCACTATTTATTGTTTTCATTTCTGTTCCACCAAGCTGCTATCGCCACAACTAATAAGACTGTTAAAATGATGCTTAGGATTTTTATTAAAAAGTAACTTACTAATCCTAACAGGAATCCTATTGAAGCAAAAAGGACAACACTGAAAATATTTTTTTTTGACGAATTTGATTTTAATTTCATAATGGTTTTATTTTTTTGATTACGACTCGTAAGTAATCAAACATTCAAAACGTTACAAAAAAAAGTAAAATATTTAAAAAAACTATACAAAACAAGACATCACAGCATAAGAAAGTGTCACCCTGAGCGAAGTCGAAGGCTTGCTAATTGGAATGGGCTTCGACTCCGCTCAGCCTGACAACATTAAAATTTAAAAGATAAAATCTCTAAGCAATTCTAAGATTTGATTAATTTCTTCTTCAGAGTTGTAACTGTGAATGCAAAAACGCAAACGTTCCTGTCCTTCGGGAACGGTTGGCGAAAGAATTGGTTTTACATCAAAACCTTTGTCCTGTAATTGTTGGGCCAGTCGTTTTGCGTTTTCATTCCCGGGTACGATTGCAGATTGTATTGCGGATTTACTTCGAACAAACATTGGTTTTAAACCTAACAGGTTCTTTTGCTGATTGAATAATACGATGTTGTGACGTAATTTTTCGATTGTTTGTTTTTCAATCTCTAATTGCTGGTAAGCGACCAAAATTGTAGCAACAGAATGTGGGGACAATCCGGTTGTATAAATGAAACTTCGGGCGAAGTTTACCAAATATTCTTTAAGACCTGTACTTCCCAGAATCACTGCACCGTGACAACCCAGGCCTTTTCCAAAAGTCATGATTCGGGCAAAGATCCTGTGATGCAATTGTAGATATTGTATTAATCCTTCGCCTTTTTCTCCAAAAACACCCAAAGTATGCGCTTCGTCAACCACTAAAAGACAATTGTATTTTTCAGAAAGATCTGCAAGTTCCTCTAAGTTTGGACTATCGCCATCCATAGAGAAAACTGTTTCTGTAACAATGTAGATATTTGTATCAGGGAATTTGTGAATGAGGCGCTCTAAATCCTCGAAATCATTGTGATTGAATTTGTACGATTTAGCATTGGACATGACAATTCCGTCGCGAATAGAAGCGTGACTTAACTCGTCGTACAAAATAACATCATTTCGCTGCGGTACAGCACTAAAAAAACCAACATTGGCATCGTAACCCGAATTAAAGATTAAAGCCGATTCAGCGTCATGAAACTCTGCAATAAATGCTTCTGCTATCTGATACAAGGAATGGTTACCGGAAATTAAGCGTGAACCTGTCGCTCCGTTTTCAAAAATTTCATTTTCCAGTAAATAAGCATGGGTCAGCTTAAATATTGATTCTGATTTCGAAAAGCCAATATAATCATTAGAAGAAAAATCAACTAAATTATTGAACACAGGCAGTTTTCTAAGCGAATTATTCTGCTTGCGATTTTCGAGCTTCTGAATTAGATTTTCCGGTAATTTCATAACAGCAAAGTTATGAAATTGAAGTTGATATTAAATAAAACAGCGGGTTTCACATGCCCGCTGTTTGTAACTTACTATTTAAATCGCACTTATAAAAGGCGATTGTCTGCTGAATCCGGATGCTGTCATTTCCTGAATCATGAATTTTGCGATGTCAATTGCACTGATTTTATCTCCAAGGCAATCTTCTAAACTGACTGAAACCTCAGAACTTATATCATTGAATTCAATAAACGGAACCCGAACCTGAGTCCAATTTATATTGCTTTCAACCAAAAAATCATAAGCTTTTTGTCGGTCTTCCTGAATTATCGGAAAATTGGTTTTCATCCAAGCTGTAGCAGCTGTCGTTTTAGCACTTTTTTTATCAAATGGAGTATCGATGTTTAATCCCGTCAATAATACATAACGATCGATTTCGTACTCTTTCATTACTTTCAAAATATTTCTTGTTGCTGCACTGGCCACGAGAGGCTCACCTTGTCGTTGTCCGATTGTACTAATGACAGCCTGACAATCTTTGAGTACCAACTGTATGGTTTCTAAATCAAGGGCATCGCCTTGGATAATTTCGATTCTAGAATTTTGAATGGTCAGTTTTTCAGGATTTCTCAGCAAAAGTTTTACGCTAAATCCTTCTTGCAGTAACTGGCTTACAAGATAGTTTCCAGTTCTTCCGCCACCGCCTAAAACGGCAACCTTATTTATAGTATTCATAATATATTCTTTATAAAAATTTGACATAGTTATTTATGCTTCATCAAATTGACGAAGCTTACTAATAAAAGCTTACTGAGCTTTTATACAACAATCTATATTTTATAAAGAGATTAGAATAGTTCAAAAGTAGACCATTTATGGCAATAAAAAAAGCCATTCGCTGAGGCGAATGGCTTTATACTTTATCTTAAAATTGTCTTAGTCAACTAGAACAATAATTTTATTGTCTTTCATTTCGATAGTACCTGACGTGATCTCTAATGTATAGGTCTGGTCATTTACTTTTGTGAATTTACTCGCTACATCTTTAGAAAAATTGAAACTTGGCGCTGCAATTTTAATCGTTCCTTTTTCTAGAATAGAAACAATAGGAGCATGATGATTCAATATTTGAAAGCTTCCGTCAACTCCAGGTAATGTAACTGCTGTTACTTCTCCTGAAAATATTTTAGCTTCTGGTGATACTATTTCTAAAATCATAATTTTTGAGTTATGAGTTATGAGTCATGAGTTATAAGTTCGGTAAAGCTTTGCTAAACTCATAACTCATAACTCATAACTTAAAACTATATTAAGCTTCAGCTAACATTTTTTCTCCAGCTTCGATAGCATCCTGAATAGAACCTTTCAAGTTGAAAGCTGCTTCAGGAAGATGATCTAATTCACCGTCGATAATCATGTTGAATCCTTTGATAGTATCTTTAATATCAACCAAAACTCCAGGAATACCTGTAAATTGCTCCGCTACGTGGAAAGGTTGAGACAAGAAACGTTGAACACGACGTGCTCTTGATACTGATAATTTATCTTCTTCAGATAATTCTTCCATACCAAGGATCGCAATAATATCTTGCAATTGTTTGTATTTTTGAAGAATTTCTTTTACTCTTTGTGCACAGTCATAATGCTCATTTCCTAAGATTTGAGGAGTCAAAATTCTTGAAGTAGAATCTAACGGGTCAACCGCCGGATAAATACCTAGCTCAGCAATTTTACGAGACAATACTGTTGTAGCATCTAAGTGAGCAAACGTTGTTGCCGGCGCCGGGTCAGTTAAATCATCCGCAGGAACGTAAACCGCCTGTACAGATGTAATAGATCCTTTGTTTGTAGATGTAATACGCTCTTGCATCGCTCCCATCTCTGTTGCCAAAGTTGGTTGGTATCCTACTGCAGAAGGCATACGTCCTAAAAGTGCTGATACCTCAGAACCTGCTTGTGTAAAACGGAAGATGTTATCAACGAAAAACAACACGTCTTTACCCTGATCAGTTCCAGCTCCATCACGGAAATACTCAGCGATAGATAATCCTGAAAGTGCTACACGTGCACGAGCTCCAGGAGGTTCATTCATTTGTCCGAAAACGAAAGTAGCTTTAGACTCTCTCATTCCTGGCATATCTACTTTAGATAAATCCCATCCTCCATTTTCCATAGAGTGCATGAAATCATCACCATATTTAATAATTCCTGACTCAAGCATCTCACGAAGCAAGTCATTTCCTTCACGTGTTCTTTCTCCTACTCCTGCGAATACTGAAAGTCCACCGTGTCCTTTTGCGATATTGTTGATCAACTCCTGAATCAATACCGTTTTACCAACACCTGCACCACCGAACAATCCAATTTTACCCCCTTTTGAGTAAGGCTCGATCAAATCGATTACTTTGATACCTGTAAATAAAACTTCTGATGAAGTAGACAGATCTTCAAATCTAGGAGCTTGTCTGTGAATAGACAAACCGTTTTCTCCTGTTTTTGGCAAGTTTCCTAAACCATCAATTGCATCTCCAATTACATTAAATAATCTTCCGTATACATCCGGACCGATTGGCATTTGGATTGGATTTCCTGTTCCAACTACTTCATATCCTCTTGACAAACCGTCTGTAGAGTCCATAGAAATGGTACGAACTGTGTTTTCTCCAATGTGAGATTGTACTTCTAGAACTAATAATGTTCCGTCTTTTTTAGTGATTTCTAGTGAATCATAAATTTTTGGAAGTTCAACATCCTTACCGTTGAAAACTACGTCAACTACTGGTCCAATGATTTGAGCAACTTTTCCTATTACTTTTGACATTACTTATGTATTTATTAAATAGCTATTTAGGTTTATCGAAAATACCTCTTTTTTCAGAGCGCAAAGATAATTTTTTAAAATATAAAATCAATATTTTTTTTATAAAAAATACTACGATTTTGTTTGATTCCTAAAACTCAGGCTTCAAATACAGAAAATAGCATTTTTTAATTAAAGAAAAAAAGCCACTACATTTTAGAAATGAGTGACTTTCGTACTAAAAAAATTGGCATTATTGTATCGTTGCCGGATATTGAATTGGATATAGACCCAAATCGACATGACGTAACGTTGAACCATATTTTGCATTTATGGCATCTATAAATATATTTGCAATTAAACCATACCCTCTTGCACTTGGATGTACTCCGTCTAAAGAAAAAGCACCTCCGGTTACATAAGTAGATGACATCGTAAAGTTTCCAAATCTATAACCACCACTTGACAGCTGTGTCATGACAGCTTTTGTATCAACAAAAGCCAAACCTTTTTCAGTTGCGATCGACTGAATCGCTACATTATAAGCATCTGTCGCTTTTTTTACTTCGGCAATTTCATCCTTTGTCAACACCCAATTATCAGCCAATGGCACCGAAAGCCCGTTTACTTTTGTTGCATCACCACCAACGGTTGTTCCTATAAATGTTCTGGCTGACAAGATTACTAAATCTTCTTTCGTTGCCTGTCTATACGATGGAAGCCCGTATGCTGAAAGATTTGTAAGATAACTATCCACAACAACCACTGCATTATTTCCCGCCACAAAATTGACTGTTCTTCTGGTCGCTTCATCCTGGGTTAATAATTTATTTGCAACCATTTGTTTCAAACCACCATTATAAACAGCGTAACCCGCATTTAATTGAGTTGCCAAAGCAGCCGTAAGCGGAGCCGGATTATAAGGAACGGTAGTGAAATAAGGCAGAGTAGTAATATAAGGCAAATTAGCTACTATTCCTTTTGCTCCGTTTGCAGTTAAAGCTGTAACTAAGCCTGAATAAACATTTTTAAAAACAGTTGGATCTGTAATATCATTACTTCCATAAGTAGCCGGATTCATATTTCCCGTCTGATCTTTTCCAATTCCTCCTGAAGTTGCATAGGCCAATACATCATTTCCCCCAATAAACAAGGAGAAGAAAGTTGGAGCCTGCGCTACTCCATCTGCCAAAATTGTAGTTGAAGGCGAACTGGCAAAACGAGCAAAATATGGATTCGCAGCACCGCTTGCAACTCCCGCAACATTTCCATACCCAGGCGCTATCAAATGAAAACTTTTAGCACCAGGAACACCTAAATTACTGAACACACCTGTAAGACGCGTCGTTACCTCTGTTGTTGGCTTACCCGCTACATTAACCGGAGCCTGACCATTAAAATACAAACGAGTTGCAGCTATAACATTCCCTCCCAACAACAACCCTCCCAGATTATCATTCATAAATGGAGTTGTAAAAGCTCCTCCTCCGGCAGCCACAAACTGTTGCGCCAGAATATTAGTATACGCACCTTCCTGTCCCTTTTTAAAAAGGGCATTATCACTGTAACCCGCGGCAAAAGAATCTCCAAGGGCTATATATTTAGTAAAAACCGCTGACCCCGGAACAACAGGCACTTCTGCCGGAGTATCACTGCTATCGTCATTATTACACGCCATAAAGGTTAAAGAAACCAACAACAGCCATTTTATATTTTTTATCATGTTATTTAAGTTTAAAATTATTACCTCTTTCTCATTATAAAGAAAGAAACCTGCTTCATCTCGCTACTTTTATAATTACGGATTAATTGTCCAGGAAACAAACCATTGCTGACCGATAGATCCTGCTCCGATTACCTGAATATAATCTGACCCGAAAAGATTTGTTGCCCCTACTTTAATAACTGATTTTAATTTTGTAAAAGCATAATTAATCTGAGCATCAAGAACTGTATTTTCCGGAACTATTCCGTCTCCAAAAGATGATTGCCATAAGTACTCGGTATTCCATCTTACATTCACATTAAATCCTAAATTTTTAACGACTTTAGCATTTCCAAGTGAGGCTTTAATTCTGTGTTTTGGCGTATTAAAACCTGCTATAAAACTTGGATCATCTGCCTGGTTAAAATCAAATTGAGCGTAGTTATAATTTACACCTAATTCAAAATCTTTGTATACTTTTTTAGACAAACCAACCCCAAAACCTAATGAAGAAACCTGAGCTGTAGTATTGGTATAAACCTGATACACTCTTCTGTCACCAAATGCCAAAGCCTGATACGTTTGTTGCACCGCAGGATTTGAAGAATCTGTTCCTACTGTTCCGTAATACGGAGATATTACTCTCGCTGTATTCATGAAATCATTATAAATATTATAATAAGCATTCAAATCTACTGACAGATCATTCTGAACCACTGAACGATATCCAACCTCAAAAGCATGAACCTGCTCCGGTTTTACCAACCCAATATTAGCTATCTTAAGATCTCCCGGATTTGCAGAAGCACCAAACGCCTGAACTGAAGCTACCGTGTAAGCATTGTGATACGCATTTTGACCAGACATTCCTATTGTTGCCGGCTGACCTGCTATCGCTTGTCCCGCAGCACTTACATTTACAGTTTCCTGAAAACGATCTAAATTGTCAGGAGCAGAACCTATTAAAGCAAATGGCCCTAAATCTAAACCTATATACTGATCTTGTGTTGTTGGATTACGAAATCCTGTCTGATAAGACAATCTGAAATTATGTCTTTTTGATTCTCCTGCTGAATACACAAATGAAACTCTTGGCGAGATATTACCATCAAAATTCTGGCTTTTATCATAACGTAAAGATCCTGTAAATTTTAATCTGTCGTCCATAAACTTTTTAGTCAATTGCCCGTAAGCACCATATTCTCTATAACTAATAGGACCATCATAATCAGTAAAAATAGTTCCTTCAGAATCCATTATATATTGTCTCCAAGAACCACCAACCTGGATTTCTGCCCACTTAATCATATCCCTGAAATTGTAATTCACATCAGAGTGATACAATTTTGAATGATCAATAAATTTTGCTCCCTGTGTCAAATCAGGATTTGAAGTAACTGTCGCAAGTGCACTATTAAACTGAGCTGAACCCGGCTCAAATCTCGCTGAACCTTTTGGCGCAGGAATAAAAGAAATTGGCGCAGGAAGTATATTATAATCCGCAAAGTTTCTTGCGATTGCCGCAGATTCATTTGCATTTGTTCCCATAACAGCCCCAGATAATTGATATGCCGTAGCATAATTGGTAAACCACTCCTGATCAGATTTTGCAGCTCTGTTTACGTTCCAGCCTGCGAATCTCATATCATAAGAATTTCCGGCATCTTCATCAGTAGCATAGACTCTGGCAAAAAAGTTTTTTCCTTTTACTTCAATTTTTCCTTGCTGCATCATGAAATCTTTCAAAGAATACCTGTTGGCTCCCTGATAAATCGTACTTCCTAAACCTATTTTATATTGTAGGATCACTTCTGTATCATCCTTAAAAGGTTTGATATGAGCAGAAAAATCTGCTTTTACGTTTTTCACTTTATTATCTGTCAAATCCTGCTCACGATATCCCGTTCTGCTCACCTGACCAACATTTGGAATAAAAGTAGTGATCTCATCCCCATAAATATTCAATCCATCATAATTTTGATTGTTCGCGTGCCCAACAGAACCTCCGGTCATACTTCTTGTATCGGCAGCAATCCATTCTGTTGCTTCCATATAAGTAAAGTTAGCCTTAAGCGCAAAACGTTTTGTAAAAGCTTTTGCAGCTCTTATTCCAAAATCATTATAATCATTAGTTCCGGCTGCTTTTTGAGTAGTTTGCCCGTATTTATAATAAACACTAATACCTTCATCAACAAAAGGACTTTTACTATTCATAAACAAAATACCATTAAAGGCATTTGCACCATATAACGCAGACGAAGCGCCCGGCAAAAGCTCTACACTTGCTACATCTAAATCAGAAATCCCAATTAAATTTCCTAACACAAAGTTTAATGCCGGAGAAGAATTATCCATTCCGTCAACCAACTGCATAAAACGCGTATTGGCCACAGAAGCAAAACCACGTGTATTTATCGATTTGAATGAAATACTGCTGGTATTAAAATTGACCTCTTTCAAATTTTCTAAACCATCATAGAAAGTGGGTGCAGTGGTATTTTTAATTTCCTGAATCCCCATTCTTTCTATAGTAACAGGCGATTCAATTACCCTTTCCGGAGTTCTTGATGCCGAAACAACGATTTCATTCAACTTGGTTTCTTCGTCTTTTAATACCGCATTTACTTTTTGACTGGCTGAAGTAATAGCAAAAGTCTTAGCTTCAAATCCCACTGCCGATACCTTAATAGTAAAAGGTAATTTAACCGGGGTTGTCAACTTAAATGTACCATCAAAGTCGGTTGAAGTACCGCTTCGATCTCCTACAACACTAATGTTAGCACCAGGAATAGATTGTTTGTTACTATCAGTAACAGAACCAGTAATTGTATTCTGAGCGAAGGCTATCCCGCTGAAACACAACATAATTAGTAGATATACTCTCATTTAGGTTTGTTTTTGGTTAGTTAATATAGCCAAAATACAAATAATTTTGATATTAATAAAAAAATGTTAAAAAAAATAAATATTCTATATAAAATTCGTTACAATTTTAACTATTCATCAATTAGTTTTCTTAAATTAAAATCAAAGAACAAGTCCCAAAAACCAAAATACTATGCATACATATAAATTATAGCAAAAAAAATGAGGATTTAATAAAAATACAGCAGGAAGAAAAAAAATTTGGCAATAAAAAAAAGCGAGACCTAAATCTCGCTTTTTTAACATTTATATAATTTAATATAATTATTCTACAGTAACTGATTTTGCTAAGTTACGCGGCTGATCAACATTACAACCTCTCATAACTGCAATATAATAAGAAAGCAACTGCAAAGGTATCGTTGTGATCAACGGAGACAATGCATCTGAAGTTTCAGGAATCTCAATAACATAGTCAGCCAACTCACGAACCTGAGTATCACCTTTAGTTACTACAGCGATAATTTTACCGCTTCTTGATTTTATTTCCTGAATATTACTTACAATCTTATCATAATGACCTTGTTTAGGCGCAATTACAATAACCGGCATATGCTCATCAATTAACGCGATTGGTCCGTGTTTCATTTCTGCAGCAGGATACCCTTCAGCGTGAATATAAGAGATCTCTTTAAGCTTCAAAGCTCCTTCTAATGCTACCGGGAAATTATAACCACGACCTAAATACAAACAGTTTGGCGCATCTTTAAAAGCTGCAGCAATTTCTTTTGCTCTGTCGTTTGTTTCTAATGCCTCAGCTACTTTTTCCGGAATCAATTCTAATTCCTGTAAATAAGCATGAAAATCAGGATTTGACAACGTACCTTTTGCTTTCCCTAATCGCAATGCAATCATTGTTAAAACAGTAATTTGCGTTGTAAATGCTTTTGTTGAAGCTACTCCAATTTCCGGACCTGCGTGTGTATAAGCACCTGCATGACTTTCTCTTGAAATAGAAGAACCAACCACATTACAAACTCCAAAAACAAAAGCACCATTTTCTTTTGCTAATTTAATAGCTGCCATCGTATCTGCAGTTTCTCCTGATTGAGAAATCGCGATAACAACGTCGTCTTTGTTTATAATTGGGTTTCTGTATCTAAATTCAGAAGCATATTCTACTTCAACCGGAATACGGGTAAACTCTTCAAAAATATACTCTGCTACTAAACCAGCGTGCCATGATGTACCACAAGCAACGATCAAAATACGCTTTGCGTTTAAGAATTTTTCAAGATTATCCTCAACACCAGCCATCTGAACAATTCCTTCATTAGCATGAAGCCTTCCTCTGTACGTATCTTTTATAACACTTGGCTGCTCATAGATTTCTTTAAGCATGAAATGATCATAACCTCCTTTTTCTATTTGCTCCAGGTTCATCTGAAGTTCCTGAATATAAGGATCTACTAAAGAGTCATCTTTAATTTTTCTAACTTTAAGAGGTTTGTGCAATCTAATGTTTGCCATTTCACCATCTTCAAGATAAATTGCATTCGAAGTATACTCAATAAAAGGCGAAGCATCAGAAGCAATAAAATATTCTCCTTCTCCAACACCAATTGCTAACGGACTACCTAATCTGGCAGCCACAATTTCGTTTGGGTTCTTTTTATCAAAAACAGCAATTGCATAAGCTCCTACTACCTGATTCAAAGCAATCTGCACTGCTTTACCCAATTTTAAACCTTCTTTTTTCTGAACCTCTTCAATAAGGTTCACTAAAACTTCAGTATCTGTATCTGATTTAAAAGTATAACCTCTTTTGATTAATTCTTCTTTAAGCGGTGCGTAATTCTCAATGATTCCATTGTGAATAATTACCAACTCGCCTGAATTCGAAAGATGCGGGTGTGAGTTTACATCATTTGGCACCCCGTGAGTTGCCCAACGTGTATGCCCAATTCCAATCTTTCCGTTTGTATTAAAAGCATCTTTAGCCTTAGCTTCAAGATCTAGTACTTTACCTTTGGTCTTACAAACCTTTACACCAGTTTCATCATCATACAACATGACTCCGGCACTATCATAACCTCTGTATTCGAGCCGCTTTAATCCCTTGATAACAATAGGATAAGCCTCTCGATGGCCGATATATCCAACAATTCCACACATATATTATTTATTAATTTGGTTTCGTGTAATAAATCTCAAGTTGCAGTTTTTTCCCGGCAGGAACATTTGAACTTGAAGTTCCTCCATATAATACCGTTCCTAACGGACTCATAATTGAGGCTCTTGGTACATTTGAAAAAATGTCGTTTTTAAGTTTCAATTGACCAAAAGTTATTGTACCAATATCTCCTGTTACCACTAAACCTAATTTTACATTTTTTACAGTTGCATTTTTTATAATATTACGGATATGATTCGTTAGCCTGATTTTGTATGTTGTACCTCTTTTTGAAGTAGGATCGATATTAATGATACCACTGTAAACAACTTTACCTGGCGGATTAGTTGTAGCAGTTGTAGCATCTGAACTATAATCTAAAATTGGCAAACTATTATCCAAATCATACAAATAAACACGTTTTGGCTCATAAGTCCCTGCCATCTTATCAGTATCTATAGAAAAAACCAGATTAGCCTCATTCACTAACCAATTCTTAGTCCTTATATCCGCTAATTTAGCACCAAATCCGGTAAGATCCAGTACAGCAAGCGACCCCTGGCCTCCTTTTAGGTAAAGCCTGTCATCTCCTACTGTTTTATTCGGATTCGTTACTGCATTATAGTATGTTGGATTCTTATTGTCCTGATACAAGCTAGCCTGCGCTCCTGATAAATTAATAACCAATGTCTTATCTTCCATTGTTTCATCAGGATCAGTTGTTATAGCCGTTTTTGCTTTGTACTTGATCGTAATTTTAGCATTCCCTGATTTTGCAATATCTAATAATGCTAAATTAGAAGGACTACCTTCTGATCTTTCTGCTTTAAAATACAACCCTCTAAAGTATTCCTGAAAAATAGTTGCAGAAGAAAGTTTTGAAGCCGGGGCTTTTAGAATTTTCTCTAAAAAGAACGCTTTATTCAGGTTCAAATGCATTTCCGGAGCTATATAAGTATAGGTATATGTTTTTACAGCTGCATTAGCATCAACTACTGTTGAATCTTTTCTTTGTGCCGCACTAAAAAAGAATGCATCATTTTGTGCCGGATCCGGATCATCATTCAGTCTTGCACCAATTTTACTTGTATCAAAATTTATAGCATCTGCACCTGAATCCTGATTCGTATAATACAACTGATTAAACTGTGAACCTCCCTCAAAGTAAGAAGAACGCATCTGAACTCCAGACTCGTAAACACTCAGTTTAATTTTTCCTTTAGGGTCGCCATAAATAGAATCCAATTTATAAATATTACCGCCTTTAGGATCAGCAGTAGTAGCACTTGAATTAATAAAATAAGGAATACTCAATACCACACTTTCTATTACCGGTGCCTCACCAATGGTTGGTGCATCTGTAGCTAAAGTAACCTGGCTCACAAAATTTGAGGTATTAGTCCCAAAAACAGCATTATCATAAATCCCTAAACCAGTAAGCGTTAATCCGTTTGACTGAACAGGAGTTACTTCCTGATTATAAGCTAAAACATCATATTTTTCAGATTCAAGACCAAAATGATCGTCTCCGATCAAACCTTCACCAATCGCATTAAAATCTTTATCGCAAGAATATAAAAGGACAACTGTTGCTATTAATAGAATTTTCTTAATAAAAGAAGTATTGTACATGTTTAATAATAAAGTTAAAATTTAAAGACCCATCGTTTTATAGAAATTTGTATACGCTTCAGCGAATGCATCTTTCGTGGCGAAAGGTAAAAAAGGTTTTCCTGAAGATTCTATAAATTTTGTTAAACTTGGAGATACGTTTTCCGAAGCAATAATCACAGCATCTGAATGTAATATACTCGCTTTTAAGACATTTTCGTAATTCGGTATTTCTAAATCAGAGATCGCCTCGTGCGGCACACCATCAAATTTTACCTTGTTTATCATTTCTAAGTCTAAATTTTCATCGAAAGATTGCCCATAAACAGAGGTAACAATTTTTGTTTCAGAAAATAAAGCTTCATTTTTATAATAGTGCTTCATATAAATTGGCAACATTGCAGCCAGCCAGCCATGAACGTGAATGATATCCGGAACCCAGTTTAGTTTTTTTACCGTTTCAACAACTCCTTTAGCAAAAAATATTGCTCTTTCGTCGTTGTCAGGATATAGAACTCCCTCTTCGTCAGCAAAAGTTGCTTTACGTTTAAAATATTCATCATTATCAATAAAATAAACCTGAATTCTTTCTTTCGGAATCGAAGCTACCTTGATAATCAACGGCATATCTAAATCATTCACTACCAAATTCATTCCTGAAAGTCTAATAACTTCATGTAATTGGTGTCTTCTTTCGTTGATATTTCCATATCTTGGCATGAAAATTCTTATTTGTCCGCCCTGATCATTGATCATTTTTGGAACGTCATATGACATTAAAGAAACTTCATTTTCAGCCAAATAAGGCACGACTTCAGATGATACATATAATATCCTCTTATCTTTCATAATAGTATTTTACTTAATTTTTGGTAATAAAAACGTTGCAAAATTACAAAAATTTATGCAGTTTATAACTAATATATTATGTTTGCACTAAATTTTAATAATACTGCCATGCATATTTTCTACGGTAAAGTAGCTTTGATAGCCTATTTGAAAACTATCAAAACCGCAAATTCAACCATCGGATTTGTACCAACAATGGGCGCTTTACACCAAGGTCATCTGGCGTTAATGCAAAGATCAATCAAAGAAAACGACGACACTGTTGTGAGTATTTTTGTTAACCCAACTCAATTCAACAACCCTGAAGATCTAGATAAATATCCACGAACTCTTGAAGAAGATGTAAAAAAAATGCGCGGTTTGAGTGACAAAATGATTTTGTATGCTCCGTCTGTAGAAGATATTTACGAAGGAAACACTGTCTCTCAGGATTTTGATTTTGATGGATTAGAATATCAAATGGAGGGAAAATTCAGACCTGGACATTTTAACGGTGTTGGAACTATCGTAAAACGTTTGTTCGAAATTGTTACTCCAACGAATGCTTATTTTGGCGAGAAAGATTTCCAGCAATTGCAGATCGTAAAAAAAATGGTCGAGAAAACGAATTTACCGGTTAATGTCGTAGGCTGCCCCATTTTCAGAGAAGACAATCAGCTTGCCATGAGTTCGCGAAACGAACGATTAACTCCCGAAGAACGAAAAGAAGCCGCTATCATCTATAAAACTTTGACAGAAGCAAAAGAAATATTTCAAAACGGCAGTCCTGAAGATACTATTCAATTTGTAGAGGATGCTTTTAAAGACAACGAGAGATTTGACCTCGAATATTTTGTAATTGCTGACGAATCTACATTATTACCTATCGATCATAAAAGTAAAGACAAAAACTACCGTGCATTTATAGCGGTATTTGTTAATAATATAAGGTTGATCGACACCATTTCATTAAATTAATTTACCTTTGCAAAATGCAAATTCAAGTTATAAAATCAAAAATTCATCGTGTAAAAGTAACTGGAGCTGATCTTAATTATATTGGCAGTATTACTATTGACGAAACATTACTGGAAGCCTCAAATATTATTGAAGGTGAAAAGGTATCTATTGTAAACATCAATAATGGCGAACGTTTTGAGACTTACGCTATCAAAGGACAAAAAAATTCAGGAGAAATCACCCTGAACGGACCTGCCGCGAGAAAAGTTCAAAAAGACGACATCATTATCATTATATCCTATGCAACCCTGGAGTTTGAAGAAGCTAAAACCTTCAAACCATGGATCATTTTCCCTAATGAAAACGATAATTCGCTAACCTAAGCCTCCCTTTTTACACCTTTCTATTTTTTCTGTTTGTCAATTTATTTTGAACAAACAGGATTTCTTTTGCCTAAATTCAAAAAATAGGTTTAATCGTATAATTTCATTGCTTTTTTAAATTTCCACACCAACAAAAAAGCAAATAAAGTATTATATTGCCACACTATTTCAATACTTTTAAATTCACTGAAATACCCCAAATCATGAAAAAAGTTTACCTACTATTTTTTGCATTAATTTCAATTTCTGCTTTTTCCCAGAAAAAATTTGACAACATTAAATCTGTCAAACTCGGAGAAGAAAGAAGAATAACCATTGGACTTCCCGCATCTTACGAAGCTAATCCTGAAAAAAAATACCCGGTCTTATACTTATTAGACGGAGATTATCTATTTGATCCTTTCTCAGGAGCCGTTAGTTACGGTGTTTATTGGGACGATTTGCCTGAAATGATTATCATTGGTGTTCATCAAAATAAAGACGGAGAACGTTTTGATGACTCGACAATTGACCAGTCTAACGGATTACCTTTTGAAAAAGGCGCTCAGTTTTTTGAATTTATTGGAGCTGAACTGGTTCCTTATATCGAAAAAAAGTACCGCACAACACCTTTCAGGATTATTGCCGGTCACGATATCACTGCAAGTTTTATCAACTTCTATTTATACAAAGAAACTCCTCTATTTAACGCTTATATTTGCCTGAGTCCGGAGCTTGCCCCAAAAATGGAAATTCGTATTCCGGAGAAATTTGCTAAAATCAAAGAGCCTTTCTTTTACTATCTTTCGGCAGCGGATGGCGATATTAAGAGAATAAAAGAACCTATAGAAAAACTGGACAGTAATATTAAAATCGCAAATAATCCGTTAGTAAACTATAAATACGATTTATTTAAAGGTACAACACATTATACAGAGGTTTTACATTCGATACCAAGCGCACTATATCAGATTTTTGAAGTTTATAAACCTATTAATTCTGCTGAATACAACGACAAGATTGCGGTACTTCAAACAGGTTATGCTGATTATCTCGAAAACAAATACGCCACTATGTCTAAAGTGATGGGCGTTAAGATTCCTGTGAGAATGAGTGATTTTAAAGTAATTGAAAACATTATTTTAAAAAATAAAGCATACGATGAATTGGGTAAAATGGCTGAAATTGGAAACGTAAATTATCCAAAAGCGATGTTGGGAGAATATGAATTAGGATTAATGTATGAGAAATTGGGAGACCCGAAAAGGGCTTCGAAAAAATACCAAAATGCTTCGCAAATGGAGGCAATTGGTGATTTGAACAAAGATTTGATGTACGAAAAAATGGATCAGATGAATACACTTGCAAAAACCGGTAAATAATGTCTAAAGTTAAAACGTCTTTTTTTTGTCAGAACTGCGGAACGCAATATGCCAAATGGCAAGGTCAGTGTAATGCCTGCAAGGAATGGAATACTATTGCGGAAGAAATCATTCAGAAACAGGAAAAAGTCGCCTGGAAAAGCGAACCTACTTCAAATGGCAAAGCACCCCGCCCTTTAAAAATTAATGAAATCGACTCGACTCTGGAAATCCGTATGGATACGACTGACGGCGAATTGAATCGTGTTTTGGGTGGCGGAATAGTTCCCGGATCCCTGACTCTTTTGGGTGGTGAACCCGGAATTGGAAAGAGTACGCTTTTACTTCAGATATCATTAAAACTACCTTATAAAACTTTATATGTTTCCGGCGAGGAAAGTCAGAAGCAAATAAAAATGCGTGCTGAAAGAATTACGCCGGACAGCGAAAATTGTTATATCCTGACGGAAACAAAAACTCAAAATATTTTCAAGCAAATTGAAGCCATTCAGCCTGAAATCGTCATTATTGACTCGATTCAGACTTTACATACAGATTATATCGAATCTACGGCAGGAAGTATTTCTCAGATCAGAGAGACGACTGCTGAACTGATCAAGTTTGCCAAAGAAACCAATATTCCGGTTATTTTAATCGGCCATATTACAAAAGACGGAAACATTGCCGGACCAAAGATCCTGGAACATATGGTCGATACTGTTTTGCAGTTTGAAGGCGATCGAAATCACGTCTACCGAATTTTACGCTCGCTAAAAAACCGTTTTGGTTCTACTGCCGAACTTGGTATTTATGAAATGTTAGGAAGCGGTTTGCGGGAAGTAAGCAACCCGTCAGAAATATTGATTTCGCACAAAGACGAAGAAATGTCAGGAACGGCGATTGCCACCACTATGGAAGGCATGCGTCCGCTAATGATCGAGATACAATCTTTGGTAAGTACCGCTGTTTACGGAACTCCGCAACGAAGTACAACGGGTTATAACGCCAAAAGACTTAACATGATTCTGGCCGTTTTAGAAAAAAGAGCCGGATTTCGTTTAGGAGCAAAAGATGTCTTTTTGAACGTAACCGGAGGAATTTCTGTTGATGATCCCGCAATCGACCTTGCTGTTGTTGCTGCAATCTTATCTTCTAACGAAGATATTCCCGTCACAAAAGGTTTCTGTTTTGCCGGTGAAGTTGGTCTTTCCGGAGAAATACGCCCTGTAAATAGGGTCGATCAGCGTATTCAGGAAGCCGAGAAACTAGGATTTACCACTATCTTTGTTTCTAAGTACAACAAAATTGCTTTAAAGAATACCGGAATCAAAATTGAGCTTGTTGCCAAAATTGAAGATGTAGCAGGTATTCTTTTTGGGTAATTCGATTTTTTGCCACGACTCGAGCGATAGTGAACAGGCGAAGCAATTGCACAAATTAAATACGAATTTTTATTTAAATTTATTGCAAATTCAAATTTATTCACACGAAGCAAATTCGTGGCAAAAAAACTTTTCATTTTGCGAATAATCGCAAATTTTATGAAATTAACTTTATGAAATTTCCAAAACAAAAAATATACAAAGCACTGCTGATACTCGTAATAGTATTGGTAGTGCTTTTTTTAGGCTTTTACTTTTTTCGTGATGCACTTTTAAAGCAAGCTATTGCGAAAGTAAAAACCAAAATGAATACCGAATACAACAGCACTTTTTCTGTAAAATCGGCTTCGTTTGATGGTTTTTCCGGCATTAAACTAACTGACATTATTCTGGTTCCAAAAAATGCCGATACACTTTGCCACATTCAAAAAATAGAAACCAGCATCAGCTTGTCTAATTTACTAATTGGTGATGTTCAGGTTGGCACTTTAAAAGTCAATAACGGTTATATCCAGTTAGTCAAAAAGGGGAATGTCCGCAATTTTGATGCTTTCCTGAAAAAAGACAAAGCGGATTCTGATAAAAATGAAAAACGGAAATACGGTACTTTCGCTTATAGAATTATTTCAAAATTACTGAATCTGGTTCCGACCGACATGAAACTGGAAAACCTGAATTTCAGAATCGATGATAACGGCAAAAAAACCTCTGTCGCTGTCAATAAACTTGTTTTAGACAACAAACAGCTCGAAACCAATCTTCATGTACAAAGCAAAGATTTTGATCAGCGCTGGAACATAAAAGGTTTTGCTGACCCGAGAAATAAAAAAGCGGATATCCGTTTCTTTAATCTGGATACCGGAGCCATTCGTGTTCCGTATTTAGACGAGCGTTACAACCTGAAAGCTAGTTTTGATTCTATTCGCCTGAATGTTCAAAATATAGAAAAGGACGGAAGCGAATTGCACATTGACGGCTATACTTCTATCACCAATTTAAAAATCAACCACCCTAAAATCGCCAGTAAAGACGTAATCATCAAAAACGCACGTTTTGATTATCGTTTTCTATTGGGAGACAGTTTTATTTCGATTGACAGCACCTCAACAATGCAGCTGAACAAAATAAAAGTAAAACCTTATATCTCGTACAGTACAGAAAAAGATACGATTTATACCTTAAAAGTCGATATTCCGAAAATGAAAGCGCAGGACTTTATCGTTTCATTGCCTGACGGATTGTTTACTCATTTTCAGGGAATGGAAGCAACAGGAAATTTCGATTATAAACTGGATTTCAAGTTCAATAAAAACAAACCCAATACGTTAGTTTTTGATAGCAAACTGAACAAAGAAGATCTAAGAATCACCAAATACGGAGAAGCTGATCTAAACAAATTAAACGGCGAATTTGTGTATCGCGCCATTATCCAGAATGTATTGCAAAGACCTGTTTTAGTTGGAAATGCAAATCCTAATTATACGCCTTTAGACCAGATTTCTCCTTATTTACGAAAATCTGTTTTGACGACCGAAGATCCTTCTTTCTTCCAACATCGTGGTTTTATCAACGAAGCGTTCAAACAATCTATTTTAAAGAATATCAAAACCAAAAAATTCTCGCGCGGTGCCAGCACTATTAGCATGCAGCTGATTAAAAACGTTTTCCTGACGAGAGAAAAAACACTTTCGCGTAAGCTGGAGGAAATTTTGTTGGTTTATATTCTGGAAAACAATCGTGTGGTAAGCAAAGAAAGAATGCTTGAAGTGTATTTCAATATTATAGAATGGGGGCCAAACGTATATGGAATTGGAGAAGCAAGTCATTTCTATTTCCAAAAAAGCCCGTCGGCATTAAATGTTGATGAATGTTTGTATTTGGCTACTATTATACCCAAACCAAGAAAATTCATGTATCAGTTTAATGATCAGGGAAATCTGAGAGACTTTGCAGTACAAAACCAGAAGTTTTTAAAGAATTTAATGTTTCGTCGTGGTCTTTTAGTACCTGAAGATACAATAGGCCAACTACCCGTTTATATTTCCGGTAATGCACGATCTTTAATCAGAATAAAAGCTCCCGATTCAACTGCGGTTAAAAATGATTCGCTTTCGATTGACGGGGAATTTGACTTGTAATACTTATTTAACCGCAAAGTCCGCAAGGTTTTACGCAGAGTTCGCAAAGGTTTTTATTTCACAACTTAAAGAAATCTTAGCGCGCCTTGCGCAGAACCTTGCGAACTTTGCGGTTAGAAAACTACTTAAAGTTCTTCAGAAACTCTTCTTTATAAGTCGATGAAACTTCGATTTCAGCGCCATCATTCAGCGTGATGATTCCGCCTTTATTATACGATTTTACGCAATTCATATTAATAATATGCGATTTATGAACGCGGATAAAAGGCAATGGCAAAATCTCCGAAAAATGTTTTAAAAATCGGCAGACCATTTTTTTGTTTCCGTTATTTAGAAAGAGATCTGTAAAATTTCCATTTCCACGTAAGCGAACTATCTCTTCCATTTTTACTACTTCAAAACCTTCTAATGTTGGCAAGATGACCTGCTGTTTTTCGGGTTTGGTTTCATGAAAATTCTCTACAATAATCTTGTTTCTGTTAAAGATCTCATAGTTCATAATCTGGTGATGCACTTTATTTACAGCAACGATCAGCTCTTCGATACTAATGGGTTTCAAAAGATAATAAGCAGCACTTTGATTTAAGGCTTTTAGTGAATACTCGGAAAACGCAGTGACAAAAATCGTTTCAAAATGCAGATCCTTACACGCCTCGAGAACATCAAAAGCGTTTCCGAACGGCATTTCTACATCCAGAAAAACCAATTGCGGCCGAATTTCATGCAGTAACGGCACAGCTTCTTTTATGTTCTGCGCCTCGCCCACAACTTCAACCTGCGGACAGTATTTACTCAAATAATTTTTGAGGACTTCGCGCGCTGCCAGTTCATCTTCGACAATTACACTTTTTATCTTTTGAAAAGTCATCATAATTTATCTATTAACGGAAAAACAATTCGGACAATTGTTCCTGTTTCCGGCATTTCTTTTTCGGTAATTTCAAAAGAGATATTCTTTTTATACAATTCATTCAGCAAACCAATACGCTCTTTTGTATTACTCAAGCCACGGGATTCATGCGCTTTCTGATTACTTGTTTTCAATTCACGGCTTTTGGTCAGACCAATCCCGTTATCTTCAATAATCACCACAACTTTCTCTGCCGCAAACTGAAAACTAAGATGCAAAAATCCCTTTTTATCCAGATAACGCAATCCGTGCCAAATGGCATTTTCGAGATGTGGCTGAATAATCATGTTCGGTATCAAAACCGTTTCGGTATCCAGGGCTTCATCAACGCTAATTTTAAAATCAAATTTATCCTCAAAGCGCAAATGTTCTAAATCCAAATATTTTTTCAGCTGTTCAATTTCTTTATCCAATGAGATGAAATCCTTATTAGAGTTCTCCATCATATTCCGCATCAAATTCGAATACGAAGTCAGGTATTTATTGGCTTCCAGTTCTTTATTTTCTGAAATAAACTGATTCACACTATTCAGACTGTTAAATATAAAATGCGGATTCATTTCGCGTCGCAGCGATTGTAACGCAATTTCTTTGTTCTTCGTTTTTATCGAATACAATGCTTTTACAATAAAGGCAAACAAGAGCAAAAGCAATAATATTGATCCTAACAGAAAATAGTTAAAGGTGTTTTTCTTGGTAATCAATTCATCTTTTAATGATTTTTCTTTCTCAAGCTGACGTATCTTTCCTTCTGTAACCTGAAAAGTTTTCGCATTAATCAAAGTAGTATCAGACTGAATTAACTGATCAAAATTTTGAAAGAATTGCTCGTAAAGCGCCATACTTTCTTTCTCATTTCCTTTCGATTTATAATATTCTGCTAAGGCTGATAAAGTATTTTTCGCTTCCGCCGAATTTCCTTTTTTAGAGGCCAGATCATACGCTTCTTTCAATGATACTAATGCTTTCTTTGGTTCTTCTTTTTTAAAATAAAGTGTTGCCAGCGATTGCAGTTGCTTGATTTGGGTATTAAAATCTTGTTTGGTTACGGCTTCTGCCAATAGCTTTTCGTTGATGACGATTGCTTTTTCAAACTGATTGTCTGAGGCATATACATTGGCAATTTCATTTTTAATTTTAATTACAGACTCCGGTTTGTCTTTTGCGTAAGCGAGTGCATTTTTATAACTTTCTATTGCAACGCTTTTATCTTTTAAGTCTAATGAATTTTGGGCTTTCTGGACATACGCTTCTGTAACTTCCTGGCTTTTCTTTTCCTTTTTCAGCAATTCAATATTCGAATCTACATAATTGGTCTGACTGGCAGGATTGGATTGGTTTTTAAGTCGGTTGGCATCGTTTAAATTTATTTTTTCTTCAGCAACATCTTTGGATAATGCGCCCGCGACTTCGTAATTTTTAATCGCCGAATTAAAGTTTTTTTGATTTTCCTGTACTTTGGCCAAACTGCGCGTTACCCGGGTTTTATCTTCAGTCCGTTTTAATTTGGTATAGCTGTTTAGCGCTCTTTTAAAATATTCCTCCGCTTTGGCATTATCACCATTATTTAAAAATTCATTGGCCAATTTTTCATAATTCACGGCAATTTTTGATTCATCGTTTTCATCCAATGAAACCGATAAATCTTCAGCCACTTTACTCATTTTTACCTGTTTGCTTTTTTCTGCTTTGGGCACAGGAATTGCCTGCGCTATTGTTCGTTGCGGAAATAATAGCACTAAAAGCAAACTAAAAGTAATTAACCAATGACGTTTCACAAATACCTTATTTTGAAAGTGTAAAGTAACCTAATTTCAAATTTCTATCCTATATTTTTCACCAAGTCAAATGACCTGTTGACCCATTCTGTCAAAAATACGTTTTTTCGATCAATACATTTGAATCTTAATTTAAAAACCATAATCATGAAAAAACTATTTTTTACATTCTTAACACTATCATTTTCTACTTGCATAATGGCACAGGTTTCCGGAAATGTCAATTATCGCGATCAGCAATCTTATAACAACAACGCTATTGATATAAATTTTCCTTCAGATAATACTATCGTTGTAAGCGTAAAAGGGCTTGCAAACATTAAGGCGGACGCCTATACCGCCATTTTCAGCATCACTCAAAACGGTAAAACCACTAAAGAAGTGAATGAACTAATGGATCAAAGAATTACACCGTCTCTAACCGAAATCAAACTTAAAAAAAGTGCTGAAACTTTTGTTGATATGATATCATTTGTTCCCGTTTATGAATACGAAGCAGAAAAAAAGGTTTTTAATCGCAAGACTTACAATGAAATTCCGGCAGGATTTGAATTGAAGAAAAACATTCATATCAAATTCACTGATCCCAATCAGTTGAATGAATTTATTGCGATTTTATCCAATTACGAAATATACGATCTGGTGAGGGTTGATTATTTTTCTACTACATTAGAAACTATTAAAAAAGAAATGATGACGAAAGCAAAACTTCTTATTCAGGAAAAACTAAAAAACTATCAGGAATTGCTTGGAGAGACCTTTATAAACGCTGAGAAAAAAATTACTGATGGTTTCATTATCAACTTACCCGTCGAAATGTATAAATCGTATGAAGTGTACAATAGCTCTTCTTTAAACTTAAAAAAAGCGGCAAACATTAATCAAGTTAATAAATCGGTTACACTTTATTACCAGCCGGTATTCAATAAGGATTTTGATTTTGTAATTAACTCAACGGTTTCAGAACCTGTTATTCAAATACAATATGAAATTAAAATAGCGATTAACAGAGAAAAGAAACCGGTTTCAAAAAACGATAAAGAATTTATTCTGGTGACTCCAAACGGTGATTTAAAGACCCTGAATATGAATACAACGAAACAAAATTAATCTGTCAGAATCATTTCACCAAGTCAAAATACTGTTTCACCATTTGTCTGAAAAACATGCTTTTTAAGTTTTTAAGTTTGATCTGTAATCAAACAATTAAAAACTCGAAATCATGAAAACAACTCTTCTTATCCCCGCACTTTTAGCTACAGCAATTTCTTTTGCCAGCTGCAATTCTTCGAATGCAAATTCTAAAAAGAATACTGCAATCGAAAAACCAATAGTAACAGAAAAAACCAAAATACAGGTTGCATTATTATTAGATACTTCCAGCAGCATGGATGGATTAATTGATCAGGCTAAATCGAGACTTTGGAATATCGTAAATACGTTGACAACCTTAAAATACGACGGAAAAGCGCCTGATATCGAAATTGCATTATACGAATATGGAAACGACGGATTATCTCAAAAATCGAATTATATAAGACAAATAGCTCCGCTTTCGACAGATTTGGATTTGATTTCCGAGAAATTGTTTTCCTTAAGTACGAATGGCGGAAGTGAATATTGCGGAGCTGTAATTCAGGATGCAACCAGGCAGTTAAAATGGGCAAAGGACAACAACAATATGAAGCTGATTTATATTGCCGGAAATGAAGAGTTTAATCAGGGCGGTATTAATTATAAAGAAGCCATTAGTAATGCTTTGAAAAATGATATTTATGTAAATACGATTTACTGCGGAGATAAAACACAGGGCATAAATGAACTGTGGAAAAACGGTGCCGATTATGGAAAAGGCAAGTATTTTAATATTGACTCTAACGAAACCGTACGTTATATCGCCACTCCATATGATGATGAAATCACGAAATGCAATGAAAAAATCAACAAAACTTATATTAGTTATGGTGCCAAAGGTTCTGCAAAAAAAATGAACCAGGAAACGCAGGATAAAAATGCACAAAAAGTTTCTGCATCCAATTATGCGGAGCGAGCTGTGAGCAAATCAAAAGCGGTTTATAAAAATGAAAGCTGGGATTTGGTTGACAAAGTAAAAGATGATAAAACGGCTATTTCGAAAATAAAAAAAGAGGAGCTGCCTAAAGAACTTCAAAATAAATCAGAAGCAGAAATAAAAACAATCGTTGCTCAAAAGACCAAAGAAAGAGAAACCATTCAGAAAGAGATTGGCGAACTGGGCAAAAAACGCCAGCAGTATATTGATACCGAAACCAAGAAAACCAAGAAACAAGATGATTTGGGAAATGCTATCAGTACATCGATAATAGGCTTCGCAAAAGTAAAAGGTTATACGGTTGAGAAATAAAACGAATCCGTAACATGAAAAAGAAAATTTGCTTTTTGCTATCGTTTGCAATTTTTGGCGTGAGTTTTGCCTGTAGGAATAATGAAGAAAAACCAGAAATAAATAAAAATTCAAAACCGGTTTATTCCTATGAAGAGAAGTTAAAAAGTGAGGCAGCTGAAATCAGGAGATTTTTGGGGAAATCTACTAAATACAATTCAAATATTGCCTTCTTTTTAGACATGAAGATTGAATCTGGAAAAAACCGGTTTTTTATTTACGATTTAAAACACAACAAACTACTAGATAAAGGTTTAGTCGGACATGGTTCCGGATCTGAAACTGGAACTTACGGAAAGCTAAAATTCAGCAATGTCAAAAATTCGAATTGCAGTTCTTTAGGAAAATATGCCATTGGCGGTTCATACTCCGGAAGATTTGGAAAAGCTTACAAGTTATACGGTTTGGGCATCACAAACAGTAATGCCTTTGACCGCAATATAGTACTTCATAAATATAAAGACGTTCCGTTTGAAGAACAGCTAAATCCTATTTGTAACAGCCTTGGATGCCCAATGGTCAACGAAAAGTTTTTTGAGGTAATCGAGAAAAAGATTGACAATTCTAAAAAGAAAATTATTCTTGTAATGTATTATTAAAAACCCATTTCAATTTCCGTTATTTGCAATCCAAATAATTCAGAAAAATAATACAAATAATAAAACCATGATAAAAACAATAACAACATCCGTTTTGTTCCTGATTGGCACAATTGCATTGGCACAAAAACCAATCTTTACCACTGCCAAAGTAAAATCAGCAACCGTATATTTTAATGCCGCCGAACTATCTCAAACTGCAACTGCAACATTACCTGCCGGTGCGAGTGAAATAGTAATCAAAAACGTAGCGGTAAATTTAAATGAAAATTCTGTGCAAATTGGTGCACCATCTGGCGTGACAGTTCTCTCTGTTCAATTTACCAATAACTATATCTCAGAATACGAAACCGATTCTAAATCGCCTGCACTAAAAATAGTAAGAGACAGTATTGTTTTGGTTCAGAAGGAAATTCAGAAAGTGAATAATACGATTAATTCAGAAAACAAAACGATACAGCTTTTAGATAAAAACCAGCAGATTTCGGGAATAAATTCAGGCTTGAACGTAACTGAATTAATGAAAATGGTGGATTATTATAAAAATAAGCAAATCGAGATTGCTAATACTATTAATACGCTTTCTGAGAAACAGCAAAAGCTGAATGAAACGCTTCGAAAACTCAACAATAAGCTCGAAGTAAACGCTAATAAAGAAGAAAAAACATCATCAGGAAAACTAATAGTGCAAGTGATGAATCAAACCGCTGGAGTAATTCCGTTTGACATTTCTTATCTAACTGATAATGCAACCTGGACACCATTTTATGATTTACGTGCCGAAAGTGTTACATCGCCAATTAACATGATGTACAAAGCACAAGTTATTCAGAACACCGGTATCGACTGGAAAAAAGTAAAACTAACTTTATCAAGCGGATTGCCTAATCAAAATAATCAGGCACCAATATTGAGTTCGTGGTTTTTAGCCAATCAAACCTACTTGGAAGAAGTTGTAGTTAACGGTTACGCATCCAGAAATAAAAGGAATCAAATTCAGGGAAGTGTTGCCAAAATTTCAAAAGAACAATTAAGCGAATCTATGGATATGCCTTCACCTGTACTGGAAAAATCATCCGTTTCAAATTATACTACTGTTGCAGAAAACCAGCTGAATGTTTCGTTTGATATTGATATTCCTTATGATATTTTATCTAACGGAAAAATACACAGTGTTTCATTAAAAGAAATTAAACTTCCTGCGACTTATAAATATTATGCCGTTCCGCGAGTAGAAAATGAAGCATTTCTGTTAGCTGAAATTGCAGATTACAGTAAATACAATTTATTGCGAGGTGAAGCCAATATTATTTTTGAAGGCATGTATGTTGGGAAAACTTTTATAGAACCAAATCAAACGAGCGACACTTTGAATCTAAGCATGGGACGCGACAAAAAGGTTTCGATAAAACGAGAAAAAGTGGCTGATAAATCAGGAACTAAATTTTTATCTACTAAAAAAGAACAGACTTTTACGTTTGATATTACTGTGAGAAACAATAAAAAAGAAGCGGTTGAATTGTTATTGAAAGATCAATATCCGTTAAGTACCAATAAAGAAATTGAGGTAGAATTATTGCAAAGCGACGGTGCAAAAGTGAATATAGAAACCGGAATACTTACCTGGCAATTGCAGTTGAAACCAAATGAAAACAAGAAATTCAGAATTAGTTATAAAGTCAGATATCCTAAAGATCAGAATTTGAATCTTTAAACATAAAATCCCGATACAGAAAAATGTATCGGGATTTTTTATTTCATGTATTTCGGTTCGTCAAGGCCGGATTTAATAGCCACTTTTACTAACAAGCCTTCGACTCCGCTCAGGGTGACATTCGTTTTTCAATATAAAAAACCTGACAAGTTTCATTTGACGGTGTCAGGCTGAGCGGAGTCGAAGCCATTATTCATTTACGGAGCCGGATCAGGAATTATCGCCTGAACTCCGGCTATTTCAGTTAAGATTTCTTTTGACAAAAACACATCAATGGTGTCGATATTTTCTTTTAATTGTTCCATTGTAGTTGCACCAATAATCGCGCTCGTTAAAAAAGGTTGCCGTAATACAAATCCCATTGCCAATTCTGTCAAAGTTAAACCGTGTTTATGAGCGATTTCCTGATACAATCTTGTGGCTTGTGTGCATTGTTCGCTGTTGTAACGTGTGTATTGCGGGAAAAGCTTAATTCTCGCATTTGGATGTGCCTCGCCGGTTAAAAATTTCCCCGTTAAGACTCCAAACGCTAAAGGAGAATAAGCCAATAAACCTACGTTTTCATATTTTGCCACTTCGGCAGAACCAACTTCAAACAGACGGTTCAGCAAATTATAAGGATTTTGAACGGTCTTGATTCTTGGCAGGTTTTGATATTTACTTTCTTCAAGCAAACGCATCATTCCCCATGCATTTTCATTAGAAACACCAATGTGTTTTATTTTACCCTCTTTTATTAGTCCATCAAATGTTTCGAGAATCTCTCTGAAATTATCTTCCCATTCAGCATCGTGATCTTTAAAACCTCGTTCTCCGAAATAATTGGTTGGTCGTTCCGGCCAATGCATCTGATACAAATCGATGTAATCTGTCTGAAGGCGTTTTAAGCTGTTTTCTAAAGCATATTTAATACTTGCAGGAGAGAAATCTCCTTTTTCACGCATATAAGTAAAATTCGGGTTCGGACCTGCGATTTTAGATGCCAAAACCACTTTGTCACGATTCCCGGATTTCCTGAACCAGGTTCCTATAATTTTTTCAGTACTTCCGTAAGTTTCTTCGCGGGCAGGAACAGAGTACATTTCGGCTGTATCAAAAAAGTTTACGCCTCGTTCGAGTGCATAATCCATTTGTTGATGCCCTTCAGCTTCTGTGTTTTGCTGTCCGAAAGTCATCGTTCCGAGGTTTATTTTACTAACTTTTATATCGGTATTGGGTAGTGTCGTGTATTTCATTTTTTTCTTGAGGCTCTAAGGTGCTGAGTTGCTAAGGTTCTAAGATAATCCATTTTTTGAATAATCTTATAATTCAAAGATACGACGGGATTTTTCAAATGAAAATTGTACAAAAGTTAAAAAAAGAATAAGTTTTTTTTTAAGGTTCTGAGTTACTAAGATTCTAAGTCACTAAGTTTTAATTTTGATAAACAAAAAAGGTTCAAAGTAAAACTTTGCACCTTCTGTTATTTTAAGCTTTTCAAAGGATTTTGAAACGAATTAAAAACCCTAATTACAAAAATTGAGTTTTCTTTAATCTGATATAATATTTTATAATTTCTAATGATAATTCGTCGGCAATCAAATCTATATTCATCCACCTGAAATTGTTCAGCAAATACAATACTATTTGTACAATTAAACAATTCATCTCTAATTTGGATTGCTTTTTCTTTAGAGACCACTTTCTTCAATGAAATATAAATATCTTTTAAATCTTCTTTCGCAATCTTAGTCCAAAAAACTACAAGTTTACTATTACTCATTATCCCAATCTTGCATTTCTTTCGATAAATCTTCTTTTGAAATTATTCGATTGTATTTTACATCATTCAATCCTTCCTCAACTTTATTATTATATTCAGATAAAGTTAAAGGATTCCCCTGCGCATCATATGAAACCACTTCATTTAAATAGTTATCAAACACAGAAGAAACAATTCTTAATACTCTTTCATCAGCGAGATCTAATTGATGACGTATTTTATCTTTTAATTCTGGAAGTCCCATAATTATAGCTTTTTTAGAGTTTCAAAGTTACAAAAATATAAAATCAAAAAAGGCCCAAAGTTCAAAACTCTGAGCCCTTATAAAATCTTAGCAACTTAGTCCCTTAGAATCTTAATTAATACTATTCAGCATTTCAGCGATTTCATCTAATCTTGGTGTTAAGATGATTTCGATTCTACGGTTTTTAGCTTTTCCTTCCGGAGTTCCATTGCTGGCAAGCGGAGAAAATTCGCTGCGACCTGCTGCCGTTAATTTTTGCTTGTTGATTTTTGTGTTTTCACTCAAAATATTTACAATTGCTGTAGCTCTTTTGGTCGATAAATCCCAGTTGTTGGCAATTGGTCCTGAACCAGCATACGGATCATCATCTGTATGACCTTCGATAAGAACTGAAAGGTCCGGATTATCACCCAATACTTTTCCTAATTCCACAACCGCTCTTCTGCCTTCGGTTCCAACAGCCCAGCTTCCTGAGTTAAAAAGCAATTTATTTTCCATCGAAACATATACTTTTCCGTTTTTTTGTTCCACAGTCAAACCTTTACCTTCAAAACCGTTTAAAGCTTTAGACAACGTTTCTTTTAGTTTTCTCATTGCTGCTTCTTTGGCTGCAATCATCGCTTCAAGTTCATTCAAACGGCTAGCTGTTTTATCAAGACTCGCTTGTTCTTCGGCTAATTTTTTAGATTTTGCTTCTAATTGTGCTAACAAATCGCGGTTTTTAGCCATATTTTTTTCCAATGCATCATTGCTGTTTTTCTCCAATGCATTGTATGAATCCTGCAAAACTTTGAACTTATTTTGCGCTGCAGCTAAATCGGCTTTTTGTTTCGCCAGTTCATCTTTTGTACTATTTAAGTCTTTCGTTAAAGCATCGCGATCTAATTCTAACTGATTTTTTGCTTTTTGCAAATCAGCATTTTGATCTGCAATCGAACGGTTTTCTTTTTTAAGATCTGAATATTTTGTTTCAAGATCGTTGTAAATTTTCTTAGATACACAAGAAGTCATAGACATAGCTACAACTAGTAATCCGATGGAGGCCTTTTTAATCATTTTACTTTATTTTATTATGGGGCGCATTAATAATCAAACAATGTCAAAATTCAATATCAATAACAATATTAATTTTGACATTTTAATCCGCTATTCTCTCAACAAGAACAATACCAAACTTTACTCGATTTCGACTAAAACCGGGCAATGATCAGAATGTACAGCATCCGGAAGAATTACAGCACGCTTCAGACGATGTTGCAAAGAGTCACTTACCAAATTATAATCGATACGCCAGCCTTTGTTATTTCCTCTGGCTCCGGCGCGGTAACTCCACCATGAATAATGATGCGGATCTTTATTGAAATGACGGAAACTGTCGACAAAACCAGATTTCATAAATCCGTCAAGCCACGCGCGTTCTGCCGGCAAAAATCCTGAAACGGTTTTGTTGCGAACCGGATCATGAATATCGATGGCTTCGTGGCAAATGTTGTAATCACCACAAATAATCAGATTGGGAATGGTTAGTTTCAGCTCGTTTACATACATTTGAAAGTCATCCATAAACATAAATTTATGATCTAATCTCTCAATATTAGTTCCTGACGGAAGGTATAAACTCATTACAGAACAGTCACCAAAATCAGCACGCAGGTTACGACCTTCAAAATCCATGTGCTGAATTCCGGTTCCATAAACCACATTATTAGGTTTTATTTTGGATAAGATAGCCACACCACTGTAGCCTTTTTTTGTTGCAGGATAATAATATTGATACGGATAACCCGCGGCAGTAATAGCGTCAACCGGAATTTGCTCTTCTGTTGCTTTTATTTCCTGAAGGCAAATAACATCAGGATTAGCGTGTTGCAGCCATTCGATAAAGCCTTTGGCTATTGCGGCTCTTATTCCGTTTACATTATAAGAAATAATTTTCATCAGTGTTTTTTTAAGGATTCCAAATGTAATAAAAAAGTGGAAAGTTTGTGTTTGAAACAGCGAAAAGTAGAGTTTTTTGTTATCTTTGTTCGCTGCTCTAATAAATTAAAAATAGTACATGGGTTTAGTTACCGCGAAAGAAGTTGCAAAGGCAATAAATGTTGAGAAGTACGGAGTTCTTGGTACTTTTTCAGGCTGGATTCTTATGAAGGTCCTTAAAATTTCTACCCTTAATAAAATTTACGATCATAATAAACATTTAGAAGATGTTGCGTTTTTAAACGGAGTATTAGACGAACTGCAAATTAAGTTTGAAATTCCGGAAGAAGATTTAAAACGTTTGCCGAAAGATGGCGCATACATTACCATTTCAAATCATCCGCTTGGAGGAATTGATGGTATTTTGCTATTGAAATTAATGCTCGAAAGAGAACCAAATTTCAAAATTATCGCCAACTTTTTATTACACCGAATTGTTCCGCTTAAAAAATACATCATGCCGGTAAATCCTTTTGAAAATCATAAGGATGCTAAATCGAGCGTGGTTGGAATCAAAGAAACTTTGCGTCATTTGAGTGACGGAAAACCGTTGGGTATTTTCCCTGCCGGGGAAGTTTCTACGTATAGAGACGGAAAATTAGTTGTTGACAAACCTTGGGAAGAAGGCGCTCTGAAACTGATCAGAAAAGCCAAAGTTCCGGTTGTTCCAATTTATTTTCATGCTAAAAACAGCAGATTATTTTATTGGCTTTCTAAAATTGATGATACTCTGCGAACCGCAAAATTACCATCAGAATTGCTTACACAGAAAGACCGCGTAATTAAAGTACGTATTGGAAAACCTATTTCTGTAAACGAACAAAACGAAATTGAATCGTTTGAAGAATACTCGGAATTCCTAAGAAAGAAAACTTATATGCTGGCAAATCCTTTCGAAAAGGACAGTAAATTATTGGACACAGCAAGTTTAAAAATACCAAAAGCACCTAAAAAAATCGTAACGCCTGCAAGTGAATCAAAAATGATTGACGAGGTAAATATGTTAAGAAATAGCGATTGCCGATTATTGCAGAGTAAAAATTACGAAGTATTTTTTGCAAGAGCGAAATCTATCCCGAATATCCTGCACGAAATTGGCCGTTTGCGCGAAATCACTTTCCGTGAAGTAGACGAAGGAACGAATGAATCTATTGACTTAGATAAATTTGACCAATATTATCATCATATGTTTTTATGGGATGATGAAAGCAAAAAAATTGCCGGTGCATACCGCATGGGATTGGGCTCTGAGATTTATCCAAAATACGGAATTGAAGGATTTTACCTGAATGACTTATTCAGATTTGAACCTGAATTGCACGATATGATGCATAAATCAATCGAAATGGGCCGTGCTTTTATCATCAAGGAATACCAGCAAAAACCAATGCCTTTGTTCTTGTTATGGAAAGGTATTATTCATACCACATTACGTTATCCGGAACACAAGTATTTATTAGGCGGCGTGAGCATCAGCAATCAATTCTCTGACTTTTCGAAATCATTGATGATTGAGTTCATGAAGTCAAATTATTACGATCCTTATATCGCACAATACATCCATCCGAAGAAAGCCTATAAAGTAAAACTGAAAGATGCTGATAAAGATTTTATCTTTGACGAAGCAGAATCTGACCTGAATAAATTCGATAAAATCATTGACGAACTAGAGCCTGGAAATTTACGTTTGCCGGTTTTAATCAAAAAATACATCAAGCAAAATGCGCGTGTTGTAGCTTTTAACGTCGATCCGTTGTTCAACAATGCCGTAGATGGTTTAATGTACATCAGAATCGCAGATATTCCTGAAAGCACTATGAAACCTGTTATAGAAGAGTTTCAAATAGAATTGGAGCGCAAATTATCTGAGAAAGAAGATTAATCAAATTCGAAATAAAATAAAAAAACTCATAAGCCACAGCTTATGAGTTTTTTTATGTCTTAAAACCAGATGGACTGATGTAATATATCATCAAAAGAATTATTCCTGACAAACAGCACCAATCGTATCAAATGATAAAAAGCTAAAAAGTAAGCCATATTATAGGCCAGTTTTCTATTATATAAAAGGCCTGTAAAATATTCTTTTTTGGTAATGATTTCTGTCGTTAGTATAATGATGGTTAACCAGCAAAATATAATGACAAAAGGCCCCAGAATATGATAACTAACCGATTTGTAGATATCACCCTGATAGAAGTACACCAAAGATTTGGTTATACCACAACCGGGACAAGGAAAACCGGTAACCATTTTGAAAGGACAAAACGACTGATCTGTCTCTAAATGATCGTTGTGATTATTGAGCATCAAAAAAAACGGAATTATCAGTGTAATTGCTGCACCGATAATTCCGTAAATTTTACGTTTTACTCTGTTATTATTTGTATAATCTGTTGATATCACCTTGTACAATCATTGCTGCTGCCATAGGAAAGAAAAGCCCTAAAACAATTAATAAAGTAGATTGATCTTTTTGAAGTTCACCAGTTTTCTCGTAAACCTTTGGTAAAGCATCTTTACCGGCCAGGTAATAAAAATAAATATTTACCGGCATACAACATCCTGCAAAAATAGCAATTGGCTGAGAAATAACTTCTCTTTTGGCAACGGCATTAAAAACCTCTGCAACTTTAATATTCCAATAAATCAAATATAATCCGCATGTTAAAAATCCAAAAAGCAACACCATTATAGGGTCTACCTTAAATACCGGAATTTGTTCATCAAAATTGTTTGACGTTTCTTTAAAATTGTTCTCCATTTTTTATTAATTAAGTTTTGGTTAATGTGTTTCTAATTTCTAAGCATTAGACAAGCTTCTTTTAAAAGTCTGCAAAACTAAGCCACTATAAATAAGCGGCAGTCTCCTATAAATTATTATTGTATCAAAAAAAGTTTTTTTTATCAGACAATCAGAGTCCTGTTTTAAAACCTGCAACTATTTACAATCAGATTATTCATCTAAAAATGTGTGGCAATATTATTAAAAATTAACATTAAAAGCTAATTATGTTTTAAATAATTATACAGAAAAAACCCGTTATTAAAATTCTAAAAGGCAAACAGTATCTGTTTTTGTATGCCATTAACCTTACTTTGTGTATACTGCTTTTATTTTATCAACAATAACCTGCGCCAGACGCTCATGACTTTCAAAAGTCCAACCGGCAATATGAGGTGTTAAGAGAACATTTTTAGCCCCGAGCAAATACTGAAAAGCTTCCGGCGTATTTTTATCCTGAAAAAGTGTTTCGAAAGATAATTTCTCATATTCCAAAACATCCAGGCCGGCACCAAGGATCTTTTTAGACTTCATAGCTTCAACTAGATCCGCCGTTACGATATTTTTACCACGTGAAGTATTTATAATCCAGAATGGCTTTGCAAATGCGTTTATAAAATTTGCATTGACCATCTTATCCGTTTCCGGAGTCCACGGAAGATGAAGACTCAAAACGTCTGCTTTTTGCTGTAATTCCTGCAGCGACACCTGCCTGGCATTTTCATCGCCAATGTTTTCCAGGATATCATAAAAGACAACATCAACTTCGAAACCGCGGAGTTTTTTAGCAAATGCTTTTCCCATATTTCCGTAACCAATAATCCCAACCGTTTTTCCGTCTAATTCATGTCCGCGATTGCTTTCACGGTTCCAGTGTCCCGCTTTTATTTCGGCATCAGCCTGATTCAAATTATTGAATAAGGATAAAATTACGCCCAATGAATGTTCTGCAACAGCGTTGCGATTACCTTCCGGAGCCGCAATCAGATGAATTTCTTTTGATGCTGCATACTCACAATCAATACTTTCCAGACCTGCACCAACTCTGGCAATAAATTGTAAATTAACTGCTTTGTCTAAAAAAGTTGTATCGATTTTAAAACGGCTTCGAATTACGATTCCGTTATAATCCTGAATTTTAGCTTCGATTTCTTCTTTAGAAGATTTAAAATCTGCATGATTTTCAAAACCGGCATCTTCTAGTTGTTGCCAGAGAATTGGATTATTGCTATCGATATGTAGAATTTTTATGCTCATTGTAGTATGTTTTATAAAGCAAAAATACGGCTTATTATATTGGGATGATTTACAAAATGGGTTTGTTTTTCTTTGTTTCAGCTCAGCTACTTCATCACTGTCTTTACGATTATTCTAAAGAATATAATATCGAACGAAAAGTGTGCGGATACTGCCATTCCTTATTGACATAATTGGCATCATAAGAAACAAAAGCTGTAATTAATTTTCCTTCTGACTCCTTCATTTCAAAATCGGTTATTTCAAAATAACCCGATGTCTCGAACTGACGTTTTAAACGTCCTTCTTTATTAAACACATAAACCACAGCGCTTGATCTGTCTTGTTCGCCAGATGTATCGCGGATATATAAATAAAAAACAAAATCTCCATTAGCCCGCTTAAAGCCTTTGGTACTATTAGTAAAAGGCACTTCATAATGCCCAGGAAATACAAGTTTGATCTTCCATAAAGCAGTACTATCCTTACTGCGGCTTTTTTCAAATACTACTTCACTTGAATTTATTGCTTTTTCCTTTAGGCTAAAATAGGTTTTATCTGCTTTGTCTGTATAAAAAATAACGCTGCTCCCCTTTTCAACAGTCGGCTCTGTTGTTTCCTCTTTCGTGCTTTCTTCAGCAGTACTTGCGGTTTCGTCTTCAGTCTCTTCTTCGACATCCGGCGCTGACGGACCACGATAGAAAGAATAATACGGTTCTTTATCTGATGTATCAGAGAGCAACTCTAAATTAGCATTCAGCATAAATCTTTTATGTGTCGAGTAGTAGGATCCGTCTGCAGCAGAATTTTCTGTTCCTTCTACATAAAAATTTCCATTGGCTGTCAGACTTATGGCGTCAATTTCTGTTTCCGGATATCCATCAAAAAAATTCATTTTTAGCAAATTCAGATTGTGATCTAAAATTGCAACAAAAGGAATTTCATCCTGATTTGGCTTTGAAGCTTTACCGCTGATCACTATTTTATCCTGTATATACTGCAATAAAAAATCTCCTTTAGAAATATTCGAAAAACCCTTTTCCAACAAAGGTTTAAGAAAAATATCCGCCATCGATTTACTTTCGGTTTTATAACCCGAATATTTACTGTCGAATTTCATTTTATCGAGTTGAAATCTTATCAGTACAGCTCGCATTCTTGCTTCATCTGTATTGTCTTTTTCTGAATTACCATATGACTTGCTTTCTTTTTTGGCATATATAGTAAATCCGCCCTGATTATCAGGAAGTACTAATGTGTTGAACAAATTATATTTTGATTTCGAATCAATTAATTTCTGTTTTGCTACCTGAACACCTTGCTTGTTTAGTATCAGCAAAACAGGAGTATAATTATATTTTTCATCTCCTTCTTCTATCAAATACAGTATGTTTCCATTCTGAAGTTCATTAATCACCCTAAGACCTTCTTTTTTCATATCGAGATCGAACTGCCATATTGAAGGCGAATTGTATTTCTTAGAGAACTTAATCACTGATTTTACTTCAAGTCTCTCGTTTCCGTCTTGTTTTTCATCTATTTGATATGTTTTATCCACAACAACCGGAATTGTTTCCTCTATAGTAGTTGCTGCTGTATTTTGAGCATTTTCTTTTTTACAGGAAATTTGAATTAGAAAAAAAGAGAGTAGTAAAGGTCTAAACAGAATGGTCTTATAATTCATTGGTCTTTTTTTTGGTAACGGTTTTAAAAGTTGGTTAGATTATTATTTTCGCATGAAAGCGATATTACAACTCAGAATGCTTCTGGTAAGAAACATCAAAACGTTAAATAATAAAGATTAATACGACAAATTAATAAAACAAAAGTACAGTGAATTTTTTATTGATAAGATTTTTTTTAACTTTGAAAATCTAAGATTCATGGATTTTCCCTGAATTTCTCTCTTTCTAAATCATTAGAACCTCTCTAAAATGAAACTAACCAAGACTTTCAAAGCCTTTTTCAACAACGAAAAATCAGGAGGATTACTTCTTTTGTTTGTTACGATCATCTCTTTATACTTAGCAAACTCTTCATTTCAGACAGAATATATCGCTTTTTGGGAAAAAGATTTAGGCGGACATTCGGTTACTCATTGGATCAATGACGGTTTAATGACTATTTTCTTTTTATTGATTGGTTTAGAATTAGAACGCGAAATTTATCACGGTGAATTATCGAACATCAAAAATGCATCTTTACCCATTATGGCTGCTCTTGGCGGAATGTTGGTTCCGGCAGCTATTTTCCTGGCTTTAAATTTTGGTACTGCAACTCAAAACGGAGCAGGAATCCCGATGGCAACTGATATTGCTTTTGCTATTGGAATATTATCTCTTTTAGGAAAAAAAGTTCCGTCATCGTTAAAAGTATTCCTGACTGCCCTGGCCGTTATCGATGATTTAGGCGCCATCATTGTTATTGCCATTTTTTATACTACTTCTATCTCTTTTGTAAATCTTGCAATCGCTTTAGGAATCTGGGGATTCTTATTTATTTTGAACCGAATGAAAATTCAGAACCTCATTCCTTATTTAATTGGAGGCGTGATAATGTGGTACTTTATGCTCAACTCGGGCGTTCACGCTACAATCACGGGAGTCATACTGGCTTTTGTAATTCCGTTTGGAGATGGTGGAGAAAAATCTTCGTCTTATAAATTGCAGCACTTTTTACACAAACCTGTTGCTTTCCTGATTTTACCTCTGTTTGCCATTGCAAATACTTGTATTGCGATTCAATCAGACTGGCACGAAGGCTTAAGTCATACTAACACTATCGGAATTATTCTGGGTCTTGTTGTTGGAAAACCATTGGGAATCGTTCTTTTCTCTTCTATTGGGGTCAGTGCCGGATTATGTTCTTTGCCTAAAAGCCTGAAATGGGCACATATTCTAGGTGCCGGAATGTTGGGCGGAATTGGTTTTACAATGTCTATCTTTATTACAATTTTAGCCTTTAAAGATCCTGAAACGATTGTTTTTTCTAAAATTGCAATTTTAATCGCCTCTATACTTTCCGGTGTTTTTGGATTAATTTATCTAAAATATACTTTGACAAGAAAGAAAACGGCATAATTTTCAACAAATTCAATCTGTAAAAAAGCATCCTAAAGATTATGAAATCAGCTGACAAACATTTCTTTGCCTTTTTTATGATGATATTGCTTTTGGCCTGCAACAATAAACCAAAACCTGTAAGTCAGGAAAAGAATCCTGAAACGATCGCGACTAATTCTACAAACAAAAATGAAGAATCTATTGCAGGTTTTTACGAAACACAACCGGACCCAAACAATACTGGTGAATGTAAAATTTCTGTTGAAATCAAAAAAGAGAAAAACGGTTATACTTATTTCCTAAAAACAAAACTCAGAAAACTAAAAGGCATTGCCACTTTTACCACAAACGAATCCGGTGAAAAATACCTTCTTCTGGAAGGTATAAAATGGGATGATTACGAGGGAGACCTTGGCAATGAAGATGAAAATGATTCAATTACAGAATCAGAATCTCCAGCATTAGAAATCCCTGTTGGAATTGATGCAAGTTATACTAAAGACACACTTACAATTCAGAATTATGGAAATTCGATGAACTCTTATACTAAGATTGCAGAATGTGACAGGAAGTATATACAGCTGATTAAAAAATAAATTCCAAACCCAACAAAATTGGAATTTGGAATTTTAAAATATTGTAATTTAATACGACCTAACCTTTTATTTGTTTCAAAGAGGTCTTAATTCCTTTGATTAATGAAGAACTGAAACCATTGTGCTCCATTTCGTTCAGACCTACAATTGTACAGCCCTGAGGCGTCGTTACACGGTCGATTAATTGTTCCGGATGCACTTTTTCCTCTAGTAACATTTTTGCAGCTCCTTTCACCGTTTGTGCGGCGATTGCCAAAGCAGTTTGTGAATCAAAACCTATTTCGATTCCGGCTTGCATTGAGGCACGAATGTATCTTAGCGCATAAGCTGTTCCGCATGCACCAAGAACTGTGGCAGCATCCATTAGTTTCTCATCGATTACAGGAGCAGTTCCCAGATCCTGAAACAAGTCAACAATTGGCAATGCTTTCTCTCTGTCTTTTTCAGGGAAAGAAATACAAGTTGCCGATTCACCAAACTGAGCCGCGATATTTGGCATGATTCGGATAACCGGATATTCATTATTTGTTTTTTCCTGAAGCATATCCAAAGACAAACCACTCACCGCCGAAGCAATCGTTTTTCCTTTGATTGCAGGCAAAATTTCAGCTAAAACTATATCAACCTGATACGGTTTTATCGTTAGAATTACCACATCGGCTTCCTGAATATTATGTTTATTATCTGATGAAACCGTGATGCCATACTCTGATAAATATTGAATACTGGCTGTATTTCTTCTCGTAACAGTAACCTGATTGTTTTTTGAGAACTTCGCAATTCCCAAGGCAATAGAAACCCCAAGATTTCCTCCTCCTATGATATGTACTTTCATTCTGGTTGGTTTTTTGATTTGTTTTTCCGGTAGGTTAATAGCAGATTTTTCGACGTGTAAATTACGCAGATTTTATAGATTTTAAATCACTGCAATGTATCAATTTGTGGCAAAAATCTAAAAGCCAGGAATCATTCCGGCTAGTACAAAAGCATTAGTTATTGTAATATTAACCGATTCTATTCTTACAGCAACTTTCCTTTCAACAATAAAGAAGCTATCGTAAAATAGATTACCAATCCTGTTACATCTACTAAAGTAGCGACAAACGGTGCTGATGAAGTTGCGGGATCGAGTTTAAGTCTTTTCAGTAAAAAGGGTATCATAGATCCTGAAAGTGTTCCCCACAAAACAATAAATACTAACGATAGCGAAACGGTCATCCCGATGGCTACCCAGTGTTCTCCATATTCATAAAGTCCGGTTTCCTGCCAGATAAAAATCCTTACAAACCCCACAATTCCCAAAATGGCACCTAGTAAAAATCCTGATGCAATTTCTTTTTTCATTACATACCACCAATCTTTTAGCGTAAGCTCTTTCAATGCCATGGCACGAATGATAAGTGTTGCTGCCTGTGAACCGGAATTTCCTCCACTCGAAATAATAAGCGGAACAAATAAGGCCAGAACGACTGCTTTTTCTATTTCACCTTCAAAGAATCCCATTGCCGAAGCCGTAAACATTTCTCCGATAAACAAAACAACAAGCCATGTAGCTCTCTTTTTGACCATCTCGCCCAAACGCGTTTGAACGTATGGCAATTCTAAGGCTTCAAGTCCCCCAAATTTCTGAATGTCTTCAGTATCTCTTTTCTCTATTTCGTCTTTTATGACATCGATAATATCATCAATTGTAATGCGGCCTACCAAACGTCCTAGTTCATCTACAACAGGAATCGCTTCGAGGTCGTATTTATCCATTATTCTGGCGACTTCAACATCAGGAGTTTCAACGTTTACATGATACAGTTTTCGGATATAGATATCAGAAATTTGTGTTTTGGTCGATGTTGTCAATAAATCTTTAAGCGATAATCTGCCTTTAAGCCTGTTTTCATCGTCTACCACATAAATAGAATGCACTCTTGAAACATTTTCAGCCTGAATACGCATTTCTTTTACACAAGTAAGTACGTTCCAGTTTTCGTTGACTTTCACCAACTCTTTGTGCATGATACCTCCGGCAGTATCTTCGCCGTAACGCAATAAATCAACGATTCCTTTAGCGTGTTCGACATCCTGAAGCTCAGAAATTACCTCTGCTTTTCTGTCTTTAGAAAGTTCTCCAATAATATCTGCCGCATCATTGGTTTCCAGCTCATCCAGCTCTTCTGCGATTTCTTTAGGCGAAAGTCGGTTTAAGATCTGTTCACGCAAATCATCTTCTAATTCAAGAAGAATTTCGGCTGTTTTTTCGCTGTCTAGTACTTTAAATATATATGTGGCTTCATCAATGTCAATTTCATCGAGGATTTCAGCGAAATCGGCATGGTGCATGTCATTTAATAAGATCTCGAGCTCTTTGTTGTTTTTAGCTTGAATGAGTTGAGCTATTTCTTTAATTAGCTCTTTGCTGATTTTAAACTCCATCGGCTTCTATTTTTTGAGTCAAAACAATAAATTCCTCCACGCTTAATTGCTCTGGACGCTTATCAAAGATAGTGTCTAATCGCAATTCATCTGATAAATTTAATGTTTTCAAACTGTTACGTAATGTTTTTCGTCTTTGCTGAAAAGCGGTTTTTACCACTGTAAAAAACAACTTTTCACCGCATGGAAGACTATAATCTTCCTTTCGGGTCATTTTCATCACACCCGACTTGACCTTGGGCGGAGGAATAAAAACGTTTTCATCTACCGTAAACAGATACTCAGTATCATAGAAAGCCTGTGCTAATACAGATAAGATTCCGTACGCTTTTGAGCCTTTTTTCTCGCATATCCTTTCAGCCACTTCTTTTTGAAACATCCCCGAAAATTCCGGAATCTGATGTTTGTACTCTAAAGTTCTAAAAACGATCTGCGTAGAAATGTTATAGGGAAAATTCCCAATAATAGCGAATTGTTTATTTTCATAAACCTCGTTTATATTGTATTTCAGGAAATCCTGAGAGATAATTTTATCTTTTAGTTTTGGATAATTTTCACCCAAATACACCACAGATTCCGTATCAATCTCGATCACGTGTGTATTTATTGGTTTGTCAAGCAAATACTTAGTCAACACACCCATCCCCGGTCCTATTTCTAAAACCTCATCGTATCCTTTTAAACTTAAAGTATCTGCAATTGCTTTGGCGATACTTTCGTCTTTCAGGAAATGTTGTCCTAAATGTTTTTTGGCTTTTACTTTTTCCATTTTCTTTTTTTAGATTCTTGGATTGTTAGACTTCTTAGATTGTTAGATTTTCAGTAAGTCTAAAAATCTAAGAAGTCTAATCATCTAAAATGTCTTTTAATGTTCCGAAATCACTTCTAATTCAGTTCTGAAAGAAAGCATCTTATCAGCAAATAAAGACAAAGCTTCCTGATGAAAAGCCGGCTCATCTTCTATATAATACTGATCTAAAGTTGCTTTGCTGTCCGTAACATATTGAACTGAATACGTAATTCCGCCCATTTCTTCTTCAATCATAACCCTTACAATTCGTGCCGAAGAAAACTTTTGTGTCGCCAGAATTTCAGGTATGTGTTTTTCCTGCATCCATTTTAACCATTGGTCATGAACGCTTTCGTGTATATTAGTAGTAACGTTGTAAATAATCATTTTTCTCTAAATTTTAGACTTCTTAGACACTAGTCTACTTAGATTTCAGAAAAGTCTAATAATCTAAGTAGTCTAATAATCTAACGATCTATTTTTATAAATTCTTGTCTCCTCTTAACTCTCTGTATTTTTTTCTCGCATCAACAAAATAAATACTATCCTGATGGTTAAAAATTACTTTTTCATATAAAGGCTTTGCCTTTTCTGTATCGTGCAATTCGTCGTTGTAAATTTCTGCCGAAAAAAACAGCGCTTCATCTACATAAATTCCGTCGCTATGATTGTCAATGATCTGCTGGTATTGGCTTAAAGCCAAATTATACTCTTTTTGACTTTCATAAACTTTACCTAAACGCAACAATGTTACAGCTTCTATTTCTTGTCCTTTAAAGGCTTTTAAAATACCCTGAAACTGAGCAATTGCTTCCGGTTTTTTATTCTGATAAATTAAAAAATCGCCTTTTGCAAATTGTTTCAATGCCGTTTGTGTCGAATCAGCAACCGTATTATCATTAATCAGTAAAAAATATTCAAGAGCGTCATTGGCAATTAACTGTGTGTTTGCCGCTTTCAACTCTTTGAATTGTTTCAGAGCCCATTCAAAATCACCTTTGTAATAACTTGTTTTTGCCGCTTTTAAACTGGCTTCGTGCGCCATGACATCATTCTTTAAATCCAATTGAATCTGGGAATAATAAATCAGTGCCTGATTGAATTTTTCTTCTAAAAGCAAGATGTCCGCCAACTCCATCTTTGCATCTGCTTTTTGATAATCATTCAAATTTAACTCTAAAGCCTTTTTTATAATTGTCTTGGCTTCTTCAGTCTTTTTGAGATTAAAAGCCAGGAAATGTGCCTGAATTATTTGCAAAGATAAGGTAAAAGGAGTTATTTCATAGGTTACAAGCAATTGTTGTAGCTCATTATTGATAATTGGATACTCTTTTTCCTGAGCTTTATCGATTTTAATTTGCATTAAATACGAATTGGTCTGAACCAATAAATCTAAATCTTTGGTATTTAGAAGTATAAAATTCAAAATCTCAGTTGCGGTATCAGTATCATCTTCGTTCAACGCAAACTGGCTTAAATTGACGATACTCGAAAGCGATTCAGGTTCACGCTTGTAAATTGCTTTTTCCTGAATAAAGGCTTTCCCAAATTCCTTTTGCTGCACATAAAACCAGCTTAAATAATGATTCCAGAATACATCCTGATCTTTTTGAGTTCTTAGGATCAAAGATTTGCGCATTGCATCTTTAAAAGCGGTATTATCTGTCTCACCATTCATGAAACGGGATAATTGCGTCTGGATCAAATTGGCATTTTGCGGATTATTGTAGGATTCAGTCAATAAAAGATCAATCATCTGATCGGTCTTTCCTAACTGACCGTACAGCATTCCGATCTGGAAATTAAAATTGTAATTGGGCTGGATCTGCATTGCCGTTTGATAAGCTTTCAAAGCATATTCCAGCAATACTTTTTTCTCGAACGAGTTCCCAATTCCGTAAACATCATTCGGACTTGTTTTTATTCTCTCGATCGCTTGATCGTAGTAATTTTTGGCTTTGGCATCATTTTTCTGCAGTTGAAAATTATATCCCAATTCAACTAAAAAAACACCTTGTTTATATCTGTTGTAACGATCCTGAATGGTTTTTTCGGCCAAATCAAATTGCTGCAATTGCTGATAACAATCGATCGTTTTTAAAAAATACTGCGTGTTGGATGGTGAACCTTTTAAAAGTTCTTCGTAACTGATTTTAGCTTTTTCAAAATCACCTTTATCATAGTAATACTGAGCCAATTGCTCATTTTGCGCTAATGCAAGAGTCGACCATAATAAAACGATATAAATAAAGATATTTTTCATACTTCAGTCTTTTTCAGTTTTCACTCGCATTTTTCCGTTTTTGCTTTCAGTATTTTGTATTCAGTGCAATTCACTGTAAACTGTGACTGCTACTGTAAACTATACTTTCTTCGATTTCCAAATCATCAAAGCTATTCCAATCACAATAAAAGGAATACTCAATATTTGTCCCATATTAATAATCATATCATTTTCGAACGCTTCCTGATTTTCCTTAAAGAATTCAATTATAAATCGGGCTACAAACATTAAAGTTAAGAAACATCCAAAGATAAACCCGTCTGCTTTTTTAAACCTTTCTGATTTATAAAGATAAAGAACAATTACGAAAATCAGCAAATACGCAAATGCTTCGTACAATTGTGTTGGATGCCTTGGGATCCTATCATCTCTCTCAAAAACCACTCCCCAGTTTCCATTCGTAGGTTTTCCGTAGATTTCAGAATTCATAAAATTCCCAAACCTGATAAAAGCTCCCGTAACCGGAACTCCAATGGCCATTTTATCTAAAATCCACAAGAACTTGACTTTATACTTTCGACAATATAAAATCATTGCGATCAAAACGCCTATTGATCCTCCGTGACTGGCTAAACCCTGATAACCAACAAACTTATATACTCCGGCTACCTTCTGAATTGGTAAAAGTATTTCTATTGGGTGCTGAAGAAAATAAGAAGGTTCATAGAAAAAACAATGCCCTAATCTGGCTCCCAAAATGGTGCCTACAATTACATAAACCAATAAACTATCCAGATTATCTAATGAAAGATGTTCTTTTTGGTAAATTCTTCTTACGATATAATAACCCAATAAAAGTCCACAGGCAAAAAGAGCGCCATAATATTTTAATGGAAAACTATCTGTGATCATGAAAATAACAGGATCAACATTCCAATTTAAAATTCCATTCATCTTGCTTTATTTTTGCTTTAGTACTTACTATAAATTAAGAAAACCTAACAGGTTTTAGAAGCCTGTTAGGTTTAATCCTAAGTACTGTAAAATTAATTTATAATATCAAATCCGCAGTAAGGTCGTAAAACTTCTGGAATTACGATTCCTTCCGGAGTTTGGTAATTCTCTAATATTCCGGCCAAAACTCTTGGCAAAGCCAATGAACTTCCGTTTAATGTGTGCGCCAATTGGTTTTTTCCGTCTTTGTCTTTGAAACGCAATTTCAAACGATTGGCCTGAAAAGTTTCGAAGTTAGAAACTGAACTGATCTCTAACCAACGATCCTGCGCTGTAGAGAAAACTTCAAAATCATACGTCAAAGCCGATGTGAAACCCATATCGCCTCCGCATAAGCGTAAAACTCTGTATGGCAATTTCAATTCTTTCAAAATATCTTTTACATGTTCTACCATTCCGTCCAATGCTGCATAAGAATTATCAGGATGTTCAACACGTACAATTTCTACTTTGTCAAATTGGTGCAAACGGTTTAATCCGCGCACGTGTGCTCCGTAAGAACCTGCTTCACGACGGAAACATGGCGTATATGCTGTATATAAAACCGGTAATTCAGTTTCAGCTAAAAGAACATCGCGGAACAAATTCGTAACCGGAACCTCAGCAGTTGGAATCAAATATAAATCATCAATAGTTGAGTGATACATTTGCCCTTCTTTGTCCGGCAATTGCCCGGTTCCGTAACCTGAAGCTTCGTTTACCAAATGCGGAACCTGAACTTCATTATATCCTGCAGCCGTATTTTTATCTAAAAAGTAATTGATTAAAGCACGTTGCAAACGAGCTCCTTTTCCTTTATAAACAGGAAAACCAGCACCGGCAATTTTTACACCCAATTCGAAATCTATGATATCGTATTTCTTTACCAATTCCCAGTGCGGTTGAGCACCTTCGTGTAAAACCGGAATATCGCCTTCTTCAAAAACATTTAAGTTATCGTCCGGAGTTTTTCCTTCAGGAACAATATCAGCAGGAAGGTTTGGTAAAGTGTATAATAAATTAGTTAATTCAGTTGCCAAAGCTTCTGCTTTTTCGCCTAATTCTTTACTTTTTTCTTTTAATGAAACCGTTTTTTCTTTTAAGATTGCCGCTTTAGACTTCTCTCCCGCTTTCATTAATTCTCCAATATCTTTGGACAATTTATTAGATTCAGATAAAGTGTTGTCTAATTCTACTTGTGTTGCGCGACGGTTTTCGTCTAGTTGCACCACTTCTTCAACAACGCTTTTAGCATCGATATTTCGTTTTGCTAAAGCCTTGATTACTTTCTCCTGATTCTCTCTAATAAATGCGATCTGTAACATAGCTTGATTTTTATAACTATTGTATTTTTTTATAACGGAAGCAAATTTAAGGAAATGTTTTATAAGATCACGACAAAGTTGATTCTAAAGTTATTTCGGGGGTTATTACGAAGAGAGGTTCCGCAGAGATGCACGAAGATTTTATTATTTTTTTATGAATGGATTAAAATCCATCCCTACAATATATAACGAGCCGAAGGCTCTCTTGCCGAAGTTCGGGAGAAACGTTTTATTTTGTAGCAACGTCCCGAGCCCGAAACGTCGGGACTGGACTAATCCGTTCAAAACAGTATTTTTTTTTAAAAATATTCCTTCGCGAAACTCTGTGAAAAACTTTGTGAATCTCTGCGAAACTCTCCATCTTCGAAAATAAAAAATAAGTAAATTGCAATTAAAAATTACAATGATGCATATTGACCATTTTATAGAAAATTTCTCTGCAACTTTTAACAATCTTCCTCAATCCGAACCTTGGAATATTACGAATGACCTTAAAACTATAATCGAAAAAATGATTTTGAATCTGGGTGATGATTATACCATTCAGGATAATATTGCCATTCACAAATCAGCCACTATCGAAAATAATGTAACCATAAAAAGCCCTGCAATTATTGGTAAAAACTGCTACATTGGCGCAAACGCTTATTTTAGGGAAGGTGTTTATTTAGACCACTCAGTAAAAATTGGTCCGGGTTGCGAAATCAAAAACAGCATTATTTGCTCTAATACCGCAATTGCCCATTTTAATTATATCGGAAACAGCATCATCGGAAGAAACATCAATTTTGAAGCAGGTTCGATTGCTGCAAATCATTATAACGAAAGAGCCAATAAAAAAATCTCCGTTCTTTATAATTCCGAGATTATCGAAACAAATTCAGATAAATTTGGTTCTTTGGTGGGAGATAATTCCCGAATTGGAGCAAATGCCGTTTTATCCCCAGGAACTATATTAACTAAAAACTCGATCGTAAAAAGATTAGAATTAATTGAGCAAGTGATTCCGGAATAAGGTGATTCCACAAAGATGCACTAAGGTCACACAGAGATACTCAAAGATTTTAATCACAATAATTCTTTATTCTATTCTCTTTACTCTCTAATCACCTTAAACGTTTCTACTGCATCTTCAAGAGTGACTTTCAGGATATAAAATCCGGCATCTAAGGCAATAACGTTTATGGTTCCGTCTGTGGTTTTACCTTTTAAAACGCTTTTGGATTCAAAATCAAAAAACTCAAAATCGAAGTTGCTTGTTTTTAAATTTTCAATAGAGACTACCGTTGTCGCCGGATTTGGGTAAACGAAAGGTTTTTTGTACTCTGTAACTTCGGGCTGAGTATTATTGCAGGCACTTTCTAATAACGATGGCAAATCTGCTTCGTCATACGCCAAGGTATAATGAAGCTCGTCTGCTCTTTGGAACAACTCACAGGCTTTTTTGTATTTATGCTGATCGAGATAAATAATTCCCAGGTTTTTCATCGCATACGAATTGTTTTTATCCATTTCTAAAGCCTCTTTCAAATCAGCAATTCCTTTATCTGATTCGCCCAGCTTGTGATAAATTAAACCCCTTGTCGTTCTTAAATCCCGTCCGCCATAAGCAGCAGTTCGCTCTATAATTGCTTTTTCAGATTTAAAAGCTTCCGTGACGTTTTCCATTGCTTTTTGATACTCGCCTAAATCACTGTATAATCTTGCGAGCGCCCATCTTGCATGTGCATGATTGGGCTTTTTGGCGATGATTTTTTCTAAATAAAAACGTGCCAGATCATTTGATTTTCGCTGTTGCAGTAAAGACGCAAAATTGTATAAAATGCGCAAATCATCCGGAGCATTTTTTATGGCTTTATGGTAATAATTAAAAGCAAAACTTTCCATTTCCAGTGACGCATAAATACTTGCTAACCGGTCGTAGAGTTTGCTCCTGAATTCATTTTTCTTTTTCTCCAGAGAATCAGACAGAACGATATCCTTATTTTTAGGATCTCTGTCAACTGAATATTCTACTTTTTTTAAATCTTCAAGTGCCAAAGTGGTGTTGCCAAGACTAATACGTAAAACACCTCGATTGTATAAATCATTAACTTTAGTTGGATTGTAATTGGTTTTGACATTGATTTCGGTCAATAATTTAAGTGCTTTTTTGACGGTTTCTTCCCTGTCTTTATTAAAAGGCAGTTTATGATCTGTTCTGCTGACTAATTTTCCGTGAGAAAAATTCCAGGTCACCAGTTTCTCTCCTTGTTTGTTGTACTGAAAAGCATTTGAATCCTTAAGGCCTTTATCATCATAATAAAAAATCTCGTTGAGTTTTCCGTTAGAATAATATGTTTTCGTGCTGTCCGGTTTTTTATCCGGTCCATACCAAATCTCTATAGAAACCACATGATCATCATAAAAATAACGGGAGACATTATCAGACGCACTATTACTTTTTACCTGAGCAGATAAAAAGAGAGGCAAAAACAATAAGGCAAACACGATTTTTTTATTCATTATAATGTTCTGTCAAAAGTGTAGGATGAACCAGGAAATCAAATTTCGGCAAAATTACTTATGTTCTACCAATAATTCTTTCAATTCATTGGTTTTTAAATAAGCTGCAAAACGTCCGGAAAGCAACAAGATTTCTCTTTCTTCCGGTGTAATCCTCAGTTTGGTTTCAACATGCGAGGCATATTCATATAACAGCAAAACTTGTCGGGCAGACAAATCTTTAAATTTTTCTTTACTTAAAGTGGCAACGATTATTTCGCCATCTTTATCTTTTTTAAACGAATCTTCTCCAAATTTAGCGATTAAACCTTGCTTAAAAGTAGCAAACAATTTTACCCAACTACTCGATTCGTCATTTGTGTTTTTCAACTCAAAAACTAAATCTTCATAAGCATAATCTTTTTCCATCTTCATCAAATAATCCTTAATAGTGGTAAAACCAATAATCTGATAATTGGTAATAGGTATTTTATAACGCTCAAAAGTATTCTCGACATCTTTATCAAAAGTCATGTAGCGGGTTTGAACGGTGTATAAAGAAGCCGTTTCAAACAACGAAATCAGCCTGATTTTGGCATCATTGATATAAGGTTCTTTTTTTCCTTGTCCGAGACAATCAATAAAAAGTGCTTTTTTATTTTTGTCATTTACCCTTGTATCATTATGAAGCAGTTCGACTAGAGTTTTATATCCCATATTATCAGACGCGCCGCCATCGACAATACACAGAATTTTATCCTGATTTTTGACTCCAAATTTTACTTTTGGCAAAACGCCCGGAAAAGCAGAACTCGCCGTGATCGCATACGTAACGGGAAAATTATAACCATCATTGACTTTATTTTCGTTTAAAGCAATGGCGGCTTTATTGGGCGCAAGAGACGAGTTCAGGTTTAAACCCCGAATAATATGTGGCATAAACGGAATGCGTTCTCCGTTATTAAAAGCAGTTCCGTTCGCCACAAACATGGGTAAAGACGGAATTGACTTGCTGTCTTTGGGAATAAAAAAATCCGACAATAACATTTGGGTTCCAAATTTATTGACATTGTCAGGATTTGTGCCGTCGTATTGTAAAATATCCGAATCGATTCGCTGCGTCATGGATATTTTATCGCCTTTTTCGTTTCGGCTGTTGTTCAGTAAAGACAGAATATTAGCCGATTTATCTACGTAATCTTTATAAGCATCGGCTTTAGAAAAATAAAATTCGTTGAAGGAACAATTGTCATAAAACAATTTGTTCTTGAGAATCGTCAGATAATATCCTGCCGAAAAACAGCCTCCGGAAACGGTAGAAAAGTAGTCGATCTCGTTCAGGAAATTACGTTGAGAATTGCCTTCCTGAATTTCTTCTAATCCCAAAAGTACGCCCATACTAAAAAACTGCGCACGGGAACCTCCGCCCGAAATCCCGATTCCCAAAGCAATATTAGGATTCTGAAATTTTCGATCCCGCTCCTGAACTGATTTATAATCGCTTAACGAAACCGAAGGAATTGAACTGTAATTGATTTCTGAAAAAAGATTGATTTTGTTTTGAGAAAACCCTATTTGAAGAAAAAGAAAAAGCAATATCAGGCTGTATTTACATCTCATTTTTAACTTTTTTAAATCGCTAAATCATTAAAAGCAAATTTACAAGAAACTAAACGAAGTTAAATGTCCAATATTGAAATCTTTAACATTCAAAAAACAAAATTCTCTAATTTACAGTAATACTTCTTGTTGGCGACGATGTACAAGATGCACCTCCTTTTTGAACGGTAATATCTGCTCTTACTGTATAATTACCCGCGGCGCTATAAATATGCGAAATAGAAACTGTAGTTCCCGTTGCCGTAACTGTCTCTGCAGGTGTACCATCACCAAAATTCCATTTTACAGATTGTAAAGTGTTTGTTCCGGAATATTCAACTGCAAAATCGACTTTTTTAGGGTTTGTGGGATCTGTAGTATTCTTTACTTTCTCGAATAAAGACTCTCCAACACAATCTACTCCTTTTTCTATATCAGATTTACTGCAGGAAATACTTAAAAAAAATAATGCGGCAATCATCAAAATTGGGGATTTGCTTTTCATAATAGTACTTTTTTAGTGGTTTGTTTTAGAATGTTATTTCCACAAATATAATCAATATTCGAGATTATTTTTTTGATAATTATCATCAAAAAGCATTATTCTATTAGAATTTAAAGAAATTTTAATAACTCGCGCAAAGACACAAAGTCGCCAAGAAAATAAAACTTTGGGCCTTTGCGTCTTTACGCGAAATTTTATAGCCATTCAAACAAAAATTTTGTGAATCTCTGTGGTAAAAAAACTTACGCCCTCTTAATTTCATGCCCAACAAATTCCTCTAAAGTTGCAAACATATCGTCTACAGAAAGTACTTCGAAATCAGGATGGTTCTTCAGGAAATCAGCATTGAGCGTAATCAGGTTTTCTTCAAGTTCAAAGAAAGTATCGTTATTCAAAGAATCACGAACCGGATTTACACCTTCCAGTTTTCCACTTACGAATTTATTCAGCTTTACGCTGCTCATTAGTTTTACTTTTTTGCTTTGTTGCTGAAATAATTCCAGGTGTTTTTCGGCGCCAATCAATGCCAGACCTTCTTCGATAAGTTCGTTCAGTTCCTTATTCCAACCTGATTTGTAGACAAACTGAGAAAAATTCCCTTCAGCATATTGCGAGTAATAATAATCGAGATAATAACTCATCAAGGCATCTTCGTGAATAAATTCGTCATCGACACCTTCTTCACGCATTAGATTGATTACCGAAATATTTGAGTGAATCACATCCTGAAGATTTTCACTATTCATTGCCGTTTCAGAAACTAATATTCTACCGAATTCCTCCATTTTGATTTTTTTAAAGATTGATTTGCAAATTTCAGTTAAATTAAAACAGAAAAGAAATACAATCTGATTTATATGACATCAGATTCATCAGTATTCTTTTTTTCGTTCATTTTTGCTACCAAAGCTTTCAAGCGTAAAGCATGTGCTTTTTTCTCTTCTTGAATTTTGGCTTTTTTCTTATTGAGTAATTTGGTATGCAAAGCCTTGTTTTTGGTATTTTTTTCGGGTCCTTTTGCCATGGTTTGCTGTTCTTTGGTTTGCGTTTACAAAGATAGGAAATTGAATGAGAATTATTATTTGGGCGTTTCCGCAGCAGCAGACCGGGCTTTCGGCTCAATCTTTTGCATCGCTTCGCTTGCAAAAGGATACCGCCTCTATCCCTAACGCGATTTTGTTTTCAAAAGAAGATTTTGTTTTGTGAGATTATTTTGAAGTAAAAAAGATTATTTTAGCAAAAAGAAGAAAAAATAACATTGCCAACACTATACAAAATCCACCATGTCACAAATCCACCACCTCAACTGTGTAAAAATTGTTTCACCTGTTAACGACAATGTTTGCGGACATTGCTTATTGATTCAGGAAAACGACAAACTCATTTTAGTCGATACCGGAATTGGGCTTTTAGACATTCAAAACCCGGAAGAACGAATCGGTCAACAACTGATTGACATGGTTGGCTATCGTTTTGATGAAAATCAGACCGCCATAAGACAAATCGAAAAACTGGGACTTGATCCCGCAAAAATTACTGATTGTGTTATTTCGCATCTGGATAATGATCATATTGGCGGTTTGGCAGATTTTCCCAACGCAACAGTTCATGTTGGATTGGAAGAATGTGATAACTACATTTCCGGTAATCCAAGGTATTTAAAAACGCCTTTGTCACATCAGCCAACAATAAAAACCTACGAAAAATTAGATTTGAACTGGTTTGGATTCGAAGCCAGAAAAGTCGACATCGATACTGAAACAGAAATTTACCTAATTCCGCTTTTCGGACATACATTAGGACATTGCGGTGTTGCTTTAAAAACAGAAAAAGGATGGATATTTTATGTCGCAGACGCTTATTATATGAGAATTGAACTTACTGACAGCAATCATCCGGTAAACCAATTGGCAAGAATGAGGGCTGAAGACAACGACTTAAGATTAAGTACATTAGATAAAATCAGAAATTTAATCAACGAACATCCTGAAATTGACGTTTTTGGATATCATGATATCGAAGAATTTAATTTTTATCAGAACTAAACAAATTCCGCTTAAAAAAGTACAAATTGAACATAATAACAAATTCAGATTTTGACGAAACTTTTTCTTCCTTAAAAAGAATGGGAGAAAGATTGCTGCGTGCAAAAAATGCTTTCGAATTATTAAAGAAATTAAACAAGGAAACTACAAATCCGGAATCGGATATTTTAATTTCTGAAATCGATAAAATTCAATATCAATCGAATACAAATAGTTATTTTTACTTTTATTTTCCAATCGTGAGTCATGTTTTGTACTACAAACCGCAATACGAAAAAGACATTTTAAAATATTTAATAGGTCCAAACTTCGCCAACGGAACATCTGAAGTTGATGAAATGATTGCGATGATCAAAGGCGCAATGAATTTTAAGCTTCAGGAAAACAAATTGTACCTGACCAAAGAAAGTCAGTTTTGGTTTTTGAATGAACTTCCGAAACTTGAAAAAGAAATTCAACGAGAAATAGACGTTTGTTGGAAAGAACTTGACGAATAAAAAACACATAATTAAACACTATTATGAAAGTAAAAATCATATTTATTTCGTTCGTTTTATTACTCACATCTTGTCATAAAAAAGAAAACTTAAACATAAAGTTCAAATATTTCGATTTTACTTTTAACAATACTTTCGAAACATGTTTTTCTATAAAGTTTACTCCAAACGATAGTGTTTATATTAGAGAACATTGGAACGAAAATGAAGATACTGCAAAGATTCCAAAAAGCAAAACAAACTATATCGCTTTAATAAGTAAAAAAGATAAAGAAATACTATCTGATTTAATCTCTAAAACACAACTAAAAAATTACAAAGAGAGTTATAATGAAGATTATAGCGATGGCAAATATTACACCGTTTATATTGACAAAGATTCAATCAAAAAATTAATTGCAATACACAGCCATAAAGATGATGTTCCAAAAGATCTGGATTCTTTAGCTAAATGGATTTATAGTTGGAAAAAGAAAGTGAAATTAATTGAAACCGATAAAAAATTAACTTTCTTCAGCTCAGAATCTGTTTTACCACCTCCTCCTCCTCCATTAAAACGTGAAAATAAATGAACCTAACCTTCTTCCCAACCCAAGAACAATTCAGAGCATGGCTGGAAAAGCATCACCAAACAGAAACCGAACTTTTAGTGGGTTTCTATAAGGTGAATAGCAAAAAACCAACAATGTCGTGGTCAGAATCCGTAGATCAGGCACTTTGTTTTGGCTGGATCGATGGCGTTCGCAGATCTGTTGACGAAGAAAGTTATTCGATCAGGTTTACACCAAGGAAGAAATCCAGTATTTGGAGCGCGATCAACATCAAAAAAATCGAAGCACTCACAAAAGCCGGATTGATGAAAGAAGCAGGAATAAAAGCCTTCGAATTCAGATCTGAAGAAAGATCTAAAATTTACTCGCACGAAAATGAAGCATATGTTCTCGATCCTGAGTTCGAAAAACAATTTAAAGCCAATGAAGTAGCCTGGGAATATTTCAACAATCAGGCACCATCGTACAAAAAAGTAATAATTCACGTAATTATGAGCGCCAAACAAGAAAAAACAAAACTTGCCAGACTTGAAAAAGCAATACATTTTAGCTTTGAACAAAAACGAATGTTGTAAAAGAAATTCAAATGATTATAACTTAGATCAAATGACAATCAGTAACTTTATTCTATCGAAAAAATATTTAACACATAGAAACATAGGTTAATACTAAATTAAGGAGACAAAAAAGAAACACATTTCTCCAAAATAGTCACCTATATGCATTTTAGTTAAGTGAAACGCCTTTTTTCAAGCAAATAAAAGCTATGTTTCTATGTGTTAAAACAATTACGCCCAACACGATATATGAACTTACATCACTTATATGGTAAAAAAAACAACTATAATAATGAAAGATAGAACCGCATTAGAATACTATGTTTTAGATGTATTCTCTAACAAAAGTTACAAAGGAAATCCGTTGTCTGTTGTTTTTACCAATGGCAATTTAGCATTAGAGACTTATTCTAATATTGCAAAGGAATTTGGCTATTCTGAAACTTCGTTTGTTTATTACTCTACAGCACAAAAAGCCCTGAATGTTCGTTCGTTTACCCCAACAGGTTTTGAGGTCGATGGTGCCGGACATAATTTATTAGGAGCAGTTTGTGCGGCATTATTCAAAAAAATCTCCATTTTTGAGGAGCAAAACGAAACCAATCGTTTTGTCATCATGAAAGACAGTCCAATACGATTAACCACAAGTTTTGATCCCGTTACCGAATATCCCATTGTACAAATGCATCAAAAACCGGCTGTGGCACTAAAAGAAGTTCCGGCTTCGCTAATAGCAAAAGCACTTGGTTTGGCTATTGATGATTTGACCGTTGACGAACTCCTTCCTACGATCGTTCAGACCGAAGTGGCGCATATCATGGTTCCCATCAAAAACAGACGATTCCTGCACGATTGCATTCCTGATAATAAAAGATTAATCGAAATTTCGAAAGAATACGGATTTGAAGGGTTTTATTGTTTCACACTTTCTGACGAAGATCCAAATAATATAGCCGAAGCCAGATTTTTTAATCCGTTAATCGGTATTGATGAAGACGCCGCTACAGGAACGGCCGCCGGACCTTTAATAGGTTTTTTGACTAAAACGAAATACACAAAACCCAATACCGAATATAAAATCCTGCAAGGCGTAAAACTAAATCAGCCTTCGTTGATTGAAGTCATGGCCAGAGAAAATGATATTTTGGTGGGTGGTTCTGCGGTTATTACGATGAAAGGCGAAATTTATATATAAACAAAAAGCTGCATGATGCAGCTTTTTTTATAATACCCAGAAAATAGAATTTCTTAGTTTGTTTTCATTGGCGGTAAATCGAATGCGATAGAATCGTGTTCGAAGTTATTACGGTGTCCTCCGTCGCAGAAAGGTTTGTTTGCAGATAATCCGCAACGGCAAAGTCCTAATGCAGCTCTTCCTTGTAGTCCGTAAACAGTTCCTTCTGAATCCATGATTTCAAAATCACCTTCGATTTTGATAGATCCGTTTTTATTGATGATTAATTTTGTCTTGCTCATAACTTGTTTTTGTTTTTTTTCAGGGCAAAGATTGCAAAATAAATTTTTAAGATTTTAGTTTGGAAGCTAGTTTAAACTGGTTCTATTTTATTGTTATTTCACAGAGTTGCACAGAGATTCACTAAGTTTTTTTTTAAAGAAATGAGAATTAATCTCGTAAAGTCTCGAAGTCGCAAAGTTTTTGTTTCACGCAGATTCCGCAGATTGAGCAGATTTAATTAAAAAACTTTGCGCCTCTGCGCCTTTGCGAGATTAAAAAACTTTCGTGAATCTTTGCGAAAACCTTCGTGAATCTCTGCGAAACTTAGAATTCTCAATTCTATTGCTTATTTTTGCACTCAATAAAATTGAGTTATGATACAAAATCCAAAGAGATATACTATTACGGCGGCATTGCCTTACACCAACGGACCTATACATATTGGGCATTTGGCGGGGGTTTACGTGCCTGCAGATATTTATTCGAGATATTTACGTTTGCAAGGAAAAGACGTTGCGTTTATTTGCGGAAGCGATGAACACGGGGTTGCAATTTCGATGAAAGCAAAAAAAGAAGGAGTTTCGCCACAAGAAATTATTGATAAATACGACGGAATCATCAGAAAATCATTTGCTGATTTCGGAATTTCGTTTGATAATTATTCTCGTACTTCGGCTAAGATTCATCATGATACGGCTCAGGATTTTTTCAGAAAACTGTATGATAAAGGCGATTTTATTGAAGAAACAACAGAACAATTGTACGATGCAAAAGCAGATCAGTTTTTAGCAGATCGTTTTGTAGTGGGAACTTGCCCTAAATGCGGTAACGAGGAAGCTTACGGAGATCAGTGTGAAAAATGCGGATCGACTTTGAATGCGACAGATTTAATAAACCCAAAATCGACCATTACAGGAGAAACTCCAATTTTAAAATCAACAAAACACTGGTTTTTGCCTTTGGACAGATATACTGATTTCCTAACGGAATGGATTCTGGTTGGACATAAAAACGACTGGAAACCGAATGTTTACGGACAAGTAAAATCATGGGTTGATGGCGGACTTGAGCCTCGTGCCGTTACGCGTGACCTTGATTGGGGAATTGATGTTCCGGTTGAAGGTGCCGAAGGAAAAAAATTATACGTTTGGTTTGATGCGCCTATCGGATATATTTCATCAACAAAAGAATGGGCGGCGCGTGAAGGAAAAGACTGGGAACCCTACTGGAAAGATGAAGACACAAAACTGGTACACTTTATTGGGAAAGACAATATCGTTTTTCACTGTATCATTTTCCCGGCGATGCTTAAAGCCGAAGGAAGCTATATTTTGCCGGATAATGTTCCTGCAAATGAGTTTTTGAATCTGGAAGGAAATAAACTTTCGACTTCTAAAAACTGGGCAGTTTGGCTGCACGAATATTTAGAAGAATTTCCGGAGAAACAAGACGTTTTGCGTTATGCATTAACATCAAACGCTCCAGAAACTAAGGATAATGATTTTACATGGAAAGATTTTCAGGCGAGAAATAACAACGAATTGGTTGCCATTTTTGGTAATTTTATTAATCGTGTTGTAGTTCTAACGAACAAATATTACGACGGATTTATCCCAACGCCAAATGAATTATCTGAAGTTGACGAAAATACTTTGGCAGAATTAAAAGCGTATCCGGCTGTGATCTCAAGTTCAGTGGAGCGTTACAGATTCCGTGAAGCTTTGGGAGAATTAATGAATGTGGCCCGTTTAGGAAATAAATATCTTGCCGATGAAGAGCCTTGGAAAGTAATGAAAGACAATCCGGAACGTGTAAAAACTCAAATGTATGTCGCACTTCAAATTGCTGCTGCGTTGAGCATTCTTGCTGAACCGTTCTTGCCTTTTACTGCAGCTAAATTGTCAAGAATCCTTAAAAACGAAGGCAAACTGAAATGGAATGATGTTACGGAAAATTCAGAATTGATTCCGGAAGGTCACCAAATTGGTGAAGCTGAATTATTATTCGCAAAAATTGAAGACGAAGAAATACAAAAACAAATAGACAAATTGGAAGCTACAAAAACCGCTAATCTTGCCGAAAGCAAACAACCGGAACCTCAAAAAGATTTGATTCAGTATGAGGATTTCGCCAAAATGGATTTACGCGTAGGAACAATTATCGAAGCGGAGAAAATGCCAAAAGCAAACAAACTTTTGGTTCTAAAAATTGATACCGGAATCGACGTTCGCACGATAGTTTCGGGAATTGCCGAAAGCTTTTCGCCAGAAGAAATCATTGGTAAACGTGTTACAGTTTTGGCCAACTTAGCGCCAAGAGTTTTACGCGGTGTTGAAAGCCAGGGAATGATCTTAATGACAACAAATGCAGAAGGTAAATTAGTATTCGTAAATCCTGATACTGATGCGCCAAATGGTGAAACGATAAATTAAGGTTTTTAGTTAAATAATAAATAAGAGAAAGTTATCCGCCTAAAACATCTGGCAGATAACTTTCTTTATTTAAATACGTTTATATAAATAATCATACTCAACTTACACAATCTGAGAATAAATCTTTAATTTTGAATATCTAAAGAAACATTATGGACTTGACTGCACAAATAAAAAAGAATTTAATATCCAGAATCAAAGATTCTAAGGATTTGAATTTTCTAAATGCACTTCAAACTATTTTTGATTCATCTGAACATGAACTTTATGAATTGTCTAATGACCAAAAAACGGCAATTGAGAGTAGTCGTACAGAGATCAAAAATGGAAATTTTCATAAAAATGAAGAAGTAATTTCAGAAATGAGAGAATGGCTAAAAAAGAAATAGTTTGGTCTTCTTTGGCCAAACTTCAACTACAAAATGTTCTTGAGTATTATTTTATTAGAAATGAAAGTCCAACTTATAGCTTAAAACTTCTAAACGAGGTCGAAGATTTATTAGAAACACTTTCGAATTCAGAACTGATTGGAAGACTTACTTCCAATAAAATCACTCGTGTTGTTTCTATGAAAGTCTATCTAATATTCTATGAAATAAACGGAAATCAAATTGAAATAGTATCTTTTTGGGACAACCGCCAGGATGTTAAAAACAGAAAAGTAAAATAACCTTTTTTTGTGAAAGGTTAAATGCAAAATGTAAAAAAAATAAGTAATTTCTTGCTTTATTTTTTTTTACCTGAATTTATAATTGTAAGTTTGTTTTGCAAAAATACAGTAAGGAGTAATCCTTGAAACATTAAAGTTAACATAAGCGATTCCCTCGCCACGATGTTCCTGCGGAAACAATGGAAATTCTATCCTTACGGGTATTTTTGCACATCTAAAGCGAGGGTTTCGTGCGTTTAATATTTTTCGAATATGCAAAAAGAAAATGAAAAAACATCAGAAACTGCTGTAATGACAGCAATGGCAAAATTTCTTTCGGACATTTGGTTCGTAGATGAAATTAGAGATCAACCAGAACATTTAGCCAAGATTTTCGACGCTATTCTGGTAACAGAAACGGGAGATCATCAAGATCTCCGCATTAAAATGATAAGCTGCATTAGAACCATCAAAACTTTGGTGAAAGCGCTTGAACCCTTTTCTGATATTGAAATTAAAACTGCCTATCAGAAAATGATGAATGCCTAATACCACACAAAAACAAATTCAATCCTTATATTTTATATTTTTCAAAAAAGCGCGAACCGATTAAGATTTTTAATAGATTCGCGCTTTTTGCTTTCAAAGTATTCACTTTGTAAAGTATCTTTGAAAAATAATACACGAATATATAATGAAACTCACCAAACCAAGATTAGCTTTAATCTGCGGAATACTTTGTATTTCGATATTCCCAATATTGGTTAAACTAAAATTAGCATCGGGATTAATCTCGGCTTTTTACCGCATGGCTATTGCTCTGGCGTTGCTTTTGCCTTATGTACTTATTACTAAAAATTTTAAACTTCCAAAAACAAAAATAATTCTATTGGCAGTACTTTGCGGCATTTTATTTGCCTCAGATGTTGCTGTCTGGAATATTGCCATTCAGGATTCCAGCGCTACTCAGGCTTCTTTACTGACGAATTTATCTCCGGTTTGGGTAGGAATTGGGTCTTTTTTCTTTTTGAAGGTACGTCCTGCAACTAATTTCTGGATTGGAACTCTGGTTTCATTATTCGGAATGATCACTTTGGTGGGTTTTAGCTTTTTTCTGGAATTAAATTTTAATCAGGCTTTTTTGTTTGCTGTTTTATCCGGGATCCTTTATTCCATTTATCTTTTGGTGAGTAAAAAAGTACTTTCAGAAATTGATGTTTTATCATTTATGACAATTAATCTAATCGCTTCAAGTATTTATTTAGGAATCCTTTGTTATGCCTTAAACGAACCTTTTACTGGGTTCTCAGATACGGGCTGGTTTGTATTTGTCCTTCAGGCCGTAATGTGTCAATTGTGCGCCTGGCTTTCGATTAGTTATGCCACGCAGCATATGCGCGCGACCAGAGTTTCGTTAAGTTTATTGAGCCAGGCGGTAATTACATCCATATTAGCTTGGTTGTTTTTAGAAGAACAGATAACTTTACAAATGGTTTTTGGCGGAATTATTTTGCTATGCGGAATCAGAATTACTTTTTATGACAAAACTATTTCATTAAAAAAGCTGTTTTCTAAGAATTAAGATTGAGAAATGGCACGCGGATTTTACTGATTAAAGGGGTTTACGCTGATTGTTTATATAATAATTCGTGAATTGCTTCGCCTGTTCGCTATCGCTCGGGTCGTGGCGAAAAAAACCTGAAACCTGAAACAAATCTGCATCCAGCAGAAAACCTGAAACTAAAAAAACAACATCTTTATGTTACATAGAAACAAAATACCCAACCTAAAAGTAATCGCATTTGATGCTGATGATACTTTATTTGTGAATGAACCTTACTTCGAGGAAACGGAGCATAAATTCTGTGCTTTGATGGAAGATTATCTTTCGCATCAGGGCATTTCGCAGGAATTGTTTAAAATCGAAATTGCTAATTTGCCTTTATACGGATACGGAATCAAAGGATATATTCTTTCGATGATTGAAGCAGCGATGAATATTTCGAACAATACAATTCCGATTGAAGTTGTCGCAAAAATCATTCAATACGGAAAAGAATTACTGGAGAAACCTATTGAACTTCTTGATGGAGTCGAAGAAACATTGCAGGCTTTGCACGGAAAATACAAATTGGTTGTGGCCACAAAAGGCGATCTAAAAGACCAACACAGTAAATTACACCGCTCCGGTCTGGGCCATTATTTTCACCATATCGAAGTAATGTCAGACAAACAAGAAATCGATTATGAAAAACTATTAGGCCGTTTAGACATTCAGGCAAACGAGTTTCTGATGATCGGGAATTCATTAAAATCTGATGTTCTACCCGTTTTAGGACTTGGAGGTTATGCCGTTCATATTCCGTTTCACACCACTTGGGAACACGAAAAAATTAATCACAAAGTCGAACACGAACATTTTAGTTCATTCGAAAAAATTACCGAAGTTCTACAGAACTTATCATAATGAAAACACTTTTAGATTTAGAAAACTGGAATAGAAAAGAGCATTTCGAACATTTCAGCAAAATGGAAGAACCTTTTTTTGGCGCCACCGTAGAAATTGATTGTACAAAAGGATATCAAACTGCAAAAAGCCTTAACGCTTCTTTCTTCATTTATTATCTGCACAAAACATTAGTTGCAGTAAATGCGATCGAGAATTTTAAATACAGAATTGCCGATGGCAAGATCTATATTAATGATCGTATTGACGCATCTGCCACAATAGGACGCGGAGATGGCACTTTCGGATTCTCATTAATCGAATATAATCCCGATTTTAAAATATTCGAACAAAATGCTTTAGCCGAGATAGAACGCATTCAAAACACAACCGGACTTTTTACAAGATCGTTTGATGATGATAATCTGATTCATTTTTCGGCAATTCCGTGGTTGAATTTCACGTCACTTTCACATGCTCGTAGTTACACATTTCCAGACAGTTGTCCTAAAATTTCTTTTGGCAAAATGATCACTTCTCAAACCGGAAAAAGAACTATTGCTATGTCCGTTCATGTTCATCATGCATTAATGGACGGCCTTCATTTAGGAAAATTTGTTGATTACTTTCAGGAATTGATGGATGACACACCCCACATTTAACCCTATTCTGTTATTTTTATGACTTTTATCGGATGACAATTCTTACAAAATATCGTTGGTTTGAGGCAAATTAAAACTCAATAATAATGAAAAAAATTGTAATGACTCTCGCATGTGCATTAGCGTTAGTAAATGTAAATGCACAAACCGAAAAGAAGACGACAAATAGCTTTAATAAATGGTCTATCGAATTAGGAGCAGGATTAACTAAACCTCAAAGACCATTTTCAGCTGGATACTCAACCGATACACCAAGTCCTTGGGTTGGTGAAATAGGAGTTCGTTATATGTTTAACAACAAATTTGGTTTAAAAATTGATTACGGATACAACAGCTTCACCGATGGTGATGATTCTATGAAATTTGATTCAAAATACCAAAGATTAGATTTACAAGGAGTTGCAAACTTAGGTCGTATCATGAATTTCGAAACATGGACTAATACTTTTGGTTTATTAGGACATGCAGGTTTTGGAGTAGGACAATTAAAAAGTGATAATTTTACCGGAAAAGACTGGACAGGTAACTTTATTGCAGGTGTAACCGGACAGATAAGATTGTCTAACAGAATTGCTTTAACCGGGGATTTCTCTACTATTCTAAACGCATCGCAAGATCATACTTTTGATGGTGCTGCTGTAGACAATAGAGGATTTTCAGGTCTTATGTTTAACGGAACAGTTGGATTACAGGTTTATTTAGGTAAAAATGCAAAACATGCTGACTGGGTTGTTGTTTCGAATGAAACTGATCTTTCTGCATTAGAAAACAAATTAGCTGAATTACAAAATACAATAAATAATATTCCTCCAACAAAAGAGGTGATTGTAGAAAAAGCAGTAATCAATCCTCCAGTGACTGATAAAGATATTGTTAGAGATATGATCAATGACAGATACTACAGTGTTTATTTTGACTTTAACAAATCAACCCCTATTGAGAACTCTACTGGTGCCATAGATGTTGTTCTAACTTATCTAAGAAAAAACCCATCGGCTAATATTGATATTATTGGTCATGCTGATCAGGTTGGTAAATCAGAATACAATGAGAAATTATCAAATGCAAGAGCTAATAGTGTTAAAACTATTTTAGAAAAAGCGGGTATTGCATCTTCCAGATTAAATGTTGTCGCTAACGGAGCTGATACATCTATTCAAAAAGATTCCGAAGAAGCAAGAAGATTAGCAAGAAGAGTTACTTTCAAGGTAAAATAATTCAACTTTAAATAAGTCAGGGCCCAAAAAGAAATCTTTTTGGGCTTTTTTTATTTTACCCAATTACCATTTTACTTTTATCCATTAAATTTAATTAAATTTGAACTAATATTTGTGTCTCTAAACTCATGAAAAAACTTCTTCTTTTTTTTCTTTTAGCCTCTCCATCAGTATTGTTAAGTCAGACAATCTTAAATTCTTATCCGTTAAATCTAACAAAAATTGATGAGAACGGCCAGATCTTAAATGCCCAGGATGTAAAAAATCAGGATGTATATGTTTTTGCAGCAGATTCTAAAAACATCAACATTCTAAAATACAGCAAATCTTTTTTCCTGACCAAACAATTTACTGATTCTATACGAGACGCAGAAAACCGTTCTTTATTGGGTAGCAGTATAAGCGACGACGGAAATCCAACGCTTTACTGGAGCTCTAGAGAATCTCAAAATATTAGAATTATAAAATATTATCTGGACAATAATACTTCAAGGACTTTAAATTTTAATATTCCTGAAAACAATGAATATATAATAATGACATTTCAAAAAAATAATAATTTCTATATTCTTGGAAAAGAAAAAGACAGCCAGCATCTTCTTCTTTATGAAATGAAAAATGGAAAATGTGAAATAAAAATGTTTGATTTTTCGGCTGCCCGTTTTCAAAATGAAAGAGGCCAAAATCTTACTTTCAGTTCACTGATCCGCTATTTTCCAATTCAGAAAATGGAATCAGAGGATTTTAATCCTTTAAATAAAACTGTACATATAAATAAACTGTACGTTCTCAATGACCGTATTATTTTGACATTTGATTACAACCAAAAAAAGACACAGGTTTTCGATCTTAATATGGAAACGGCAGAGATGACGGAGAAAAACTTTACTCAGCCGGATTCTAAAACTATATCTAAAACCTCCAATTCTTTTTTTAGCGAAAACAAATTATTTCAGGTCAAAGCCAGCAAAGACGAATTTTTGTTTGCTGTAAAAGATTTTGATTCTGAAAAGACGATTAAAAGTATTTCGGTTTCAAAAAAAGACACTATTCTTTTCAAAAACTCGCATTTATTCCTTCAGATAAACGATAATAAACCCAAAGAACTAAAAACTACCACTAAATTCCTTAGTCAGTTATCAGATTTGAGCGTGGGTCTTTCGGTTTTAAAAAACAATAAAAACAGCTATATCACATTTGGCGGGTATTTAGAATATATTGTTTCTGACTTTAACTACGGCCGAAGCAATTCTTTTGACAGTTTTGAAAATCAGGTACAGTATCGCCAAAGCAAGATGGTGTATTTTGATTCGGTGTTAAATGCTAATTTAGATTTCGTAACAGACGATAAATCAGAACCTTTAGCTATTGATAACATCTTTTATTATCTGGGAACGAATAAAAATGCTGCACTTCAAAATATCCTTAAATTAAAAGATTATTATATTTTAAGTTATTATGACACTGTTTTAAAACAATATACTATTCGCAAATTTACAGATGGTGTTATAAGAGAAGACAGCGGAAATCCGATCAGTAACAAAGCCATTTTTTCGCAATCCTTGCCTCTTAAAAAATCTTAAATTATTGAGAATTAATTCAAATGTCACGTGTTTTTGAATTTCAAAAAACGGTTTGAATTATTTTTTCCTAACTTTACAAAAAAGTCATTATTATGTTATCAAAAAATATTGAGTCAGCTTTAAATAAGCAAATTCGCATAGAGGCAGAATCATCACAAACTTACCTTTCTATGGCTTGTTGGGCTGAAGTACACGGATTAGAAGGAATCGCACAATTTATGTACACACAATCAGACGAAGAGCGTGCACATATGCTTAAGTTAGTTAAGTATGTAAACGAACGTGGAGGTCACGCGCAGATTACTGATCTAAAAGCGCCTAAAACATCATATTCTACTTTTAAAGAAATGTTTGAAACTCTTTATAACCATGAAATTTATGTCTCAGAATCTATTAATGAGTTAGTACACATTACTTTCTCTGAGAAAGATTATGCAACTCATAATTTCTTGCAATGGTATGTAGCAGAACAAATCGAGGAAGAAGCAACAGCTAAATCTATTCTGGATAAAATTAACTTAATTGGTGATGACAAAGGCGGACTATATTTGTTCGACCGTGATATTCAGCAATTAACGGTTACAAGTTCTATTGCAATCAACCCAAAATAAAAAATAGTTAAAGTTTATTTAGAATACTTAAAAATAACTATTTTCTTTTATATTTGCTTCTGTTTTTAAATACGGAGGAAAATTGAGCAAGAAAGAAAAAGATAAGGACAAGAAAAAGGATAAAAAGAAAAAGAAGAAAGCAGCTATCCTTGACAAGATTAAAAAGTTGGAAAACTGTAAATCTTCGTGCTGTGAGAAATACAAGAAAAGCGAAAAGAAACGCTGCTCTCGTTGTCCTATGTTTGATTTATTCAAAAAAACTGCTTAACTACATATACACAAAACCCACCAAAAAATTGGTGGGTTTTTAGTTACATCACAATCGAGCTCCGATTTTAAAAAGATTTTAAATTTTAATTATGGAAAACATTATCATCCCCAAATCCAGTCTTGATTTTTTGACCCAACTCAAAGAAAACAATAACAAACCCTGGTTTGATGCCAATAAACCTGCTTACCTCAAAGAACTAAATCATATTGAAACATTTGCCGGTGCATTGCTTCACGAACTGTCAAAAACCGATGTTTTAGAAACTGCTTCTGGCAAAAAAAGTGTTTACAGAATTTACCGTGATATTCGCTTTTCTAAAGACAAAACACCTTTTAAAACCTTTTGGGGAGGAAGTTTTACCCGCGCAACAAGTCAGAGACGAGGCGGTTATTATTTTCATCTGGAAAAAGGAAACAGTTTTTTTGCCGGCGGTTTCTGGGGCCCAAATGCGGGAGATCTAAAACGCATAAGAAGCGAATTTGCTCACGATTCTGAACCCATGAAAAAGATATTGAATTCAAAATCTTTTGTCAAAACTTTTGGGGCTTTACAAGGCGAGCAGCTCAAAACTTCTCCCAAAGGTTTCGATGTAAATCATGAAGCCATCGATTTACTGCGTTACAAACAATTTTTGATCATTAAACGTTTTACGGATGATGAAGTATTAAGTCCGCTATTTTTAGAACAAGCCCTGGATACATGCAAAAACATGCGACCTTTTTTTGACTATATGAGCGAAATACTTACTACTGACATCAACGGCGCTTCTGTTTTGTAATTACATTCAACACAAAATTAAACCCGACAGGTTTTAAAAACCTGTCGGGTTTACAATCAAACCTGGTAAAACGTTATTTACTAAGCAACAGAATTTCATTGACCACAACTTCGGTGATGTATTTCTTTTCACCGTTTTTATCATCGTAACTTCTGTGAGTCAGTTTTCCTTCAATGGCAACCTCTTTTCCTTTCACAACATATTTCTCGATAATTTCTGCCGTTTTCCCCCAGGCTGTAACACGATGCCATTCTGTTTGTTCGACTTTTTCACCTTTATCATTGGTGTATTTGTCGTTTGTTGCGATCGTTAGATGAGCAAGTTTTTTTCCGTTTTCTAATGTTTTAATTTCCGGGTCGTTTCCTACGTTACCAATTAATTGTACTCTGTTTTTCATTGCATTCATGGCGTATAATATTTAAATGTTCGTATATAATGAATTCGATTATCAAATTCAACATTGCAAAGATGCGTCGAACTGCAAAAGTTATTCGGTTATCAACTACTTACTTTCGGTTGTAATTATTTGTAAACGTTTGTAAATGGATTTTTTTTTTGTATTTTTAACACAAATCATACTACAATGCAAACAAAAATTAATAAAGTTGAATTACGAAATCTAGAAATTGAAGATTACAAACAATTGAAAAACTCAATGATTGAGTCGTATCCGGAAATGGCCAATTCATATTGGAAAGAAAAAGATATCGAAAAATTACTTTCTATATTTCCCGAAGGCCAATTGGTGATTTTAGTAGATGAAAAAGTTGTAGGATCTGCTCTGTCTCTGATAGTAGATGAAAAATTAGTTGACAAAAGACATAATTACAAACAAATTATTGGCGATTATACTTTCTCAACCCACAATCCAAATGGAGAAATATTATACGGTATCGATGTTTTTATTCATCCCAATTATCGCGGTTTACGTTTGGGACGTCGTTTGTATGATGCCCGAAAAGAATTATGCGAACAATTGAACTTAAAAGCTATTGTTTTCGCAGGAAGAATTCCAAATTACAACCAGCATTCTAAAAAGCTCACACCAAAGAATTACATAGATAAAGTAAAACATAAAGAATTACATGATCCTGTACTGTCGTTTCAGCTGAGTAATGATTTTCACGTTTTAAGGATCATCAAAAACTATCTTGAAGGCGATGAGGAATCAAAGGAATTCGCTGTTCTCTTAGAATGGAATAATGTTTATTATGACGAAAGCCCCAAACTTATTAATCTCGAAAAAAGTGTTATTCGCTTGGGATTGGTTCAATGGCAAATGCGTCAGTTAAACAATCTGGAAGAGTTTTTTGAGCAGGCAGAATTTTTTATAGATGTTGTTTCAGGTTATGGAAGTGATTTTGCCTTGTTTCCCGAGCTTTTTATTGCGCCGTTAATGGCAGATTACAATCATTTATCTGAAGCCGAAGCCATTCGTGAGCTTGCCCGATATTCTGATCCTATCAGAAAGCGTTTTCAGGAATTTGCTATTTCATACAACATCAATATTATTACCGGAAGTATGCCGCTTTTAGACAATGGCAATCTGTATAATGTTGGTTTTTTATGCAAAAGAGACGGAACTTCAGAAATGTATACCAAAATTCACGTTACTCCAAACGAAGTACAGCATTGGGGTATGAAAGGCGGATCTCAGTTTAAGACGTTTGATACGGATTGCGGTAAAATTGGGATTTTAATTTGTTATGATGTCGAATTTCCGGAACTCTCCAGAATAATGTCTGACGAAGGAATGAATATTTTGTTTGTACCGTTTCTAACAGATACACAAAATGCTTATACGCGTGTCAAACACTGTTCACAGGCACGCGCCATCGAAAATGAATGTTATGTAGCCATAGCAGGTTGTGTTGGTAATTTGCCAAAAGTGAATAATATGGACATTCAGTATGCACAAGCTTCTGTATTTACGCCTTCAGACTTTGCTTTTCCAAGTAATGGTATAAAAGCGGAGGCAACTCCAAATACCGAAATGACGTTAATCGTTGATGTCGATCTTAATTTACTAAAAGAACTTCACGAGCATGGAAGTGTTCGCATCTTAAAAGACAGACGAAATGATCTCTATGAAATTAAAAAACTGGAACCATGAAAACATGCCTCGAATGCTCCGAAAAAATAGTAGGCAGAGAAGACAAAAAGTTTTGTTCAGACAGCTGTCGAAATGCCTACAATAACAAAATAAACAAGGATAGTACTAATTTCATGCGCAATGTAAACAACAAATTAAGAAAAAATTACCGTATTTTGTCTGAACTTAACATGGATGGAAAATCTAAAGCAACCCGGGAAAAAATGATAAACAAAGGCTTTGATTTCGATTTCTTTACCAATATCTTGCAGACCAAAACAGGAAATACCTACTATTTTCTGTATGATCAAGGATATCGCTCTTTGGACAATGATTATTTTATGCTTGTTAAAAAAGAAATATAGTACGCACAAATCATGAAAAAAAATCCCACCTCAATTCTAGCCGTAGTATGCATTTTAGCAATTCTTGGTATTATTTATGCCTCGATGATGCCCCAATGGATTTCGAAAGATGAAGAAGCGCTTGCAGAATTTTCTACAGAAAGAGCCCTAAATCAAGTCGAAATTATTGCTCAAAAACCGCATTATGTCGGCTCAACCAATCATGAACTTGTAGCCAATTATCTTAAACTGGAACTCAATCGAATTGGATTAGAAACTTCTATTCAGGAAGGTTTTACTCTTAATGACAAAGGACTTTTAGTAAAATCTAAAAATATTCTGGCCCGTATAAAAGGGACCAATAATACAAAAGCGTTATTATTATTGTCGCATTATGATAGTGCGCCGCATTCGTTTTCTAAAGGTGCAAGTGATGACGCCTCAGGAGTAGCGACTATTCTGGAAGGAATTCGCGCTTTTTTATACGCCAAGCAGCCGCATAAAAACGATATTATCATTCTTTTTTCTGATGCCGAAGAATTAGGTCTAAATGGTGCTGCTCTTTTTGTCAACGAGCATCCCTGGGCAAAAGACGTTGGTTTGGTCATTAACTTTGAAGCAAGAGGTTCATCAGGACCAAGTTATATGCTGATGGAAACCAATAAAGGAAACGAAGCGCTTGTAAAAGAATTTGCCAATGCAAAAGCTAAATATCCGGTTTCGAATTCGTTAATGTACAGTATTTACAAAATGCTTCCCAACGATACCGATCTTACAGTTTTTAGAGAACAAGGCAAGATTCAGGGATTTAATTTTGCGTTTATAGACGGGCATTACAATTACCACACCCAGCAAGACGATGTACAGCATTTAAGCAAAACCACACTGGCACATCAGGGAACGTACCTGATGCCTTTATTAAAATACTTTTCGAATGCTGATTTAACTTCAACAGATTCAACTGAAGACCATGTTTATTTCAGTGTTCCGTTTTCCTTCATCAGCTATCCTTTTTCTTGGGTTATACCAATGACTATAGTTGCTTTGGGTTTATTGATTCTTTTTGTTTTTATAGGAAAAGCGAAGCGTGTCATTACGTTCAGGGAAATTTTCAGAGGATTTGTTCCGCTTTTGGGATCACTTGTTGTTTCAGGGTTAGTTACTTTTTTAGGCTGGAAAATCCTGCTGCAAATCTATCCGCAATATTCAGATCTTCTTAATGGCTTTACTTATAATGGTCACGCCTACATTGGCGCCTTTGTAACATTAAGTATTGCAATCTCTTTTGCTTTTTACCACCATTTTTCAGAAGCAAAGATCACAATGAACCATTTTGTAGCTCCATTGCTGCTTTGGATTATCATAAACGCGTTTCTGGCAAATAGCCTGACTGGCGCCGGTTTCCTGATCATTCCGGTTTATTTTGGAGTGCTTCTTTTTGGAATTTTTGTCATCACACAACACTATAGCTTAGGCTTAAACCTTTTATTTTGCATTCCTGCCCTAGCCATTATAGCCCCTTTTATCTTAATGTTCCCTATTGGACTAGGATTAAAAATTCTCTTTGGAAGTGCAATTCTAACCGTTTTACTTTTTGGATTATTACTTCCCGTATTTGGGGATTTCTTCAAAAAAGGAGTCTGGACTATGTTCTTTTTTGCAGTATCTATTGGATTTTTTATTTACGCAGGTTATCATTCGGGATACCAAAAAGGAGAAGCCAAATCAAACAGTTTATTATATGTGTATAACGCCAATACAAATTCTGCCGTCTGGACTACTTATGACGTTAATTTAGACGAGTGGACGAAAAGTTATTTAGGAGAAAAAAATCAAAAAGCTGTTGGCTTAAATGCGCTTCCATTGACGAGTAAATACAATTCAGGCTTTACCTATAGTGCAATTGCACCTGTCGTTGAGCTTGCAAAACCAACTATTGCATTTTTGAAAGACAGTACTGTTGGTAATAACCGATATCTGAAAATTAAAATAACGCCTAACCGAAAGGTAAACCGTTATGATATTTATGCCAATCCTAAAATGACTTTTTTCAATTTTAAAGCTAATGGTGTTTCCACTTCCGATCAAAAAGGAAATCGTCTGGAACGGGATGGCTCAAAAATCCTGTGTTATTATGTCGTTGCCAACGAACCTCTTGTCATGGATTTTTACATCAATAAATCATCTATTTTTGATATGGATCTAATTGAAAGTTCTTTTGACTTAATGACAAATCCCTTACTAAAAATAAAACCAAGAAGCGACTGGATGATGCCAACTCCTTTTGTTTTAAACGATGCTGTATTAATTCAGCAAAAGATAAAAAGATACACGGCACCTGTAGCTGTTCCGGCAGCCGCAACAGTAGTAAAAGACAGCACGCTGATTGCAAAAGACAGTTTAAAACAAGTTGTCAGACCTGAATAATTAACATTTCTTAAATAACCCGATTCTAACCAAACCATTATGAAGAAATTATTCCTGCTTTTTGCCCTTGTAGGCTGTTACAATGCAAATAGTCAAACTTTAGAAGAAAAAATAGCGGCGAAAGCGTGTAGCTGCTTACAGAAAAGTAAAGAAATAAACGAAGAGATATATAGAAACTGTCTGACTAATTCTATGTCAGAAGTGGTATTGAATGATAAAGATGCTAAAGTAAGAGAAGGAATCAGTACTGTAGAAGGAATCAAGAGCCTTCTACAGAAATCGGATGCCACTATTGGTAAAACCTGCCCTGATTTAGTACCAAAAGCCTCTGAAAACAAGTCGGATATTTATTATAGCGACTCTAAAAACAAAGAAGCACAAAACGCGTATCAGACTGCAAAAGGTTTTATGCGCAACAAAAATTACAAATCAGCCATTGAAAATTTTCAAATTGCCTTAAAACAAGATCCGAATTTTGTTTTGGCGCTCGATGACATGGCAGTTTGTTACAGACAATTAGAGGATTATGACAATGCGGTTAAATATTATAAAAAGTCACTGGACATTTATCCTGAAGGCGAATTTGCTTTAATGAACATTGGTGTGGCTTATACTTTAAAATCTGATTTTAACAGCGCTGTATCGTATTATGAAAAACTAATACACTATCAGCCTGATAATGCTGAAGGGTATTTTGGAGCCGGAAAAAGCTATTTTGCCCTAAATAATGATGAAAAAGCGCTAAATGATATTTTTATTGCCCACAGAATCTATACTGCTGACAAATCAGACTATACAAAAGATACCGAAATAATAATGAGCGCTATTTATCAAAAAATGGTAAAAGAAAACAAGGAAGATATCTTTAAAAAAATTGCAGCCGAAAATAATATTGCAATCGAATAAATGGAATCAAAGGGCAAAAGCTATTCTAAAGTTTGCCCTTTTTGTTTAACAGGCACATTCAGTCTTCAAACCTGCTTTTATTCCGTTTGTTCCTTCAGTGGCATAACCGTCGAACTTCCACCACTCGATTCCGCCCATTAATTCTTTTACTTTAAATCCTAATTTTGCCATATTCAATGCTCCTCTTGTCGAAGCATTACAACCAATTCCGTCGCAATACGTTACATACAAAACCGCTGTATCCAGGTGTTTTGTACTGTCAATCGTCATTTCACGATGCGGTATATTAATTGCGGTCGGGATATGCTCAGCTTCAAAACCAAAAGCTTTTCTGGCGTCAATAACGACTATTTTTTCTCCGTTATTCAAAGCATCAAACAAATCAGAAGGATCCATTTCGAATGCCAATTTATTTTCGTAATATTTAATTTGTGCTTCCATTTTATACTTTTTATATTTTTAGTTTTTCAAAAGTAATGCAACAGCCTTTTCTATAAAAACGAAAAGAATTCATCTGTTTGATTACTTTTTTTCATAGAAAAACCATTCTAAAATTTTGTTCCTTTGCATCTAAACTCCCAAGAAATGGAAATACGTCATTTACGATTAATAAAAGCAATTGTCGAAGAAGGAAGTATCACCAAAGCAATTGACAAATTGCATTTGACGCAATCAGCCTTGAGCCACCAGCTCAAAGAAGCCGAATACCAATTGGGAACTGCCATTTTCCTGCGAACAAACAAAAAGCTGGTTTTGACTAAGGCTGGCGAAAAAATATACGAACTCGCAAATGAGATTCTGGATAAACTCTCAGCAACTGAATCTCAAATCAAGCAAATGGTATATGGCGAACATGGCGAAATCAGAATTAGTACTGAATGTTTTTCGAGTTATCACTGGCTTCCCCCGGTTTTAAAACAATTCCACCTTTTGTATCCTAATGTAGACTTAAAAATTGTTACAGAAGCAACCCATATTCCACTGCAAAAACTATTAGAAAATGTAATTGATATTGCGATTATCAGCGATCAGATCAAAGACAACAACATCAAATATATTGAGCTTTTTCAGGACGAAGTTGTGATGGCCGTTTCTGAAAATCATGCCTGGGGGAACAAAAAATACGTTGTTGCCGAAGATTTTATCAACGAACATTTATTGATTCACTCCCTCCCGATGGAAACGGTGACCATTCATCAGTTTATTTTAGCTCCGGCAAAAGTTACTCCAAAAAAAGTCACTCCGTTGCCATTGACCGAAGCTTCTCTCGAAATGGTTAAAGCAGATATGGGCGTAATGTCGATGGCAAAATGGGCATTGTTGCCACATTTAAAAAACAATCCAATTAAGGCCATTAAAATTGGAAAAAACGGATTGAAAAGGAAACACTTTATTGCCATTCGCGAAAATCAGAAATACCCGGATTACTTTTATCACTTTATTACCTTTTTACAAAACGAAATCAATCTGCAATGGAATATTCAATAAGATTTTCTTTTGATATACGAATTAATCTCGCAAAGTCGCGAAGACGCAAAGCTTAAATGAATAGTAAATTTGAATAGTTTCCAGCTAAAGCTGAAGGCAATTCAAAAAACACTTTGAACCTTTGTAACTTTGCGCCTCTGAACCTTTGAACCTCAAAAAAAATGAAAAAAATAAGCATTTTAGGCTGCGGCTGGCTGGGTTTACCTTTAGCGAAAACCCTTATCAAAAAAGGACATTCAGTAAACGGATCTACAACTTCTGAAAACAAACTTTCGATTTTAGAAAATATTGGAATAAATCCTTTTTTGGTAACACTTGAAAGCGAAAGAGCTTCAGAAAGTATAATTGATTTCCTTAATAATAGCGAAATCCTAATCATTGATATTCCGCCAAAATTGCGAGGAAATAATGCTGATTTATCTGATCCTTCACGAAAGATATTTGTGGAGAAGATTCAGAATTTAATTCCATTTATAGAAAAATCAACGATAAAAAAAGTACTTTTTGTAAGTTCAACTTCAGTTTACGGAGATGAAAACGAATTAATTACTGAAGAAACGATTCCGAATCCGGAAACTGAAAGCGGCAAACAATTGCTTTTAGCAGAAGCCGTTTTACAAAACAATCAAAACTTCGAAACCACTATTTTGCGCTTTGGCGGATTAATTGGTGAAGACCGTCATCCTGTAAAATTCCTGGCCGGAAAAGAAAACCTCGAAAACCCGGATGCTCCCGTAAACTTAATTCATCAAAATGATTGTATTTCAATCATCGAAGAAATCATCAATCAATCAAAATGGAATGACGTTTTTAATGCTGTTGCTCCTTTTCATCCCACAAGACAAGAATATTACACGCAAAAAGCAATAGATCATAATTTGAGTTTGCCAAAATTCAACAATGAAGAGTCAAATATCAAGAAGGTTATTTCAAGTAAAAAAATTGAAAACAGTTTAGGTTATCAATTTAGTTTAGAAAATTACTAAAATTCTACAATGTCAGGCTGAGCGAAGTCGAAGCCCATCAAAATTCATAAGCCTTAGACTTCGTTCAGGGTGACAATCAGTCAAAAGAAAAATCTCTGTGATAAAAACCAAAACTTAAATTTACTTATATAACTTACATGGTTTAAAAAACTTTGCGAACTTTACGTAAACCCTTTGCATCTTTGCGGTTAAATTAAAAACTATGGAAACAGTCTATATCAATTCGCCTTTAGGAATCACCAAAATTGTTGGAGATAAAGAGGGTGTTGCTGTAATTTCAGTTTCAGATGTCGGTACAAGTGACGTTTCTACAGAAATTCCGGAAGTCTTAAAAGATGCTGTTTCGCAGCTTCAGGAGTATTTTGATAAAAAGAGAACCCATTTCGATTTTAAACTAAATCCAAAAGGAACTGAATTTCAGCAAAAAGTATGGAAATCACTTCTGGAAATTCCATACGGAAAAACCATAAGTTATATGGACCAGACTAAAAAACTGGGCGATATAAAAGCAATTCGTGCCGTAGCATCGGCAAATGGCAAAAATCCGTTATGGATTGTAGTTCCCTGTCATCGCGTTATTGGTACAAATGGTTCCTTAACAGGTTACGCTGGTGGTTTATCCCGTAAAAAATGGCTAATCGAACACGAAAATCCAACTACACAACAGAGTTTGTTTTAAAAACACAAATTTTACAGATTTGTACCAATTAAAATTATAGCTTTATATTTACAAAAAGTAAGTATGTGTAATTGTTTTATTCAAAGTAATCTGTACCAATTCGTGTAATTCGTGTTAAACCAAACAACTATGATTGAAAAAATAAACCTTAATAACATTCTGTTTCTGGATATAGAAACGGTTCCGGAAGAAGAGAACTTTAATTCGCTTGACGCAGAAATGCAGTCGCTTTGGGATCATAAAACGCAATACCAAAGAAAAGAGGAGTTTACGCCGGAAGAATTTTATGATCGTGCCGGAATTTGGGCTGAATTTGGAAAAATTGTCTGCATTTCGGTTGGATACTTTACTATCAAAGGTGACATCAGGAATTTCAGGGTAACATCGTTTTTTGGCGATGAAAAAAAGATTCTAAAAGACTTTAATAATTTATTAAACAATCACTTCAATCAGCCTCAACATCTTTTGTGTGGTCATAATGCTAAGGAATTTGATATTCCGTTTATTGCGCGACGTATGATTATCAATCAGATTGCGATTCCGGACAAACTGAACTTATTTGGGAAAAAACCCTGGGAAATTGCACATTTAGATACTTTAGAATTATGGAAATTTGGTGATTACAAACATTTTACTTCTTTAAAATTACTGACTAAAATTCTTGGCGTTCCCTCTCCAAAAGGAGATATTGACGGAAGTCAGGTTGGTCATGTTTTTTATGTTGAGAAAGATATTGACCGAATTGTAACTTATTGTGAAAAAGATACTATTGCTGTAGCGCAGATTTTCCTGCGTTTACGCCGTGAAGATCTATTGATTGATGAAGAGATTATTCATGTTTAATTATTAGGTACAAAGCTGCAAAGGAACAAAGCTGCAAAGCTTACATAAAGACTAAAATGTTTTACTAAATGACACATCAGGAAATATCTCATTATCGTCTTGTTTCTCAAAAGTTATACAAAACAAGTAAAAGTTCTCCACAGGAAATTGTGCATCATCTTGGTGCCATGCAGGCTCAGGATTATGCAATGGCAAAATGGGCGATTGGTTCAAGATGTGACGCTACTGAAGCGGCAATCGAAGAAACCATTAATTCTGCGAAAATCATTCGGACGCATATTCTTAGACCCACCTGGCATTTTGTTTCTGCAGATGATATTTACTGGATGTTGGATCTTTCTGCACCACAAGTCAAAAGATTTACTGCTTCTGCCGCTAAAAAATATGGTTATGATGCCAAAAAATTAGATCAGACTAATATGGCTATCGAAAAATTGTTATCAGGAAACAATCATCTCACACGCGATGAAATCATGCAGGAACTCAATATCAAAAAAACGTCGAGTGATGATTTTTTAAGTGCCGCCATAATGATGAATGCAGAATTGGACGGGCTGGTTTGTAATGGAAAAATGAAGGGCAAACAAATTACTTATTCCTTACTTGAGGAAAGAGTTGCTAAACCCAAAAACAAATTAACAAAAGAAGAAGCACTTGCAAAATTAGCCAAACGTTACTTCGAAAGCCACGGCCCTGCTACACTTCCTGACTTTTCGTGGTGGTCCGGTTTTTCTCCAACTACCTGCAAGATAGCCGTTAACGCAATTGAATTGCAATTGAATTCGGTTGAAATTGATAATCAGGTCTATTGGTTTGGAAAAGCGATTTCTGATGTAACCAACTTCCGCGAAAGCGTACACTTTCTTCCCGCTTTTGATGAGATTTTAATTTCATACAAAACCCGCGAAGCTTCTATTTTATCAGAACATCAGGCTAAAGCGTTTACCAATAATGGAATTTTCAAACCCATTATTCTCGAAAATGGAAAAGTTATAGGTACGTGGAAACGAACAATCAAAAAAGATCATGCAAAAATAGAAACACAATTTTTTGATATAACGGAAAACGAAAAAAAGACAGCTCTTTTTGAAGGCATTCAATCTTTTGAAAACTACCTGGGAACAAAAATTATTATTGAATAATTTGGTTTTTCACAAAATCAATGATGTTTCAACTCAATACTTGTGGTTTCATCAATAAAATCTTTGTGCATTTTATCGTTAAATAATTACATTTACAAAAAAAACAGAGTTATGGTATTAAGTCGATTTTGGTTAGTCATTTTTATTTCTTCAATTGTTTTTATTGTGGTCAGTTTATTTACTGCCAACACTTATACTATTGATTCGGTAATAAATGGGAAGAAAGACGATCCTATTTTAGTCTCTGAAAAATACATTCATGAACTTCCTGCTTTTATTAAAGACAGTATTAAAAAAGCACCAAATCAAACCATGATTATCAATCGTGACACGCTTAATGCTGATAGTACTTATGTTTACAAAAATAAAACTGTCAAAATTTTCAGCGGCCTTCAAAAATCCGATGGTTTATTACCAACCTGCAAAAGTACTTTAGTCGATTTGATCTTACCGCTTATTGCCTATCTGGCTTTTTTCTGTGGATTGATGGAACTTTTAATCATTTCAGGTGCATCCGGAAAATTAGCTAAAGTACTGAGTCCGGTATTTGTAAAGGTTTTTCCGAGTATTCCTAAAAATCATCCGTCTATATCCTACATGACATTAAACTTTGCAGCTAATTTTCTGGGATTAGATTCTGCTGCAACTCCATTTGGACTTAAAGCCATGGAGAGTTTACAGGAAATAAATCCTGACAAAGACAAAGCTAGTGATGCCCAAATCATGTTTATGTGTCTTCACGCTTCTGGTCTGACTTTAATTGCAACTTCGATTATTGGCTATCGCGCAGCCGCTAATGCCACCAATCCTGCTGATGTGATGCTTCCGTGTATTATTACCTCTTTCATTGGTACTATTGCAGCATTTTTGATTGTGGGAATTAAACAAAAAATCAATTTCAAAAGCGCTTCTCTTGTCATCGTCTTAATGGGATTAATTGCAGCCATTGTTGGTTTATTGATGTATGTAAATCATCTGGATTTAATTGGTAAAAACTACTTTACTTCTAACCTTTCCGGATTAATCTTAATTGGAATTATTGGTTTTACATTGGTTTTCTCCTTTAAACATGAAAAAAAATTCTCTGATGCCAATACTACTGTTTTTGAGACATTTGTAGTGGGAGCAAACAACGGAGTTAAAACCGGTGTCACTATTTTTCCTTATGTATTAGGAATGTTAGTGGCTATTTCTCTATTCAGAAACAGCGGTTTATTTGAAATTATTAGCGACGCAATTGCATTTGTTTTTTCGAATATGGGTGTAAGTAAAGAAATTACGAATGCATTACCGGTAGCCATGCTTCGCCCTTTTAGTTCTGCAGGATCCCGCGGATTTTTAATTGATTCTATGAATACATTCGGAGCAGATTCTTTAACAGCAAGACTAAGCAGTATTTTTCAGTGTAGCGCCGAAAGTACTTTTTATGTAATCGCCGTTTATTTTGGTTCTGTGAATATCAAAAATACCCGTTATGCTTTAGGCACAATGCTTTTGGTAGATTTAATATGTGTTATTACCGCGATTTTTGTGGCGACTTGGTTTTTTTAAATCATTATGATTTATTCCGGATTTTATCTAAACTGGACTGAAGTCCAGCCCTACAATATAGGGCGAGCCTACGACTCTTTTTTTAGGAGTTCCTGATGAACAATTTAATATTTGTAAGAATATTTTGTAATATTGTTGCGAATTTAAATCGTTACCAACAAATACAAAATGTCAAATACTTATCATCAAGTTTATATTCAGGCTGTTTTTGCAGTAAAATATAGAGAAGCAATTATTACAAGTGACTGCAAATCAAAAATACTAAGTGTCATTGGAAATTTAATAAATGAAACGGGTTGCAAAACCTTAATTGTAAATGGGACTGAAGATCATGTTCACTGTCTTTTAAGCCTTAAGCCAACAATTTCTATTTCGGAATTAATGAAAATTGTAAAAGGGAAATCATCAAAATTTATAAATGATCATCAATTAACAAAACATAAATTCGAATGGCAAGAAGGGTATGGTGCTTTTTCCTACAGCAAATTCCACATTGATGCTGTATATAAATATATTGCTAATCAAGAGGAGCATCATAAAAGAGAAAATTTTAAAGATGAATATATTTCTTTATTAAATAAATTTAATGTCAAATTCGATGAAAAATATATTTTTGAAAAATTACTATAATTTTATTTAAACCGGATCTTTATCTAAACTGGACTGAAGTCCAGCCCTACAATATGGGTCGAGCCTATGGCTCTTTTTTTAAAGTTCCGGAGGAACGATTTATATTGTAGGGCCGGATTTTAATCCGGTTTAAAAATAGGGAATCGCGCTATTTTAATCCGTTTTAAAAATAAAAACCAATTCAATTCGTTGAATTAATAAAATACCACAAATTAATGAAACCACAATACCTTTTTATCGCATGCCTTTTAATTGGTTGTCAAAAACCAAAACCAGCCGATCAGCCAATTGCTGCAACTCCGCAAACTCAAACAGAATCAATTGCAGCTAAAGAAAGTTTCTTAAAAACAGATACTATCTCTATTGCTGATTATGGAGAAACATCAAAAGATAATTATATTTTGGCCTATCTTTTAGATCAGAAAGCAGATAAAGACAGCATTGTAACGTCAAAATACTTACTTGATTTCTATCAGAATAAAACAAAAACTACCTCTTCAAAAATCACCATAAAAGGAACCGACAAAGGATCTGAATGGAGTGCCATTTACGGATTGGGTACAGAAAATGCAAAAAGTTCTCCCTTTGTTCAGGTTAGTTTTGGATATCCGGCTTGCGGTTACAATCAAAACCATTATTTGTATTATTTAAAAAACAGTGATATACAATTGGTTTATGATTGGTATACGATGTCTGATAGCGGTTGGGGAAGTTGGGTCGAATTCGAAAATCCTTCTGCGAAAGCCAATCCTGAATCATTCTACTGCAAAACAGTTTCTTTTGTACCGGATGATAACGATGAAAATATGGGAATGGTTACACATTCAGATTCAATTGTTTTTCGTTTAAACGGAGATCATTATAAAAAACAATTGCTTTCTGCAAAAGACAAAACTTATTTTGAGAAAAAAATGAGTTTTGATGACTTTCACAAACAAGAATAAACACTTTAAAACATCGCTTATTCAAATTCTTTCTTAGGTAAATAATTTCTAACTTTGTAAAAAACAAAGCAATGATTGATTTTATATACCAAGACCCTTATCCTATTTTAAAGGATGAAACACAGTACCGCAAAATTACTTCTGATTTTGTGAAAGTAGAACAATTTGGAGAACGTGAAGTTCTTACTGTTGATCCAAAAGGTTTAGAATTACTGGCTGAAGAAGCCCTGACAGATGTTTCGTTTATGCTAAGAACAACGCATTTACAGAAGCTTCGCAAAATTCTTGACGATCCTGAAGCTACAGATAACGACCGTTTCGTAGCTTATAATTTATTGCAAAATGCTTCTGTTGCTGCCGAAGGTCAATTGCCAAGCTGCCAGGATACAGGAACAGCAATCGTAATGGCAAAAAAAGGAGAAAGCATCTTTACGGGTGTTGATGATGCAGAATGGCTGAGCAGAGGAATTTTCAACACGTACCAAAAACGTAATCTGCGTTACTCGCAAATTGTTCCGATTTCGATGTTTGAAGAAAAAAATTCAGGATCAAATCTTCCGGCACAAATTGATATTTATGCTAAAAAAGGAACTTCGTATGAATTTTTATTCATGGCAAAAGGTGGCGGATCTGCGAATAAGACCTACTTATACCAACAAACAAAATCATTATTGAATGAAAAATCAATGGATGCTTTTGTTCGCGCAAAAATAAAAGACTTAGGAACTTCAGCTTGTCCTCCTTACCATTTAGCTTTAGTAATTGGGGGAACTTCTGCAGAAGCCAACTTAAGCGCTGTTAAAAAAGCATCTGCAGGATACTATGACCATCTGCCTACTTCAGGAAACATGGCCGGTCAGGCTTTCCGTGATATCGAATGGGAGCAAAAAGTGCAGCAAATTTGCCAGGAAAGTGCTATTGGCGCTCAGTTTGGCGGAAAATATTTTACGCATGACGTTCGTGTTATTCGTTTGCCACGTCACGCGGCTTCTTGTCCGGTTGGATTAGGAGTTTCTTGTTCTGCTGATAGAAACATTAAAGGAAAAATAACTAAAGACGGAATTTTCGTTGAACAATTAGAAGTAAATCCAAAACAATTTTTACCGGAAACAGCGCCACATTTAGAAGCTCCGGTTGAAATTGACTTAGATCAGCCAATGGCAGAAATTTTAGCTAAATTATCTCAATATCCAATTAAAACTCGTTTAAAACTAAACGGAACTGTAATTGTTGCCCGTGATATTGCACATGCAAAAATCAAAGAATTACTGGAAGCGGGTAAACCAATGCCGGAATACTTTAAAAATCACCCGGTTTATTATGCGGGACCTGCAAAAACTCCGGAAGGAATGGCTTCTGGAAGTTTTGGGCCAACCACTGCCGGACGTATGGACGTTTATGTGGATGAATTCCAGAAACACGGCGGAAGTATGATTATGCTGGCAAAAGGAAACCGTACCAAACAAGTAACAGATGCGTGTAACAAATACGGCGGATTCTATTTGGGTTCAATTGGTGGTCCAGCGGCTATTTTAGCGCAAGACAATATCCTGAAAGTTGAAGTTGTTGACTTCGAAGAATTAGGAATGGAAGCGGTTCGTAAAATTACCGTTAAAGATTTCCCTGCTTTTATTATTACAGATGATAAAGGAAATGATTTCTTTGAAAACTTATAAATACTATAGCCACAAAGGCACTAAGGCGCAAAGATTATTTTCTTTGCGCCTTTTTTATATAGTAAATATGAGAATAAAAAACTTTGTGTCTTTGTGACTTCGTGGCAAAATCAATATACTTTGCGGTTAAATTTCACGCAACTTCCTTCTCGAAAGCAATAAAGTGAGTCAATTCTCCTTTTAAGTTAAAAACCGGAACGCCATTAATTTTACACTTATAAGTTCGGCCATCTTTTCTGTAATTTTCGATTGTTTTTTCAAAAGGAATTTGCAATTTGATTGCCGCTCTGATTTCTTTCAAAACAACTTTAGAAGTTTCCGGTCCCTGAAACATTTTAGGCGTTTTTCCCAAGACTTCGTCTTCTTTGTATCCTGTCATCCGTTTTATCCGGTTTGAGGCGAAAACAATCTTTAAATCAAGATCTGTCACTACTACAACTTCATCCTTAATTCGTTTTTCTATCTGAAGATTTTTTTCATTCCATGTAAACTGATTCGAAATCTTATTTACTTTTTTCAGATCAGCAAAAATAGCTTTGAGTTCATTTAGATATTCATAATGAAAATCCCATGCTAAAATAGGAACTGAATTACGATGTGAAACATCATCTAGATTCGCTTTTTTCATTTCAAATTATTTAATGATATAAAAATCTTTTGACTCAAAGATAGAACGAAAATTCATCATAAAACAAAAAACATTTCTATTTAACGATTGTTTAATATTGATTAAAAGGCAAATTTTAATTGCACAATAACTGCTTTCTTCTCTTCTGTATTCAGGTTATTCAGAGAAATCCCCAGTAATCGAACCGAATCTTTCATCCGTTCCTGATACAACAATTCTTCTACTGTTTCGAGAATCAGGCTTTTATCCGAAATAAAATAAGGCAATGTTTTACTTCGTGTCTGCTGGGAAAAATCACTATACTTAATTTTAAGCGTAACCGTTTTGCCCGAAATATTATGCTTTTTTAGTCGTTTTTCTAATGAAACTGCAATTTTATCAAGCTGCTCCAGCATAAAAATTTCAGAAGATAAATTGATATCAAAGGTATGTTCTGCCGCAACTGATTTAGTAATACGATGGGATTTTACTTCGCTATTATGAATTCCGCGAACTACATTGTAATAAAAAGCCCCGGATTTTCCAAAATGCTTTTCCAGAAATTCAATCGATTTGCTTTTAAGATCAGTTCCAGTAAAAATTCCCAATTGGTACATTTTTTCAGTCGTGACCTTTCCAACTCCATAAAACTTCCTAATCGGCAATTCTTCTAAAAATGCTTCTACTTCATCCGGATTTACCGTTTTTTGTCCGTTTGGCTTATTGACATCGCTGGCAATTTTAGCCACAAATTTATTGATTGAAATTCCCGCTGAAGCTGAGATTCCAACCTCATTCAAAATTCTTAATCTGATTTCCTCAGCCAATAAACTGGCACTTGGGTTTCCTTTTTTGTTTTGGGTTACGTCCAGATAAGCTTCATCGAGCGAAAGCGGCTCGACCAAATCAGTATAATCATGAAAGATTGCATGAATTTTGCCAGAAATTTCTTTGTACCGATCAAAACGCGGACGCACAAAAATAATTTCAGGACAGTATTTTTTAGCCAAAACACCACTAATCGCACTTCTCACGCCAAATTTCCTGGCTTCGTAACTGGCTGCAGAAACTACTCCTCTATTCTCTGAACCGCCAACAGCAACAGGTTTTCCGCGTAAAGCAGGATTGTCCATTTGCTCTACGGAGGCATAAAAAGCATCCATATCAATATGGATAATTTTTCGATATACAGGCGTTTCAGACATGCTACAAATTTAAACAGGAAAGCATGAATGTGAGATGAAAATAATCATAAATTATCATCGAAATAATTACAATGAGAGACAAAAATATTTTAAAAAAATCGCCACGAATTATACGAATGTCAACAAATTACAATTCCTTAGACTTCCTTATAACCTGTCTATTCTTTAATATACTGGCGAAAGATTCTCAACTTAATGTTCACAAACAAATCATTTTCTTTATTTTTGTCTTTCTACACGAAATAATAAAAAATGCGAACATTTGTTATAGGCGACATACACGGCGGACTACTCGCACTTGAACAAGTGATGAAAAAAGCCCAGGTTACAACTGACGATACTCTTATATTTTTAGGTGATTATGTTGATGGATGGAGCCAGTCTCCGCAAGTAATTGATTATTTGATAGATCTTAAAAGCAAGCAAAATTGCATTTGTATCAGAGGAAATCATGATGATTTATTATTGTCCTGGTTTAAAAATAAAACTGAAGAAATTGATGAAACTTTGTGGTTCAAACACGGTGGAGAAGCGACGGTTTTAGCCTATGAAAAAGTAAGCGAAGAAAAGAAACAAGTTCATATTGCTTTTTTAGAAACTTTAGAAGATTATCACCTGGACAATGAAAACCGACTCTTTGTTCATGCCGGCTTCACCAATTTAAATGGCGTAAAATATGAGTTTTTCTCAAAATTATTTTACTGGGACAGAACACTTTGGGAAATGGCACTTTCATTAGATCCCAATCTCAAAACAGAAGATTTGTTTTACCCAAAACGTTTTACGGTATACAAAGAGATTTTTATAGGTCATACTCCGGTAACGCGAATTGGAAAAACAGTTCCGGTACAAAAGGCCTGTATCTGGAATGTAGATACTGGTGCCGCATTCAAAGGCCCCTTGACAATTATGAACGTCGAGACCAAGGAATTCTGGCAAAGTGATCCGTTGAACGAATTGTATTCTACTGAAAAAGGTAGGAATTAATCCGTAAAAGGTTATTTTTGCACTTTAAAAATTAAAATTTAAGTTTATGAAAAAGGTAATTACACTTTTGTTTTTAGTATCATTTGGATTCACACAAGCTCAAGAAGCTTTTAAAGGAAAAGGAGATGTTAAGGTTAACGTTGGTGCTAACATACAAGATGGTGGTTCGGGAATTCAGGGTTCTGTTGATTTCGGTTTAGGAGAAAACTTCTCTTTTGGTTTTGTTGCCAATTACTTATTGGGTGTAGATGACTACACCTTTTATAATAGTTCAATATCAACAACAAGAACACCCGATTTTGGTGATCGTTTTGATGCGAAAGCAAGAATTAATGCTAATTTAAGCAGTGTTATTGGTGTTAAGGAATTAGACGTTTACCCAGGTTTAAGTTTAGGATTACATAATTTTGGTGGTCATGTTGGCGGTCGTTATTTCTTTACTGACGGATTTGGTGTTTTCACTGAAATTGGTTTCCCTATTGCAAAATACGGCAGTAATAATGGTGTTTTTGATCACTTGAACAACCAGACTACTTTTAGCTTAGGAGCTTCTTTTAATTTGTAAAAAAAGACTTTTGCCACAAAGACACTAAGCCGCAAAGAAATTATAAAAAGTATAAAAAACAAAAACCGCCAAATTAGGCGGTTTTGTTTTTTAAAAACTTTGTGTCTTTGAGTCTTTGTGCCGTAAATACTTTGGTACTAAATAGCCATTTCAGGAATATCTCCTTCAATAATCAAATCAGCTTCTGTCGAAGCGATGATATGTTCTACAGAAACGCCTGGCGCGCGCTCTAAGAGCTTAAAACCCTTTTCTGTTACTTCGAGCACTGCGAGCTCAGTTACAACTTTTTTAACACACCCTACGCCTGTTAGTGGCAAAGTACATTTTTTTAGAATTTTAGATTCCCCTGCTTTGTTCACGTGCATCATGGCTACGATGATATTTTCGGCAGAAGCCACCAAATCCATTGCGCCTCCCATTCCTTTTACCATTTTACCGGGAATCTTCCAGTTGGCAATATCTCCGTTCTCTGAAACTTCCATCGCACCTAAAATCGTCAAGTCTACTTTCTGGCTTCGGATCATTCCGAAACTAAAAGCCGAATCGAAAAAACTGGCTCCGGGAAGTGTTGTAATCGTTTGTTTTCCTGCATTGATAATATCAGCATCTTCCTCTCCCGCAAAAGGAAATGGTCCCATGCCAAGAACTCCGTTTTCACTCTGAAACTCAACCGCAATATCTTCCCTGACATAATTCGCCACCAAAGTCGGAATGCCGATTCCTAAGTTTACAAAATACCTGTCTTTTACTTCTTTCGCAATTCGTTTTGCAATATCTTCTTTTGTTAACATAAACTGAATGTGTCATTTTTTTTTTAATGTGCCAATTAGTCAATTTGATAATTAGATGATGCTATACTTTGCGCAATCTATTAATTATCTCATTATCACATTTTCTAATTATCTAATTACGCTCTTTGTCTTACTGTTCTCTGCTCGATTCTTTTCTCAAACTTCTCTCCCTGAAAGATGCGCTGAACCATAATTCCCGGAATATGGATCTGATTGGGGTCTAATGTTCCCACCGGAACCAATTCTTCTACTTCGGCTATGGTTATTTTTGCAGCTCCTGCCATACACGCATTAAAATTTCTGGCTGTACCTTTAAAAATCAGATTGCCAGCTTCATCACCTCTCCATGCTTTTACAATGGCAAAATCAGCTTTAAAAGCTTGTTCCATAATGTGCATTTTTCCGTTGAATTCACGAACTTCTTTTCCTTCAGCAACTTCAGTTCCGTAACCTGCCGGTGTAAAGAAAGCAGGAATTCCGGCTTGGGCAGCACGGCAGCGTTCGGCCAAAGTTCCTTGTGGAGTAAGTTCTACCTCTAATTCTCCTGAAAGCATCTGACGTTCGAACTCGGCATTTTCGCCAACATAAGACGAAATCATTTTTTTGATTTGTTTTTTCTGTAAAAGCAATCCTAAACCAAAATCATCTACTCCGGCATTGTTCGAAATACAGGTTAAATCTGAAATTGTTGTATTTACTAATGCTGCAATCGTATTTTCAGGAATTCCACATAAACCAAAACCACCAAACATAATGGTCATTCCGCTTTCGATTCCTTCTGTAGCATCCTGAACGTTATTTACTTTTTTTGTAATCATAACAAACTGTCTTTATAACTGTATATTTTTGATAAAAATACCATTTTTAGATCAAATTATAACGATTTCGTAAAAATAAAATCGATGATCTAACCGCAAAGTCCGCAAAGCTATTTTTATAAATAACTTGCGGACTTTGCGTAAACCTTAGTACTCTTTGCGGTAAGATGACTTATTTAAAAAAAAATATCCTTTTGCAGCTTCCAAAAATTCAGAAAGCACAAAAGGATATTTATATTTTTAGAAAAGAATTTATACTACAGTTCGAATTCGTCTGTATTTTGTTCTGTAGCTGTTGTATCCTTTACTTTTGGGGCGCTATAACAATCTACTTTTATCGAAAGATTTTTTGGTCGTTCAAACTCTGATTTCGAAATCTTAAGTCCGGGATCAGCATAACAAAGTTTCATAAAATAACCCCAAATAGGTAATGCTGCTGTCGCACCTTGTCCGTAGGTTAAACTTTTAAAACGTGCTGAACGATCTTCACAACCTACCCAGACTCCTGTTACAAGATTAGGTACCATACCCATGAACCAACCATCAGACTGGTTTTGGGTTGTTCCTGTTTTACCTGCAATCGGATTTCTGAACATGTATGGATATCCTGTCCAACGTTTGTCTCCGCTTCCACCACCCTGCGTACGTAAACGTGCACCAGAGCCGGTTTCAGTAACACCCTCTAACAATTTGATTACTGCAAAGGCGATATCTTTATTCAGAACATCATGAGATTCCGGAATTGGCTCATAAATAACTTCTCCGCTTTTATTCTCGATACGGCTTAAAAATTGTGGTTTCACATATACGCCCTGATTGGCAAATGTGCTGTAAGCAGCTACCATGTCTTCAACCGTGATATCAACCGCACCAAGAGCGATCGAAGGCTGTGCAGGAATTTCGGTTTTAACACCTAATTTATGCGTTAATTCAACCACTGCTTCAGGACCTGTTCTGTCAATTAATTTAGCCGAAACCGTATTAATAGAGTTTGCCAAACCTTGTTTTAGTGTTACCATGCCGCGGTATCTGTTGTCTGAGTTTCTAGGTTCCCAGTCTGCAGTCACGTGGTGACGCCCTTTGTGAATCATAAATGGTCCGTCAAGAATCGAGTCACAAGGAGACATATTCAATTGCTCAATTGCTGTTGCGTAAACAAACGGTTTAAAAGTAGAACCTACTTGTCTTGCTCCCTGCCCAACGTGATCGTATTGAAAGTATTTATAGTTGATTCCGCCAACCCACGCTTTAATATTTCCGGTCTGAGGCTCCATTGCCATTACACCGGATTGCAAAAAGTGTTTGAAATAACGAATAGAATCAAGCGGTGTCATTACAGTATCACGTTCCCCTTTCCAGGTGAATACGCGCATTTTTGTTTTTACTTTGAATGAAGCAATGATATCATCTTCGCTTTTATCCATATCTTTCATGATAGCCCAACGCGTAGAATTTTTCATCGCTTGCATCATCAATCGGTCCGTTTCTGCTTGAGAAATATTGACAAAAGGTGCATTTTTATTGGTTTTCTGTTCAATAAAAAATTGCTGTTGCAGATTTTTCATATGTTCAGAAACTGCTTCTTCAGCATGTGCCTGCATTCTTGAATCGATAGTAGTATAAATTTTCAGACCGTCTTTGTAAATGTCATAATCTGAACCATCTGGTTTTTTGTTTTCTGATACCCATTTCTTCATATAATCACGAAGATATTCTCTAAAATAAGTAGCTGTTCCTTCACGGTGACTTTCTAATTTGAATTTTAATGCAATTGGTAAAGCCTGCAATCTCAATTTTTCTGAAGTTGTAATCATCTTTGCTTTTTCCATTTGAGAAAGCACGACATTACGACGGTTTTTTACACCTTCGGGATTACGAACCGGATTATACAATCCTGAGTTTTTGAACATTCCGACTAAAATAGCCGATTCGTCCATCGTTAAATCTTTTGGATCTTTAGAGAAATACGTTTGTGCAGCAGAACTTACTCCAACAGAATAATTTCCAAAATCGTATACATTGCAATACATTGCAAGGATTTCGTTTTTAGTATATTGTCGTTCCAGACGAATGGCAATAATCCATTCTTTTATTTTTTGTACGATCCTGAATGGAAGAAACTTAGATCCTTCTCCGTGAAACAATTGTTTTGCCAGCTGTTGTGTCAGAGTACTTGCTCCACCATTCGTTCCTAAACTAAAAACGGCTCTCAAAGTTCCGCGTCCGTCAATACCTGAATGGTCATAAAAACGAGCATCTTCGGTAGCAACCAATGCTTCTACCAAACTCTTTGGCAAATCTGAATATTTAAGCTGAGATCTGTTTGTTTTGAAATACTTACCAATTACGACTCCATCAGACGAGATGATTTCTGTAGCCAGATTAGAATCCGGATTTTCTAAATCTTCAAATGAAGGCATCGATCCGAATAATCCCCATGATGCAAATAAAAAGAAAGCTAAAACACCCAATAAGGTATAAGCAAAAAATCTCCAGAATTTCTTTTTATAGTAGTTAATATCCTTATTACTAGGCTGATTGTTTTTCTTGGTGGCCATAACTATTTTTCTAATCTTTTTGTTCTATTCTAAAACCTACGTCTGTAATACCTTCTAAAGCCTGAACACCCGGAATTTTTCCTGATTCTCTCACGGCCTGTTTGATGTGTACTTTATATTTTCCTGTAAACTTTACATCTTCTTTATAATACAGTTTACTCTCTTTTATATCCGTAAAACCGTTTCCTAACAAGGTTCCGTCCGGTTTTGCCATCTCATATTCTAAAGTATCTACTTTGGTGAAACCACTTGGTGTTTCAATAGCCACAATTAAAAACAAATTTTTGAACGGATAATTGTTATTGTCCCTCAAATTTATAAATAAATTGTATTTTTTGGTTGAATCTAAAACCGGCAGGTCAAAAGTTACAATACTGTCTTTGTTCCAGGCACTTCCAACAGATTTATACTCATCAAACACTCTTTTTTTATCACAAGAAAAAAGAAGAATTCCCACCAAAAGAAGAATCGCGCTATTTTTTATTCTCATTTTTAGTAATAATTATAGGTTTTCTAGGTTCAGCCGGTTTATTATCATTAGAATTGTTCGGTTTATTCGGCTTGTTATTATTCGGTTTGTTTCCTTTATTCGGATTTCCTCCTGCAGGTTTATTTTGATTTGCACCTACTGGTTTGTTCTGATTTGAAACTGCCGGTTTGTTCTGATTTGGAGCGGCCTGAGGTTTGTTTGGAGTTGCTACAATCGCTGCTTCTGCATTTGGTTTGCGTTTGCGACTTGGCTTTTTCTTTCTTTTTGGCTGATCAAAACGAGTTAGACTCTCCTGACCCATTGCGTTATTAAAGTCTTTTTCAGGCTCTGAAACTACTTCTATAGCAAAATCTTCTAAAGATGATACTTTGTTTTTTTGTTTGTTTTCGGCAATAATTTCTTTTACCTGATCGATTTTTAAAACATGCCAGTTGGCAAAATTATTGGTGTAAGCAAACCACATCAATCCTTTAAAAATATCTTGTTTCTGGCAGATGGCATCTCCTTTTTCTGTCACTAATTTAGTGTCATAGTCCGGAAAATCTTTCAATGCATCCATGTAGGTATCAAGCTCATAATTCAGGCAACACTTTAGTTTCCCGCATTGTCCGGCTAATTTCTGCGGATTCAATGAAAGCTGTTGGTAGCGTGCTGCTGATGTATTGACACTTCTAAAATCTGTAAGCCATGTCGAACAGCAAAGTTCACGTCCGCAAGAACCAATTCCACCTAAACGCGCTGCTTCCTGACGGAAACCAACTTGTTTCATTTCGACTCTGGTGCTGAATTCTTTAGCAAAATCTTTAATCAAAAGTCTAAAATCGACTCTGTCATTTGCCGTATAGTAAAATGTAGCTTTTGATCCGTCTCCCTGAAATTCAATATCAGAAATTTTCATTTCGAGTTTATGCTGAATCGCTAATTCACGCGCACGAACTTTCATTGGTTCTTCGCGATCACGCGCTACAGACCAGATATCAATATCTTTTTGGGATGCTTTTCTGTAAATTTTTGGAATTTCATTGCTTTCGTGGTTTACACCTTTCTTTTTCATTTGAATTTTTACCAATTCGCCTGTCAAAGTTACAATTCCAATATCATGGCCTGGTGATGCAACAGTTGCTACAATATCACCAATACTTAAAGTTAATTTTTCTGAATTTCTAAAAAATTCCTTACGTCCGTTTTTAAAACGAACCTCAACACAATCAAAAATCGCCTCTCCATTAGATGGGCTCATGTTTGCGAGCCAGTCAAAAACCGTCAATTTATTGCAGCTATCGGTGCCGCAAGTCCCATTATTTTTACAACCCTTTGGTGCACCACCATCTGAGGTTGAACAACTTGTACATGCCATAATTTTATATGTAGTGCCGCAAATGCAGCTTAAGTTCATAAACGTTTGAATCCGTAAAGATAGTATTTTTTTTAGTTTGCTTTTTTATGCATTAAAACTAAAGACTTGTTAAATAAAAAAACGCCCTTTGTTTCACAAAAAACAAGCTTTTTATGAAACATTTTCAAGCTGAATTGCCATGAAATAACTTCAATATTACTTCAACAAAATACCCTATTCTATTAGTTTTATGACTTTCACTGTTCAATTTATTTTATTTTTTTAAACTACATTTATATGTTTTGCGTTTTAATCTTCGCAGCGATTTTTTTATCCGACAAATTCAAATAAGTAATAATTAAGTTTTATCTTTCATTTTCATAATTTTTTTCACATGTCTACACAAAACAAAATAGAAGAGTACATTTTTCAGGGCAATTTTGATGCTGCCAGAGAAGCACTTAAAAACGGAGAATCATTTTCTGAGCAATACCTTAAAAACAATTTTTCTCAAATAACAGCCAAAATTTTTAATGCAAAAGCGATTGATTTAATAGACGCGCTCATAAAAGCCGGATTTATTGAAACTGATATCTATGAACTGGACAATTTTGATAAATCTATTTTCAGTACTGTTGCCAGGGATTTAAAGGACGACGAAGAATCTGTTTCTTTTTTTAAAGCACTAATGTCAAAAATGGATAATATTAATGATGAAGTCAGCGACCAGACTTTATTAGGATATTGCATAGAGAAAGGAGCTGCTGTACTCATCATCAAAAGTCTGATTGAAGATTCCGGCTGTAACACCCAATTCAAAAACAATGCGGGAGAAAATTTAATTTACCGCGTTATCAATATTTATGGTTTAGATTCGGAAAAAGGGATAGCCTACATTAATTTATTACTGGAAAACGGTCTGGATATTAATGAAAAAAATATTGTTGGCACCACACCGTTACTTTGTGCGGTAAAAAAGGTCAAAAAAGAATACATTTCGATATTGCTCGAAAATGGTGCAGATGCAAATGAAACCGACAATCTTGAGAACAATGCTTTTTATTATGCTGTTGCCGAGCAATCTTCTTTTGAGATGTACGATCTGTTAGCAGCTGCTACAACAGCAAATTTCAACATTATCAACAAAGATGGCAGAACGTTATTAACGGAATACATCCGATCGATGTCAGATTCAGAAAGCAGCTTAAAGTTTTTAGAACGATTATTATCAGATGGTGCTGATCTCCATTTTTGTGCTCAATATTACGGAAAACCAAAATCAGCATTGGATTATATCGCAGAAAAAAAAGCGACTATTCTAAAATCTGTTTTGGATACTTCCTCTATTGACCTCAACGAACAGGATAACGAAGGCAACACATTATTGCATAAAGTTTGCGATTACAACGTAAATTATGACGCCGAAGCTGCAAAAGAAACATACAGAAAAGTAAAGTTATTACTAGAGAATGGCGCTAATAAGGACATCACCAATGATAAGGACGAAACGGCATTAATGATTGCTTCAGGAGACAACCTGAAAATAAAAACAGTCGAACTTTTGATGAAATCCTAACAACAAAATTTATATAAAAAATAGCACTATATGTCGATGTCATTTATAATTGCCTGTGAAAACGGCAACAGAAAAATAGCCGAATTACTTCTTCAAAATAAAGAAGTTGATGTAAAATATACTGATGAAAAAGGAAGAACAGCTTTGCATTATGCCGCCCACAGGGGATATCTCGATATTGTAAAACTATTATGTGAAGATGGTGCCGATATCAATTATGAAGATCATCAAGGAGAAACACCTTTGTTCTTCGCCTGCTTGCAAAAGCAAAAACAAACGGCGCTCTATCTTTTAGAGAATGGTGCAAAAATTGAAATCAACGACAAAAATGGCAACAGTCTTCTACATTTGACGGTTCAGACTGCACAAGTCGAAATAGCTTCAAAATTATTAGAAGCCGGAATTGACGTCGATCTTTTGAATAACAATGGCGAGACGCCTCTTTTGATTGCGTCCGGAAAACAAAATCGAGAAATCATACAGTTGCTTTTAGACAAAGGCGCCAATATTAACGCCACTGACAAACAAGGCAATACTCCCTTGATTTTTGCGTGTTATACCAAATCCTTACCAATGGTAACGTTGCTGCTGGACAATGGCGCGGATATTAATCACCTGAATCATGCTGGCGAAAATGCGTTGTTGATTGCCTGTTATGAGACGAACAGAATGCTGGCCAAATTATTAGTCGAAAAAGGCGCTGATGTATTTACATCAAATAATAGCGGTCATTCGCCAATTTGGTATGCCTGCAGCAACAATCAAAAAGAAATTGTGAGTTTGTTTTTAGACCATGGTGTCGATGTCAACTTTAGCAAACCAGTAGCCGAAGATACTTCATCGATGAACGATTACCTGGATTGGATCGTCAGTGCAACGAATATAGCAGTCGATTCTAGTTTTACGCTCAACAGCAGTTACAGTTATGGTGGCGAAAGCCTGTTGCATATTGCCACAAAAAAAGGCAATCTGAGTATGGTAAAATTACTAATTAATGCCGGAGCAAACATCAACATACAAGATGAATCAGGAAATACACCTTTGCATTACAGCGCGGCAAGCGGTAAAAAAGATGTCGTTAAATACCTACTTGAAAACAAAGCCGATGCCACAATAGTAAACGTGAAAGAACAAAAAGCTATTGATTACTCCAATGTAAAAGGATTCAATGAAATTACTGAGCTCATTCTAAAACATGCGCCATCCGGAACTGTTGTTACTCCAATCAAAACAGCTGCAACAGAAGAAAACAACACTACAGTAAATTCTATGGAAAGAAAGAAAAAAGCTTTATTAGATCTGAAAGAACTTTTGGATGCCGGTATTTTAACTTCCGAAGAATTTGAAGCAGAGAAAAGTAAAATCCTAAAAGGATAAAAAACTGAATTTTATATTTAAACGAATGAATAACAAAATTTTACAAATAAACTTTAAAATGAAAAAGAAATTAAACACAGTAATCGTATTAATAGCAATACTTACAGGAAGTATGTTTTTTACTTCGTGCAACAACTACACACCAGAAAAAACTTTTGAAATAGCAGTACTAAATTCCAACCTCTTATCTAGTTTTGGCAGCACGCAAATCAATCGCCAGTTAGAATCTGAACCACAGGTTTATGATGATGCTACTAAAAAAATGGTACCATCTTCTTACTACGACTACTTTCAGTTTCAAATAACCGAGTTAGAAAAACGACAAAAAACTATTGCCGAAATAAAAGAAGACGATGATAACAGGGAATTACTTGCTGCATCAAAAGATCTTTTTAGTTACGCAATAGCCAAACAAAAAGAAGGTTACTTACCCATTGCTAAAATGCAAGATGAAAAAATCCCGGCAGAACAGATACAAAAAGCAATTGCAGATTTTGATGCCACTACTGAAAAGGATATTAATACCAAATTTACTGCTTTAATGAATGTTGCAAAAGCATACATTGAAAAACATAATATTAATGCCAAAGTGGGTAATTAACACATAAAAAAAGAGAATTGTAATAAATGAACCGTTTTTATAAAATGTAAATTCCGCTTAAAAATTCTTAAATAGTTTACTCCATAATGAAACATCTTTTATTGCTTTTATTGGTTGTATTGACCTATTTTAGCTCACACGCACAAAATGATTCTATAAAAAATATTGGATTTAAGCTCCATTTTCCTGTTGATTCGTTAAGCATGACCGGAGTTGATTTTACTAAGGAAAAGCCAGAATGTGAATTTGAGTTAAAAGGAAAAATCCCCCTGAAATATTCTTTTCGTCTCCAAAATGATTCGATAGCATCTCTTTATCAGTTTAGAAACAACAAATTTCAGTTTCAGGAAAACATGGATTACCAGCCTTTTTTATGGCATTTAGACGATGACATTCTGTTTTCCAATTTCAAAATCGCTGACTTTGACAATGATGGCGACGAAGATGTTTTGTGCTGGGTGTTTTCTAATGTAAATGGAAATCAATGGACCATCATTTTTATTAACGACCAGGATCAGCAAAAACTCGTGAGGCTGTACAATACTGCTGACGATACTGATATTTGGAGCAGACCTGAATTTGACAAAGAAACGAACACTATAAATACGGAACTTTACGGCAGCGCTTTCGGAGTTTCTGAAGAAGGCAGTTATCATCTAAAACCCGATCTTACCATTACACCAATTAAAAAGCATTTTCAGGACCGCACCGGAAAACGAATGTACGATTATGAATATGTCGGGAGAAATGGAAAATGGAAATTAAAGTCTAAAACCAAAGTAAAGAATTAAATTTAAAAACCTTACTAAAATCATTATCTCCAATTATATGAATAAATATCTACTTTATTTAGGAACAGCTCTACTGCTATTAATAAACACAAGTTGTCATGATTCAAAAAGCAAAAAAGAGCCTGCGCAAATTCAGGAAACCCTAAATCAGGTAGAAGAAGTTTCAGAAGACAATGTTTCATCAACCGAAAGAAGCAAAAATCCTGCAGATTTCGTTCCAAAAGGTTATGTAATCTTCGATACCATTTATGGCGATTTAAATAAAGATAAAATTGAAGACTGCGTTCTGATTATAAAAGGCACTAACAAAAGTGAGATCATTAAAGACGAATACCGTGGTCAGTTAGACCGCAATCGCAGGGGGATACTTGTTCTGTTAAACAAAGGCGACGGTTACGAACTGGCTGTTAAAAATGACAACTGTTTTTCTTCTGAAAATGAAGATGGTGGAGTTTATTTTGCACCGGACCTAGGCGTTGAAATAATCAAAGGAAAACTTTTTATACATTATGCCCACGGAAGATACGGATATTGGAGATACATGTTTAGGCTTCAAAATTCAGATCTTGAACTCATCGGATACGATGCAAGCAGCAATCACGGACCTACAGTACTTACAGAAACAAGCATCAATTTCTTAACCAGAAGAAAAATAGTAAATGAAAACACAAACCCAAATATCGATGAACCTGAAATATTTGAAAAGAGAGAAATAAAAATCAATAAAACAAAACTATTTAAATTATCTGAAATAGAAGATTTTGATAAACTTGAAGTTTCAGAAGATTAAATATAATCGTTTATACAATATACCAAATATGAAACTAAAGATTTCTTTACTCCTTTTTCTTTGTGCAGTATTTTATAATGCAAATGCACAAAAAGCTTATATCATTAATGATTTTATGAAAGGTTATACTTTGTATTTTGCCCAACAAACAGTAAACTCAGAAATTAAAGAATATTACAAGCTTACAGATAACGAAAGTAAAAAAACAGTACTGGAATATGGTGCAAAAGAATTGTCTTCCTTACCAATCAGTAAAACAGCAAAAACAATAGCATTCAAAAGTATTTCTGATAAAAATATCCGTGTGTTGGGCGATGTTAACTTTGATGGCAGACCGGATATTATCATTTTTGACACAGAAATTTTGGACGAAGGCTGTTATTCACCTCAAGCAACAGCAAGTATTTTTATCAATACGTCGAATGGTTTTATCTCTAGTCCAGGCATAAGTAGTATGTATAATAATGCTAATTGCCTGCGCGGCGGCTCATTTGAGATTGATCCAAAATACAAACGCATCATAACATCAAGTTCCGGCGGGGCTGCTCTTCATGGCGTCGAGCACTACAGCGTTACCGGTACAGAGGTCAAAATGTTATCCAGTTTTGAAGAAGATGGATTTGCTCAAGGCCCTTTTTCAAAAATAACAGGCAAGAGATTAGAGAACAATAAATATGTTTCTTTTACCTCTTTATCGCTCTACGAAACTGGTTTAAAAGAAAATAAATTACTTGCTTTCGACACAAAAAATGGCAAAGGACGTGTGATCGTATTTAAAGCAGATAATATTTTGTATTACGCCTTTCAGCAAAACGACGAATATCAATTTGTTTCTTTTGCACATCCCTCCCATCCAGAAAAAGCAGATAAAGCGATATTCAAATTCAGAAAACAAAATACGGATAACGAATTGGAGTTTAACAGCGGTAATATTAAATATATAATATACGAAACACCAAATTCCATTGGCATTAAAATTAATGTAAACGGGAAAATATCCGACTGGCAGGGTGTGGGTAAAGAAGGAACTTTATCTTCTTTGACAAATGCTAAGTTTATAAATCTTGTTAGAGAATAGAGTTTGAAATAAAGCAAATAATCTAAGTCTCTTTAACTGTAATAATCTTTACGGGACAAGCCTTAGCTGCCAATTCAAAACTTTCGACAATGGCATGATTATTAGATTTTAAAGTATAAAAACCTTTCGCATCTTTGGAATGAATCAAAACTGATTTCCCATCTTTTTTAGACATCTGAAAATGCACCGGATCCATTTCGACGCAATAATTACAGCCAATGCATTTGTCTCTTTGTAAAGTTACAATAACCATTATGCTTCAACGATTTTGTATAATTTATCCGACATTCTGATTCTAAAAGGAAGTTTGAAAGTGCAATCGTCGCCTTTTGTAGCCTTTTCAGAAACCAAATCATTTACCATCATTTCGTCGATAATCATTTCCTGCGCTCCGGTACTTGGGCCAGTAACGAGAATTCGATCACCAATTTTAATGTCATAGGCTTCTATTTTAAATTGTCCCACTTCTGCTTTTGGGAAATAATGCGTTCCTTTCCCTACATAAACCTTTTTCTGCGTTGCTGCAGATCCCGGAATATCACTCCATTCTCCTAATTCCTGCCCCAGATAATATCCAGACCAGAAACCGCGATTGTAAACGGTGTTTAAAGCTTCCATCCAGACAGAAACCTTTTCTTTAGAGAATGTATTATCATAATAAGCATCAATAGCCTCACGATACGTTTTAATAACCGTTGCTACATATTCAGGTGCACGGCCACGACCTTCAATTTTTAAAACCTGAATTCCCGAATTGATTACCTGATCTAAAAAGTCAAGCGTACACAAATCCTTAGGCGACATCATGTATTCGTTATCCAATTCGATTTCAAAACCGGTTTCCTGATCGATCACCGTGTATTTTTTTCGGCAATTTTGTTTGCACGCTCCACGATTTGCCGATGAATTATGCGAATGCAGACTCAAATAACATTTACCGGAAACTGCCATACATAAAGCACCGTGACCGAAAATTTCTATTTCTACTAAATTCCCGTTTGGTCCTTTTATTTGTTCTTTCTCAATTTGATCTGTGATGCTTTTCACCTGTCGCAAACTCAATTCACGGCTTAAAACCATAGTATCTGCAAACAAACTGTAGAATTTAATGGTTTCAATGTTCGTTACGTTCAATTGAGTCGAAATATGAACTTCCATACCAATAGTTCTTGCCATTGCAATTACAGCCTGATCAGATGCAATAACGGCCGTAATATTGGCTTCTTTGGCCTTATTCAGTAACGTTTTTACGACAGATAAATCATGATCGTAAATAATCGTGTTCAGAGTCAGATAGCTTCGTACATTTTTGGCTTCACAACGATTGGCGATTTCCTGCAAATCATCCATAGTAAAATTCACCGTTGAACGCGCACGCATGTTAAGTTGTTCTACTCCAAAATAAACAGAATCTGCACCATTATCGAGCGCAGCCTGAAGTGAATCAAAACTCCCTGCGGGAGCCATAAGTTCGATTGTATTATTCGTTGTCATTTTTATTTGTATTGTATTCCAATGGTCAAACCATTGATTATTTTGTTTTGTTGTATATATACATTGTGTCCCTGCGGTTGAAACCGCGGGCTATGTTTTTCCTTTTTATGTGTGGTATTTCAATATAACCCGAGGTTGAAACTACGGGGAATGTATCGTTGAGTTAAAAAATCATTTCTCTCCCAATCCATGCAATTTTACAAAATCGTCAAATTCATCTTGTCCATTTTTCTTAAGGTGATGATGCTTTTGATTTTTAATGTAATTATAGACAACCTCTAACTGAGACTCACTAACTGAATAAGCCGCAAATCCTGTTTGCCAGGCAAATTTTTCAAGGATAAGTTCTTCTCTATTTATAAAATGGGAAGAACTTCCTTTTATTTGCTTTACAATATCTGAGATCGTTTTTTGTGGATTTTGTAAAAATAAAACATGCACATGATCAGGCATTCCGTTTAGGATTCTAACAGGACAACCGAGATCAATTAACTCTTCATAAATGAAATCATACAAATTTTTCTCAATTAAATCATCAATTAATTCCTGACGATTTTTAGTTGCCCAAATGGCATGAATCCATAGTTTGGTAAAGGATTGTGACATCAATAAATTAGCTTAAAATTTTAGCTAATTTACAATTTTATACAATTTATCTGACAAACGAATACGAAATGGAACCTCAAAAGTAACTCGATCTCCAATTTTAGCAGTAGTGGCTTGTGCTTCGTTGACGATCATTTTTTCTAAAATTAATTCCTGATTCCCTGTAGTAGGCCCTGAAATTAAGATTTTATCACCAGTATTTAATTCGTGGTTTTCGATAGTAAAAAGACCAACTTGCGCTTTTACATAGTAATGTTCTGCTTTTCCAAGAAGTACTTTTTTGACTTTTATTTTTTGACGAATATCTAGTGGCTTTTCGGCTGTAGCCAAAGAAGTATTGGCTAGTTCACCAGAATGTTTAAATTTCAAACTATCTGATTTTCCTTTTCTAAAAACCTTGTTTCCAACTTGTTTTCCGGTTCTTAAACGAACCTGATCAACAAGAGGCATATGTATAATATCAAGACATTCTGTAGAACAACAGTTTTCCATTGCAGCTTTACATTCATCACATTGAATAAACAACAAATGACATCCGTCATTTTCGCAATTGGTGTGATTGTCGCAAGGTTTTCCGCATTGATGGCATTGTGAGATAATATCATCCGTGATTCTTTCGCCAAGGCGATTATCAAACACGAAGTTTTTCCCAATGAATTTGCTTTCTAAACCTTCAGCTTCAATTTGTTTGGCATAATTAATGATTCCGCCTTCTAACTGATAAACATTTTTAAAACCCTGGTGTTTAAAATAAGCACTTGCTTTTTCGCAACGAATTCCACCAGTACAATACATCACAAGGTTTTTATCTTCTTTATGGTTTTGAAGCTGCTCGTTGATAATTGGCAGACTTTCTCTAAAAGTCTCAACATCGGGAGTAATAGCATTTTTAAAATGTCCAACCTCACTTTCGTAGTGATTTCTAAAATCAACAACAATCGTATTGGGATCATCAAGAATATCATTGAATTCCTTGGCTTTCAGGTGAACGCCAATATCAGTAACATCGAAAGTTTCGTCGTTCAAACCGTCGGCAACGATTTTATCACGAACCTTGATAGTTAATTTTAAAAAGGAATGGTCATCATGTTCTACGGCTTCATTCAAACGTATACCTTTCATGAAATCATAAACTTCGAGAGTAGCTCTAAAAGCCTCCAAATTTTCTTCAGGAATACTCATTTGAGCATTTATTCCTTCAGTGGCAACGTAAATTCTGCCTAAAGCATCAAGTGCGTTCCAGGCTAAGAATAAATCATCGCGAAATTTTTTGGGATCTTGAATTTTGGCATACGCATAGAAAGACAACGTTAGTCGTTGTTTACCGGCATCATCGATCATGATGGCTCTTTCTTCTGCGCTTAAAGTGTTGTACAGTTGCATGCTATAAACTAATTTAAGTTGAGAAATTATTTTTTGAAGGTGCAAAAGTACGAAAAAGGTTCAAAGTAACAAAGGTTCAAAGCGACAAAGGTTCTGAGTTGCAGAGGGACTAAGGTTCTAAGATCAAAAAAAGTGATAAAACAACAAAAGCACTATATTTCTATAGTGCTTTTATTAAATCTTTGTACCTCTGTACCTTTGTCACTCTGAACCTAAATCTTAGAACCTCAGCAACTCAGAACCTTAGCAACTTAAAAATTAGCAGAATTCGTTAAACGCATCTTGCAAGTTCTCCGCGATTAATTCAGCTGGACGACCTTCGATGTGGTGACGCTCTAACATGTGAACCAATTCTCCGTTTTTGAACAAAGCCATAGAAGGCGATGATGGAGGAAAAGGGAACATATGTTGTCTTGCAGCATCAACAGCTTCTTTGTCAACACCTGCAAAAACAGTAATTAAGTGATCTGGTTTTTTAGCTCCTTCTAAACTCATTTTTGCTCCCGGACGTGCGTTTCTTGCAGCACAACCACAAACAGAGTTTACAACAACTAAAGTGGTACCTTCAGCTTTGATAGCGTTATCTACAGCGTCAGCACTATGTAAATCTTGAAAACCTGCAGCAGTCAATTCAGCTTGCATTGGTTTTACCATTTCTTCTGGATACATATCTCTTTATTTTTAAATTTTACTTTTGATCTGCAAAGTTACAAAGTTTAGTGGCAACTAGTTAATTTGAAGTATAAAGTTTTGTTATAGTTCGATTGAAAAAATCAAAACCTTACCTGATAAGGATAAGTCTCATATACTGTATTATCTTCATTAATTGAAAAACCTTTTGCAGCATCTGTTTTTGCCGATTCAATAAGTGCTTTAACTTCCTCTCTTTGCTTTCCTTGCTTAAGCCAACAAATTGCTTTATAAAACTTTACATCCGAAAATTCCGGATAGATTTTTAAAGCTTTATCAAAAATGACAATCGCTTCATCCCATTTTTTAAGTTCATATTTAGCAATTCCTTGATAGAAATATGCCGTTGGATGTTCTAATTGCTGTCTGTTTTTATAGATATCATTTACATAATCGTCAAAAAGTTGCTCTGCTTTTGCATAATCGTTCAGCTGCAGATAGCAAAGCCCCATATAAAAACTATAGGTATGATCCATTCTATATCCGTTTCCATAAAGTTTAATGCATTCTTCTAAATCTGTGATAGCGTCTTTGTAATTTTTTGAGAAAATACATTTCATAAAACCTCTATAAGGCAGCCACTCTTTCTTGTCGTATAAAACAGCTTTATCGAGATACTGCATTCCGACTTCGTACTTTTTGCATTTAAAATAAGGCATTGCTTTTTGCTGCCATAAATAAGCAACAGTGCTGTCTTTTTTGAGACCCTGATCCAGACAAGACTGCCACTCGCTCATTTCAATATTATAATTATGCTTCTCTGCACAATTTGTCAAAAACTCTTCGACGATTGCATCATGGGCTTTGTTTGTAGAAACTTGCCCAAAAGATAAAAGAGTAAAAAAGAAGCTAAATCCTAAAGTAATATTTTTCAAAAGTTATTATTTTGAGTTAAATTTATTTGAAAGAAAAATCACTCTAAATAACGCTTTTATAAATGGTATTTTAGGACACTTTAAAATAACTTTAACATCCTCAAAAAAAGTAGTTTCCTCATCCAGAAATTTAAAAATCAAAGCGGGATTTCCTTTTTTAAACATAGATGAGAAAATAGAACTTCCCAATTCGTTATGGCGATGCAGAATATCTAAAAGCAGTAAATCATAAAACCAAAATCTGATTCTTTTATGAAATTTTGACATTTTGAAGGATTCCGAAGTTTCGGGAGAAGAATTTTTATTAACCAGAAACGCGACCAATTCAGATGATTTTTTATCCGAATTTCTAAAGGTATATCCCGTACTTGCTTTTGTCCATCCGCCGGCGGTTCCAATATTCAGCACTCGTTTGGTATTCTTTTTCCAAAAAGGGAAACACGTCATAGGAATACTGCCCTGCTCCTTTTCGACAATTTCATATTGATCAGCTCCCAGATTTCTCAAATAAATTTGAATTTCATTTTCGTATTCTTCTTTTGCGAGAAGATCTTCAGAAAACAAAGTATACTCCACTAAAGCTTCGGTTTTAGAAATAGGTAAAACATACATAAAACGCGTATTGCCTCTTTGTTCCACCGAAAAATCCATAAAAGTTGCTTGTTCCGGATTGAAAATTTCAGTTTTGCTTTTTACCAACCAACCCACAAAATGCTGTTGCAGAACCGGATATTTGGTCTGGCTTAAAGCAAAAGCTTTGGTATAAATACTGTTGAATAAATAATCGCAGGTATATCGATTGTCCTCGGTTCCCACAAAAACATGCGTTTCGAGTTCGTTGATATCGGTTACTTTTTCGTTTAAAAAAGTAATATTTTGATGTTTCGAAAGTTCCTCAAATACAAAATCATAAAAGTCTAATCCGCGAACTTGATTGTATTGATAAGGTTTAAGCGCTAAATCACGCCTAAAATCTTCATTGGCAAACAAAGCCGAAACCCATTTTTTCGAGATAACGGAATTCCATAACGTTTCTTCTTTTGACCAAAAACACCAGGTTCTGTCATTGGTCTTTTTTGCATCTTCGTCTAATAACAAAATAGATTTATCGCTGAATTTTCCAGACAAAACCATTTTATAAACGGTCATCAAAGCAGATAAACCTGTTCCGGTAAAGATATAATTGAAGTGTGGAATTTGTGAAGAAGCCATTTTCAAAAATAAGAAATTTTATTCTTTCAATTTTTCTAAAAGCAGTTTAAAATCCTTTGGGTTAAGATAACTATTGTATTGTAGGATTATCTCTCGTTTTTCATTCAGAACACACAAAATGGGATACACAATTTGATTGTTCATGGTTCCCAATTGCAATGCCAGTTCATGAACGCCAACATTATTTCCGGATGGTTTGTATTTAAAAGTCTGATTATTAAAAGTAATATCTCGTTTTTCCTCGGCATTCAAATCAATAAAATAAAAATCTGAATTCAGTTTATCAATGATTTCCTGATTTCTGAAAGTCGTTTGTTTCATTCTTTGGCAAAACTGGCACCAATCAGTATGAATGAAAACGATAATTTTTCTCTTTTGAATTTGCTGCAAACTATCAATCGCCTCAAAAGATCTGCTTTGCAATTGGCAAAATCCAGGTGAAGTTATTCCGAAGAAGATTATAAGTAAAATTAGCTTTTTCATTTTGTGTTGGTTTTTGCCACAGATTAAAAGGATTATAACAGATTGTCACCCTGAGCGAAGTCGAAGGCTTGTCTGTTGGATCGGGCTTCGACTCCGCTCAGCCTGACAAATGCCTATAAAAAAATCAGTGTAAATCCGTTTGATCAGCGTTATCCGTGTGCCATTTTACCTCAAAGTATATCGCAATCCAAAAAAACCACGAATTGTTTGGTTTTGCCCGTAAACATAAGTCGTATCAAAAGTCAAACCGTAAGGATTATCAGGTGTAACCAAAGCTTTTCCAGCCGAATCATATTGCACGTTTTTATCAAAAGGATCATTGGTTCTTGAAATCAAAAACGGATTATTTCGTTTTGGTGTAAAGTTCAATAGATTTTTTACTCCACCATACAATTCAAAATTCTTCCATCCAAAATACGTAAACTGAATATTCTGAATACTATACCACGGCGAGTTGGGATCTCTCGGATCTAAATCACTCAACAAAGGCAGCTTCATAGGACTGTAAAGATTCCCTGTATAATCCAGTAATACATTCCACGGTTCTATTTTGTATGAAACACTCCAGGTTCCCGTGAATTTTTCGGTTAAGAGAGGTCTTTCAGAAATTCCGTCCTGAACATTTTTATTATCTAAAACCGTCGCTCCCAAAATAAATTTTAATCCGTTGGTGAAATTCAAATCAACATTAGTGCTGATTCCCTGACTTATTGCATAACCATTGATATTGTCGTAAATAATTTTGTTAGGGTCCGTTTCATAATCAGATATAATCTTGTTACTAAAGCGGGTATAAAAAACCGTTGTTTCGATTCCGATAAAAGTTCCATTTGTAAAGTTTATTTTTTGAATGTAATTCAGATTCGCATTTACAGATCGTTCCGGTTTCAAATCACTTTTAATCACTACATCTCTTGAACCCGTAAGCGCTGCGTGATCTTCGGTAAATAAGTTTACAACACGAAATCCGGTTCCGGCATTCAAACGGAAAATTGTATTTTCATTCGTTTTCCATCGATAAGCAACTCTTGGTGTATAAATCGAACCGTGAATCGAGTTGTAATCGTAACGCATTCCTAACAAAACCTGACTTTTCGGCGAAAGCGTAATTTCATCCTGAACAAAAATTCCCGGCAACCAGGTACTTTCGGCTTCTTTTGTGGCAGTTGTATTATCGTCATAATACGAATATCGGGTAGCAATTCCGGCAAGGAAATCATTTCGGCCTATCTTTTTATCCCAGGTCAGTTGCAGGAAACCTATCTTTTGATTCGCGATGTACGATGTTGTTCCGTAGCGACTGTCTTGGTAATGCACGTTTCCGGAAAAGGAAAGCATTAGTTTTTCTTCGAATGGCAATTGGTAACTTCCTATCAATTCTCCTCTTTTGGTATAAATACTTTCTCCGTAAATTTCATCGCCGCCACGGTATTTTTTATCCCAACGCACGTCTCCGCCCCAGCGATCTTCATACATTCCGCGTGCTGCGATACTAAACAAACGATTATTTTCTCTTTGAAAATTCCACTTATTAAAAACCGAAATTCTTTGCGAAAGCGTCACATCTGTAAAACCGTCTTTGTCTTTATCGACAACCTGATTGTAATCGAAGTAATTGATTCCCAAAAGCGTTGTTGCTTTTTTGGTGGGATTAAATTTCATTCCCAAATCGACATTGGTTTCTAAATATGAAGTCGTGAAAACATCTGCCGAAAACAAAGGAGCATTGGTTGGATTTTTAGTAATAATGTTGATTAAACCTCCCACGGCTTCACTTCCGTAAAGAGAAGAAGCCGGACCTTTTACAATTTCAATTCTTTCTACCAGAGAATTAGGAATTCCGGATAATCCATACACCGTCGAAAGACTACTTACGATGGGCATTCCGTCAATCAAAACCAAAGTATACGGACCTTCTAATCCGTTAATATGAATATCACCCGTGTTACAAACACCACAATTAAGCTGTGGCCGAACACCATTGATATTTTGAAGTGCTTCGTAAATACTTGGAGTTGGATTTTTTTTGAAAAAAACTGGCGAATAAACCTCAACCGGAACAGCACTTTCTAATCGTTTCACGGCTTTTAAAGTTCCTGAAACTACAACTTCGTTAAGTTGATTTTCGTTATCGGTTAATTCAAAATCATACGATTGAATCGAATCTTTAATAACTTGTATTTTCTTCTTTATAGTTTGAAAACCTACTTGAGAAACCTGAATAGTATAATTTCCAACCGTAACATTTTCTAATGTATAATACCCTAAACTATCTGTAACTGTTTTATGTTTCGTTCCTGATAACTGAACATTCACCCACTGTAATTTATGGCCTTCGCCAGAGATATATCCTGAAATAGTAGAAGTTTCCTGTGCGAATGAAATTTGCAAACCAAATAAAAGCAATATCAAAAATAGTTTTTTCATTGTTGTAAAATTAAATTTAGACAAAACTAAAAATTATATTTGATAAATAATGTTTCTAGACCAAAAAACTTTTAAATATGCTTTAATTCAGTACTTTGGTTTTGTTTTCAACACATAGAAACATAGGTTTTATAGCGTCTTTTTCTAGAAAATAAAAAGAAAGCTTGCTTTCTAAAACATAGCCAAATTATGTGAATTGATGCAAAAGTGAAACGCCTTTTTTTGCAGTTTCAATAACTATGTTTCTATGTGTTTAAAAAATAAGTCTAAACAAATTCCTCATCAATAATTTCCTTATTGATCATGGCTCCGGCAAAAGATCCTGAAGAAACCGCCATCGCAACTGATCTCGCCTGAATATGGCAATCGCCGCTGGCAAAAACTCCCGGAATTGTTGTTTTCTGAAAAGCATCTACTTTCAACAAACCATTTTCAGTCAGTTCGCAGCCTAAAGATTTTGGTAAGGGACAATGCTGTTCAAAAGGCGCTTTAAAATAAATAGCTTTAACGGCAATTTTAGTTTGATTTTTGAAAATAATCTGCTGAACATTTCCGTTTTGATGTTCTAAAGACTCAATTTCATCCTCAATAATTTCAACTTTATGAGTTTTAAGAATTTGAGTTTGCTCTGCAGTTAGAGTCGATTTTCCGTTGTTAATCAATTTCAAATCTTTGGTCCAGTTTGATATCATTTTAGAAAATTCAAAACCCATATCGCCATTAGCGACGATTGCCGTTTTCTCTTTTTTTACTTCGTAACCGTGACAATACGGACAATGCAAAACCGAAATTCCCCAACATTCAGCAAAACCCGGAATATCCGGCAGTAAATCTTTTATGCCAGTTGCGAACAATAGTTTTTTTGAAGTAAAGATTTTTCCGGACTGAGTTTCGATTTCAAATCCCGATTCTGTTTTAATCGCGCTGATGGCAAGCCCATTATAAAAACTAACAGTTTCATAAAATTCTACCTGAGTTTTGGCTTTCGCCGAAATTACAGCGGGTTTTTCACCATCATGTGTGATAAAATTGTGCGAATGTGGCGTTTGTCTGTTGCAAGGCAAGCCACTATCGATAACCAAAACGTGTCGTAAAGAACGCCCCAAACTCATTGCAGCCGAAAGTCCGCTATAACTGCCACCGATAATGATAATGTCGTATTTATTGTTGTACATCATAGTTTTGTGATTTAATGATTGCTATTTTTATGATTTTTATAATTCAAAAAATGCCCAACGATCATTCCGATTCCTCCAATAAAAATCAGATCGAGATGAATATCCAGAAAAAGTTCAGTCAAAACACTGATCCAGATTAGTGCCATCGAAATAATCAGCACTGTAGAGATTAAAAGACTGGATTTATTTATAATTTTGAAAATGGCAAAAAGTCCCATGGTCGCAAAAAACAAATCGATAAATGGATTGTGACTTAAACCTAAAGGCAAAATCGTTAAAAGCGGAAAAACCAGACAATGAACCAAACAAATGGTTGCACTTGAAATTCCTAAAATATCGTAAAAAGGTGTGGTAGATTTCTTCATTTTCAGTACATTTGCTTAATGCAATTTTGTTGCAAATATATCAATTTATTTTAATCGCAACAATGTTGCGATAATATTTTTAATTTCATAAAAATGAAAACAACAAGAAATACAGCAGCAAAGACGGCCGTTTTAGATATTTTCGAGAAATCTAAAACTGCACTTTCTCATACCGAAATTCAAAAACAAACAGGAGATCTATGTGATCGCGTTACGATTTACAGAATACTAGATCGCTTGGTAAATGATGATATCATACACAAAATTGTAAATCTTGACGGAACGGTAAAATATGCCAAATGCCATCATCATGCCCAAAGAGTACACATACATAATCATGCTCATTTTAGCTGCGAAAAGTGTTTAGAAATTACTTGTCTCGAAAATGTAAAGCCGAGTTATATCATTCCGCACAACTATAAAGTCAATGATATAAACTTTACATTGTCAGGATTATGCCCGAATTGTTTAAATTCTAACAATTAAGATTTAGACTTGTCTAAAAATATTTTTGCGCGAATATAATTTTTCTATATATTTGTTCAAACAACATTTTTACAATGGGTAAATCTTTAGAAGAAGTTCACCAATCGGTCGCGACACAACATAAAAAAACAGGTTTCAGAAAAATATTAGCCTTTTTAGGCCCCGCATATTTAGTAAGTGTAGGATATATGGATCCGGGAAACTGGGCCACAGACATCGCCGGTGGTAGTCAGTTTGGATATTCCTTACTTTGGGTTTTGTTAATGAGTAACTTAATGGCATTGCTTCTTCAAAGTTTAAGTGCCCGACTTGGAATCGTTACACAACGTGACTTAGCACAGGCTTCGAGAGAAACCTATTCGAAATTCATCAACTACATTTTATACTTTCTGGCCGAAATTGCTATTGCAGCCTGTGATCTTGCTGAAGTATTAGGAATGGCAATTGGTATCAACCTCCTTTTTGATATTCCGTTGATCGAAGGTGTTTTGATTACGGTTTTGGATACTTTCTTACTGCTTTTCCTGATTAATAAAGGAATTCGAAAAATGGAGGCTTTTATCATTGTATTGGTCGCAATTATTGGTTTCTCTTTCATTTTTGAAATGATTTTTGCAGAACCGGAACTGGACAAAGTACTTTACGGACTTATTCCCTCAATGCCCAATTCTGCTGCTTTGTATATCGCTATCGGGATTATTGGAGCAACGGTAATGCCTCACAACTTATATCTCCATTCTTCTTTGGTGCAAACCCGTAAATTCGACCGGACTCCGGCAGGAATTAAACAGGCATTGAAGTACAATCTTATCGATTCGACCATCGCTTTGAACCTCGCTTTCTTTGTAAATGCTGCCATTTTAATTTTGGCTGCAGCCACATTTTACAAAAACGGAATGTTTGAAGTTGCCGAAATTCAGGATGCGCATCAATTTCTGGAACCTTTGCTAGGAACCAAATGGGCACCTATTTTATTTGCCGTCGCCTTAATTGCCGCAGGACAAAGTTCGACCGTAACAGGAACTTTGGCCGGACAAATTGTAATGGAAGGTTATTTGAATTTAAGGATTCAGCCTTGGGTTCGCCGCATTATTACCCGTTTGATCGCTATTGTTCCGGCCGTTGTCGTGATTTTAATTTATGGAGATAGCGTAACCGGAAAATTACTGATTCTGAGCCAGGTGATTTTGAGTTTGCAATTGGGGTTTGCCATTATTCCGTTGATTCACTTTGTGAGTGATAAATCTAAAATGAAAGGCTTTCACATTTCAAGAACAACTCAAATCGCTGCCTGGATTATTGCCTTGATTATCGTTTCGCTAAATGCAAAATTGGTTTACGACGAAATTACCTCATGGCTTGAAAATTCAGATCATCCGGTTATTCTGTGGCTTACTGTTGTTCCGCTTGCCTTTGCGTTTCTTGCTTTATTGCTATACATCATTGCAAAACCTTTTATTGCCAAAGCAAAATCGAATATTGAGAATCATTCGCCTCATCATTTAAAGTTAGTTTACACACCTAAAGAAATTTATGGCAAGAAAAACATAGCCATTTCTGTAGACTTTTCTAAAGCCGATGAAGCTGCACTTAACAATGCGTTCGAATTGGGCGGAATCGATGCGCAATATACCTTAATTCATATTGTAGAAACGGTTGGCGCCTTAATGTACGGCGGTCATGTTGATGATCACGAAACGACTATCGACGAAAAATTATTATTAGAATATAAAGAAATGCTTTCGCAGAAAGGCTTCAGAATCGAAACAGAGCTTGGTTTTGGAAAACCTAACACCGTGATTCCGAAGATTATTAATGCTGGCAGTTTTGATATTCTTGTTATGGGAACCCACGGCCACACTGGATTAAAAGATATTTTATTTGGCACAACCGTAGACAAATTGAGACATAAAATTTCAATACCTTTGTTGATTGTTAAAAAATAGTTCTTTTGGAAGGGACAAAGGTTCAGAGGTACAAAGCGACAAAGGTTTTAAACTCTGGACCTTTGTTCCTTTGCAGCTTTGAACCTCAAAAAATAAAAAAATGACTTTCTCAGAAGAAAATTATCTTAAATCGATTTACCACCTTACCGCTTCGTTAGAAACTGAAGTAAGTACAAATGCTATTGCGGAAATGATGGAGACCAAAGCTTCATCGGTTACGGATATGCTTAAAAAGCTTTCTGAAAAGGATTTGGTAAATTATAAAAAGTACCAGGGTGTTTCTTTGACCGAAAATGGTAAACTTGCCGCTAAAATGATTGTTCGAAAACATCGTTTATGGGAAGTTTTTCTGGTTGACAAACTGAATTTTTCCTGGGATGAGGTTCATGATATTGCAGAACAACTGGAACACATCAAGTCTGAACAATTGATTAATCGCCTGGATGATTTTCTGGGGAATCCTACCGAAGACCCTCATGGTGACCCGATTCCGGACGCGAATGGAAGAATCGTTAAGATTGAAAAGTACTTACTTTCTGAATTAACGGAGAACCAAACGGGAGTTTGTGTGGGGGTAAAAGATACCTCATCTGAATTTTTGAAATATCTGGATAAACAGGAAATTGCCTTAGGTTCTCAGATTGAACTTCTGTCTAAAGAATCTTTTGATTTATCTGTGAGGATTAAAATTGATGGCAGAGAATTGTCTATTTCGAATAAAATCGCTTCTAATTTGTTTGTGAAGCTGGTTTAGAGGGTTATTTCGCGGAGATTCGCGGAGAGTTGCACGAAGGTTCACAAAGGTTTTATTGGTTTTTAGCCCCGATAGAAGAGGAAATCCTTTTGTGTCCGCCGCGGCAGACACAAAAGATTAGAACGGATTGCTTCGCCAGTTCACTCTTTCAGGCTCGTGTGCGGGATTAGCTCCTAAAAACCAATCCCCTCATATTAAACAATCCCTTTCTCGATCATTTCTAACATTACCGGCGAAGCATTTTTGAATGTTGGTTCTTGCTCTATAATACTTCCGGCGTTCTTTTTGTTTACTTTAAACGTCACATCATTGTCTGTTGTGAATAAAAGTGCTGTCAAAAACGGATTTTTGATATACGTTCCCAACATCAATAAAGCTTCATCTAAAGTATGTGTACTTTCGATTTCTTCAGTTTTATAACGGGTTGTTAAGGCGATCGAATAGGTATTGTCTTCATTTATCGCCAAACGAAAGTAAATGTTTTTAATCTCGGTATCACCGATGGTTTTTGCAAGGGTTAGTTTGGCAAAAGTTCCGGCTTTGATGCTTTCTTTGACGCGTTCGCAAAAAAGAGCAAATATTGGTTCATACATTTTTTTAAGGTTCTAAGGTTCTGAGATGCTAAGGTTCTAAGTTTTTAAAACCTTTGTCTATATTTAACCGCAAAGTTCGCTAAGATTTATGCAAAGGGCACAAGGAAATTTAAAAAACTTTGCGAGCCTTGCGTAAATCCTTGCAAACTTTGCGGTTAAGAAAATTATTTTCCTGTAAATTCAGCTTTACGTTTTTCTAAAAATGCTGTTGTTCCTTCTTTAAAATCCTGAGTTCCAAAACACTTTCCAAATGATTTTATTTCGGTTTCAAAACCATCTTTACCGTCTTTATAATTGGCATTGATTGCTTTTATCGCTTTGCTGATAGCAAATGGAGCATTTTTAATGATTTTTTGAGCAATTCCTTTAGTAAAATCTAACAACTCGGCTTGTGGCACTACGTGATTTACTAAACCGTATTGTTTGGCTTCTTCGGCAGAAATCATCGCTGCGGTCATGATCATTTCCATTGCACGTCCTTTACCCACTAATTGTGGCAAACGCTGTGTTCCGCCATAACCCGGAATCAATCCTAAAGTTACTTCCGGCAATCCCATTTTGGCATTATCTGAAGCTACTCTGAAATGACATGCCATTGATAATTCTAATCCGCCACCAAGAGCAAATCCGTTAACGGCTGCAATTACAGGCTTCTTTAAATTCTCAATATAATCAAATAAGGTTTCTTGTCCTTCAGCTGCTAATTGCGCTCCTTCGATAATGGTATAATTAGCAAATTCCGAGATATCAGCTCCGGCAACGAATGCTTTTTCGCCACTTCCGGTAATAACAATCACCCGAACATCATCGTTTTTACCTAATAATTTAATGGCTTTACTCAGGTCGCTAATCGTAGCTTTGTTTAAAGCATTTAATTTTGTTGGTCGATTAATGGTTACGGTTGCAATTTTGTCTTCAATCGAGATTAAAAGATTTTCGTAGTTCATGACGCTTAGTTTATGAGTTTGTTATGGGCAAAGAAACTGTAAATGTGGTTCCTTTTCCGTATGTTGATTCAAAGGTAATTGTTCCTTTGTAATTTTCGATAATGTTTTTTATAATTCCAAGACCAAGACCCATTCCGCTGGTTTTCGTGGTAAACTTAGGTTCAAAAATCCGGCTTGTATCTTGTTTCTGAATCCCTATTCCGTTGTCTTTTACAGCAATTTCCACATTATTGTCTCTTCGTTTCACCGTAACTACAATAGATTTATGAAATTGGCTTTCCGGAATGGCCTGCGTTGCATTTTTAACGAGATTGGTAATCACACGGATCAATTGCGTACGATCCATTTTTGAGATAATTTCCTCTTCTTCACTTTCGAAAACAATATAATCTTCGTTGAAAATATCTAATGAAAGCTCTACAACCTCCACCACATTTAAGGTCTCGTTTTGCTGTGCCGGCATCGAAGCAAAATTCGAAAATGCAGAAGCTACCGCCGTCATCGTGTCGATTTGCTGAATTAAAGTTTCGGAATAATCGTTTAGTTTCTGCTTTACATCCGGAGCTGTTGGATCGAACTTGCGTTGAAAGCTCTGCACCGTTAAACGCATTGGCGTAAGCGGATTTTTAATTTCGTGTGCGACTTGTTTTGCCATTTCGCGCCAGGCTTCTTCACGTTCGCTCTGGGCTAATTTTATGGCGCTGGTTTCCAATTTATCTACCATTCCGTTGTAAGCCTTTATCAGGAAGTTAACTTCTTTACTATTAGCTTCTAAAACGATCTTCTCATTTTTCTGATCCAGATTGGTTTCTTCCAGTTTATCTGAAATCGTTTTTAATGATTTTGTAATATAAGTCGAAAGAAAATAGGCCAAGGCAAAAGCCACAACCAGCATAAACGAATAGACCTGACTTAAACGAATCAGGAAAGTATTCAATTCGTTATCATAATAACCGTCGTCTTCCAGATAAGGAAGATTTAAAATTCCGAGCGGTTTAAATTTTTCGTCTTTGATCAAACTAAACGAAGATCTATTTTTGACTCCATCGATGGTTTTAATATCTACAAAACGTTTCTCAATTGAGGAACGTACCAGTTTCAGGATATATTCCGGAATTGGCGGCGCTACTTTATCAACCGCAAAAGATTCTTTGGATGATTTTAGCAGTTTCCCGTCAAGGCTGTAAATATTGATTTCGATTTTGTGAATCTGGGCCAGTTCGTGGATTTTATCTTTAAAAATAAGGTCCAGATTTCCGGTTTTCAAAGGATAAGTTGTCGTAGAAAGTACATAATTGATATGTTCTTTTACTGCATTTTCTTTGCGCTCCAGACGTTCCTGATGGTATTCTTTGGCTTCATTTTTAAATTGAATAATCGAAATAGAAGCTAATAAAAAAGATGCTACAACTATCAATACAATCATCGAAAGGAAAATCCTGACACGCAATGAAAGCATCGACATTTTGAAGTTGTTCAGCATATTTTTTGTTTTGTTTGTTTCAGGTTTAAAGTTTCAGGTTTCGTTGCGGATAACAACTTGAAACTTTAAACTAAAAAACTATTTTCTTTCTCTTATTCTTTTATAAAATCGGAAACCCAGCATAATGATAATCGAGAATAAAAAGATTCCGATAACGCCAAAAATCCAATTAATAGCACTTTTTACAATTATTAAAAAGACCACCGCAAATAAGATGATCGTTGCGCCTTCATTCCATAAACGCATAAAATTGTTGGAATATTTTACCTCATCATTTTGCAATTGCTTAAAAATCTGATGGCATTTTGCATGATATAAATACAATGCAAAAACGAAACCAAATTTAACCTGCATGTAATCCAAATATATTAATCCCGGATTGAGATACAACAAACTAAAAGCAAAGATACTCGCCAAAACTGCTGATGGCCACGTAATAATATACCACAAACGATACGTCATTATTTTGTATTGGGCCTGTAAAATTTCCTTTTCAGGCGAAGGTTTTTCGCTGGCTTCAATTTGATATACAAATAAACGCACAATATAAAACAATCCCGCAAACCAGGTTATTACAAAAATGAGATGCAGCGATTTTATATAGTTATAATACTCCATTATTATTTGTTTCAAGTTTAAAGTTTCAAGTTTTTTAAAAGTAGATTTTCATGCAACAATCTTTCTTCTTTACTCTTTACTCTATTTTCTAATTATTTAGCCCACTCGTTAATCCAATTCCCAACAGTTTCGCACCATTCATCATCGTCATTCAAACACGGGATTGCTAAAAACTCTTTACCTCCATTTGATTCAAAATCTTCTTTGGCGCGCATGGCGATTTCCTCAAGAGTTTCTAAACAATCAGAAACGAAAGCTGGTGTTACAACCGCAAGATTTTTTATTCCTTTTCCGGGCATTTTGTCAATTTCAACATCAGTATAAGGTTCTAGCCATTTGTCTCCCGCTAAACGTGACTGAAATGTCAAACTGTATTTATCTTCAGGAAGCCCTAATAATTTAACGACTTGTTTTGTAGTTTCGTAACATTGGTGACGGTAACAGAAATCGTGTGCCGGTGAAGGCGTGTTACAACAAGAACCATCAATTTTACAGTGCGATTTGGTTACATCGGTTTTACGAATGTGACGTTCCGGGATTCCGTGATATGAAAACAATAAATGATCGTAATCAAAACCAACTAAATGTTTCTGAATCGAATCGGCTAAATTCTTGATGTAATCCGGTTTGTTATAAAACGCAGGAACATCTGTAAAAGTCATTTGTGGAAATTTCTTTTTACGAATTTCTTCTGCTTTTACTAAAATAGTCAAAGTCGAAGCCATTGCGTATTGCGGATATAAAGGGAAAAGCAATACTTCGGTAACGCCTTTATCGTGCAATTCCTGAAGTCCTTTTTCGATTGTCATACTTCCGTAACGCATAGAAAGTGCTACCGGAACATTTACCAGAGGTTGTACTTTTTTCTGCATTCTTTCAGAAAGGACTACCAAAGGAGAACCTTCTTCCCACCAGATTTTTTTATAAGCATGTGCTGATTCTTCCGGTCTTTTTCTTAAAATAATTCCACGAACCAAAAACGCTCTTAACAAATACGGAACATCGATCACGTATTTATCCATTAAAAATTCGTCTAAATACGGTTTTACATCTTTTGGTTCCGGACTTTCTGGAGATCCTAAGTTTACTAATAATACGCCTTTCATTTATTCTTTGCTTTAGGCTTTAAGCTCTAGGCTTTAAGCATTTAATTTGTTTTTAAAAATTTCGTCAAAAGTAGAACTTGCAACTTTTTAGAAATATGATAATTATTATTTTTTATTTATTGTTGAATATCTAAAATTGATTTGCGAGCTATTCGCACACAGATTAAACGGGTTTAACAGATTTTCGCAGATAATTGATTCGTGCTAATTCGTGAAATTAGTGTTTGATAAAACTCTAAACATTCGTATTAATCGACATCAAATACTTCTTTGGAGTTGTGGCAAATTTTTTCTTGAAAGCCGCGATAAAATGACTTCCGGTACTATAGCCAATCTTCAACCCTACTTCGTTCACATTATAAGATCCGCTGTCGAGAAGCTTTCGGGCGAAATCCATTTTGTAATCAAACAGAAAACCATAAACTGTATCGCCGTAAATTTGTTTGAAGCCCATTTTGAGTTTCTTTAAATTCAAACCAATTTCATCTGCCAGTTCTTGCAATCCAGGTGGTTCGGCCATATTGGCGATGATAATTTCCTTGGCTTTTCTAATCTTCAAAACGTTATCTTCATCAATCAAAAACGGACATTGTTCTGCGTTTGGATCTTCGGTTCTGTTAAAATACAAACTCAGTAATTCGTATCCTTTTCCTTTATAATAAAGATTTTTTATCGACGGATGTAAGTTATAATGAAACAGTTGACTCAAAACAATCGCCATCGACGGACTAATATTTCCTTCGTTATAATACTTTTTATCCTTATTGTCCGGACTTAGAAAAGTAATATAGTCTGCTTCTGCAGAAAACAACGCGTGAAATTTCTTAATCGAAACAATTACAGAGATCACCCACGAATTTGGAGCCAACTCTAAATTGAGTGGCAATTCTTTCTGCGGATTATATAAAAGCAGTGATTTTTCTTCTTTCAGATCTAAAGCATAACTACCCTGATTGAATAGAAATTTGGCATTACCTTTTATCCCGAAATGAAACTGTATCAAGCCACTACCCACTTCGTGCTGTCCGAAAAACGGCTCTAAACTGTCATTTTGAAAACGAATAAGCGTAAAGTCGTCTTCAATTTTAATAATTTCCTGAGAACTCATAGCGATGTTTTTTTAGTACAAAAATCAAGACAATCACAATATATTATTTAGAATCACTCTAAACAAAAGAATTCTAACGACTTGATTTTGCTACAAAAATACTTCTTTTTGCATAAAAACAGACGTTTAGAAACAAAAAATCACACAGCGATACAAAAAGTACTTTGAGCGTTACTTTTATAAACACTATAATCATAATTTTGTTGACACTTTTATGAAAGTGAATTTATGGAAAACAATAACGTACCGAAACATCTTTATTTTTACTCAGTTGGCCTGAGTTACAAAAAAGCCGATGCTGAGGTAAGAGGTAAATTTAGTTTGGATGCAATTGCAAAAACGCGTTTGCTGGAACAGGCTAAAGAAGAAGGAATAGAAAGTTTAATTGTGACTTCAACCTGCAACAGAACCGAGATCTATGGTTTTGCAGAACATCCATTCCAATTAATAAAACTAATTTGTGATAACAGCAACGGTTCTGTTGATGCTTTTCAGAAAGTTGGTTTTGTTTACAAAAATCAGGAAGCTATTAGTCATATGTTTCGCGTAGGAACTGGTTTAGACAGTCAGATCCTGGGTGATTTTGAAATTATTTCACAAATAAAAACCAGTTTTGCCCATTCAAAATCTTTAGGGTTGGCTAACGCTTTCTTAGAAAGATTGGTAAATGCGGTGATTCAGGCCAGCAAAAAGATCAAAAACGAGACTGAAATTAGTTCAGGGGCAACATCGGTTTCTTTTGCATCAGTACAATACATTCTTAAAAATGTAGAAGACATTGGCAATAAAAACATTTTACTTTTCGGAACAGGAAAAATCGGAAGAAATACTTGCGAAAATCTTGTAAAACATACCAAAAACGAACATATTACTTTAATCAACCGAACAAAAGACAAAGCTGAGAAATTGGCCGGAAAACTTAATTTGATTGTTAAAGATTATTCGGAGTTACACTTAGAACTTCAAAAAGCAGATGTTGTCGTTGTCGCTACGGGCGCTCAAAACCCAACAGTTGACAAAGCAATTTTGAATCTAAAAAAACCTTTATTGATTTTAGATTTATCGATTCCTAAAAACGTAAACGAAAACGTTGAGGAATTAGAAGGCGTTACCTTAATTCACATGGATTATTTGTCTCAATTGACAGATGAAACTCTTGAAAACAGAAAATTACACATTCCGGCTGCCGAAGCGATTATCGAAGAAGTAAAAGAGGAATTTGTTACCTGGACAAAAGGACGAAAATTTGCTCCAACTATAAATGCTTTAAAAGAAAAACTGAATGCTATTAAAGTTTCGGAATTAGATTTTCAAAGCAGAAAAATTGCAGACTTTAATGAAGCTCAGGCTGAAATCATCAGTAACAGAATCATTCAAAAAATCACTACTCATTTTGCCAATCACTTAAAAGACGACGATACCATGGTGGATGAAAGCATCGAATGGATCGAAAAAGTCTTTAAAATAAAAGCATCTTAAAAACATAAACTCCTTTCACCATATAAGTTATATAAGTTCATTTAATTATAGTTGTTTACGAATTGCTTAAATTTACTTATATAACTTATATGGTGGAAAAACAGTAAAAAATGGCTGAAAAAACAATCAGAATTGGAACTCGCGATAGCGAATTAGCACTTTGGCAAGCTCACACTGTCGAAAAAAAACTAAATGATTTAGGTTATAAAACCGAAATTGTTGCAGTAAAATCTACAGGTGATATTATTCTTGACAAACCTCTCTACGAACTCGGGATCACCGGAATTTTTACGAAAACTTTAGACATTGCTATGATTAATGGCAGTATTGATATTGCAGTTCATTCTATGAAAGATGTTCCAACAGCTTTACCAAAAGGGATTGTTCAGGCGGCAGTTTTAGAAAGAGCGAATGTTTTGGATATTTTAGTTCATAAGGGAAATCCAGATTTTGTGAATCCCAGTACTATTGCTACCGGAAGTTTACGTCGTCAGTCACAATGGTTCAATAAATACCCTAATCATACCGTAGTTGATTTACGTGGAAACGTAAACACTCGTATGCAAAAATTACAAGACAATAACTGGGACGGAGCTGTTTTTGCGGCTGCAGGTTTGGAGCGCATTAACCTAAAACCAGGAAACTTTATAGATCTTGATTGGATGATTCCGGCTCCGGCACAAGGCGCTATGCTTGTTGTGGCAATGGAAAACGACAATTATACGCTGGATGCGCTTTCGCAATTGAATCATATCGAAACGGAGATTTGTACCTATATCGAACGTCAGTTTTTGAGAACGCTGGAAGGCGGTTGTACGGCGCCAATTGGGGCTTTGGTAACTTATAATGAAGACGAAGATACGTTGCATTTTCAAGGTGTTTTACTTTCTGTTGATGGAAAGCAAAAATTAGAAATCGACAAAACGGTTGATATTGCCGAATGGAAAAAACTAGGTTTCTTCGCTGCTCAGGAAATTTTAAACAATGGCGGAGCAGAATTGATGGCATCTATTAAAGAATCTTTAAAAAAATAATGAGTAAATCAATTCAAATATTATCTACAAAAAAGCTGTCGGGCGAACAAAAACAAGCATTGGTAAAAGCCAATATTGAAGTAACCGAATCTGATTTTATTCAAACGCAAAACAAACCTTTCGAGCTTAAAGACCTCAACGAAAATCTGATTTTCACGAGTCAGAATGCGGTTCACAGCGTTTTAGCCGATCCCAAATCCGAACAACTCAAAAGTAAAAATGTATTTTGCGTGGGATTAAAAACCAAGATTCTTTTATCAGAAAATGGTTTTAATGTTGTGGCTTACACCGGTTATGCAGCAGATTTAGCCGAAATCATCACTTTAATTTACCGTAACGAAAGCTTCACCTTTTTTAGCGGAAACTTACGTAGAGAAACATTACCAAAAGCTTTAAAAGATGCTGATGTAAAACTGAACGAAATTCAGGTTTATGATACCTCATTAAAGCCACAGAAAATAAAAACTGCCGTTGACGGCATCTTATTTTTTAGTCCTTCCGGAGTTGAAAGTTATCTAAAAGACAACACGATCAAGAAAGAAAAGTGCTTTTGCATTGGAGAAACCACTGCCGAAGCTTTACATAAAATTACAAAAAACATCATCATTGCAGATCAGCCAACGGTTGAAGACGTAATCGAAGATGTAATTGTTGAATACAGCAATAAGCTTTAAGCCTTAAGCCATAAGCACAAAAATTTATATAGAAATACGCTTTAGGCTTTAAGCCGTAAGCAAATAATAAAACAGAAAACAACGCTTAAAGCCTAAAGCTTAAAGCCTAAAGCAACAAAAAATGTTAAAAAACGACCTATTTTTAAAAGCATTAAAAGGAGAAACAGTTCAGCGTCCGCCGGTATGGATGATGCGTCAAGCCGGAAGATATTTGCCGGAATTTATCGCTTTGCGTGATAAATATGATTTTTTCACAAGATGTCAAACTCCTGAATTAGCAGCAGAAATCACTGTGCAACCGATTCGCAGAATTGCTCCGGATGCAGCAATTTTATTTTCGGATATTCTGGTTGTTCCGCAAGCAATGGGAATCGAAGTTTTGATGAAAGAGAATTTTGGTCCGTTTATTCCAAACCCAATTCGTTCGTTAGCAGATGTTCACAGAGTTTACGTTCCGGACATTCAGGAAAGTTTAGGTTATGTAATGGATGCCATTAAATTGACTAAAGAAATGCTGAACGACGAAGTACCATTAATTGGTTTCGCCGGTTCACCATGGACAATCTTCTGTTATGCAGTTGAAGGAAAAGGTTCTAAAAGTTTTGATACGGCAAAAGGTTTCGCTTTCTCAAACCCTGCAGCGGCACATACTTTATTACAAAAAATTACAGATACAACTATTTTATACTTAAAAGAAAAAGTAAAAGCGGGTGTTGATGCCGTTCAGATTTTTGATTCCTGGGGAGGAATGCTTTCTCCGGTTGATTATCAGGAATTTTCATGGAAATACATTAACCAAATCGTTGAGGCTTTGGCTGATCACGCTCCGGTAATCGTTTTCGGAAAAGGTTGTTGGTTTGCTCTTGGCGAAATGGGTAAAAGTAGAGCTTCGGCACTTGGTGTAGACTGGACTTGTTCGCCTAGAAATGCGCGTTATTTGTCTGGTGGAAACATTACTTTACAAGGAAACTTTGATCCTTCAAGATTACTTTCTCCAATTCCAACCATCAAAAAAATGGTTCACGAAATGATCGACGAGTTCGGAAAAGATAAATATGTTGTAAATTTAGGTCACGGAATTTTACCAAATATCCCTGTAGACCACGCAAAAGCGTTTATTGACGCGGTTAAGGAATACGGGAACTAAACAGAGTATTCAGTTTTCAGTCGCAGTTTTCAGTCTACTTTAAGCTGAAAATTGCAACTGAGACTGAAAACTAAAAAAAACCTTAGATGTTCGCAAATCTAAACTTCAGCAGAAACTCACCATTTTCTTTTGTAGAATATGGATTTCAGGCGTATTATGCGACTGTATTTTTGATGGTTTGGATGCATCCGGAACAACATCCGGTAAGTCTTATAAATGATTTGGCTGTTTTAATGGCTTTTGAATTTATTATGGTTCATTCAGGAGTTTTTATGGCGGTTATGCCTAAAAAATTATCGCTTTTTGTGTTTTTTCCGATGTATGGATTATTTGCCTACGGTTTCAATCACTCTGTCGTTAATACCAATATTTTATATATTTATTTGTTAACGGTTTTGAACCGGATGCGATTTGCTTTTTCGGACGTAAGTCCTGAAGTTCGGGCTTTACAGATGGGAAAATCTGCTTTGAAAGCAATGTTTTATTTCTTTTTGATTTTTGCAGTTAGTTTCGGAAATAGTATAATTCCGAAATTTGGATTAACTGATGATTTTTTAGAAAAATCTCATTATTTTGATACCGTGAAATCAAGTGGACTGTTCATAGAAAAACCTTACGTTCCAATATGTATGGGATTTATATATTATTCAGTACCGGTTTTCTACTTTCTGTACCGAATCATTAAAAAATTGGGCAGAAATAATACTGATTCTTTTCAGGAAGAAAAATTGATCTTTAGCAAAACTACCTATAATCAGAAGTTTAAATCGGATAAAAAACAATAAATTATGCTCAACAAAGGCTTAAGAGATGAAGAAAGTATCAGGATAGAGAATACGCTAAGAACTTTACATGCTTTAATTTTTGTTCCTAAATTTTGGAATGCTGAAGATACCGCACTTATAGATGAGCAACTTAAAAGTCTTGGTTTAAGCTTACAAAGAACAATTGAAATACCGGAAGAAGAATTAATTCTTCTTTTACAGGAATGTCATTTAGACTGGAATCAACAGGAAGAATTTGCAGATATCCTAATGGGATTATCTCAAGAAAAACAATTTGATTTTTTAGGAAAAGCACTTGCTATTTACCAATATATACAAAAAGAAAGCAAAGTTTTTTCTTTTGGCATAAATACAAAAATTGCTTCGGCTAAAAACAAATAAACATGAGTTTTACAGATTGGAGAATAGACCGAATTGAACATGTTTTGCCTAAAGAATTTTACAATTTAGTAGATAAAAACAGCAATCATATTGGGAAAACTTTCCCGGTAACTCTGGTCAATTCAGATTCATTAAAAAAAGCAGAAGATTTTCTGGAAGTCAGTCATAATAAAGAAAAAAATAAGGAAGGTTTTTATTTTTACGCAAGAGATATCCAAACCAACAATTTAATTGGTTATTTGTGTGTAAAAACCATTGATTACCGCATTTCAAAATGTGAATTAGGTTATTTTGTTGATGAAGATTATCAGGGAAAAGGAATTACATCAAAAATGGTTGTGGATGCACTTGAATTTTGTTTCAATGAATTGAAGATGAACAAGGTTTTCATCTGTACTTCAGAAATTAATTTAGCAAGCCAACGAATTGCATTAAAACATAATTTTAAACAAGAAGGAATTTTGAGGGACGAATTTAGAAATGGTGACGGCGAACTACAGGATACTTTTTATTTCGGACTACTTAAATCAGAATATAATAACAATGAAAGATAAATTTTAGCTAAAAATAGAGATGCCTTCTTTTGAAAAAATTTTAACCATAATCTTAGATTTTGATTTCAAAAAACTGAATCCTATATATCAAGGCTTTTTTGTGATGGCCTTTTTTGCAATATCTTTTTGTACTTGCTCTTATTATTCGAACGATGCGAAAATTAGTAAAGACGGGTACAGAGATATGTTTAATGAAAGATTTTCAGGATTAATTGTCAAAAAATATTTAGATAAAGATAACAAAATGTCTCCCTCTTTTAAACTAAAGGACTCCAGTAATGTATATGGTTATTCTGTTCTTTGGGAAAATGCGGAAATAGGAGATTCATTAGCAAAAAAAGCAAATTCAAGATTTGTAAAGATTTTTAAAAAAGATACTTTGATAGTATTTGATATGAATGTTGCATTCAAATATCATGATACTTTCCCGGAAAATAAAGACTAAAAACATGAAAGATAAATTTTACGCCTACATACAAAAGTTACAAGACCAGATTTGTGCCGGATTAGAAGCTGTTGACGGAACTACAAAATTCCGTGAAGATCTTTGGAAACGCCCTGAAGGCGGTGGTGGAAGAACACGCGTTATTGAAAACGGAAATGTTTTTGAAAAAGGCGGCGTCAACATTTCAGCCGTTCACGGAAAATTACCAGAAGCCATGCAAAAAATGTTTGGCGTTGGTGAAGCTGATTTTTTTGCCTGCGGACTAAGTTTGGTTTTACACCCAAAGAATCCAATGACTCCAACCGTTCATGCCAATTGGCGTTATTTTGAAATGTATGACGAACAAGGAAAAGTAATCGAACAATGGTTTGGCGGCGGACAGGATTTAACGCCTTATTATTTGTTTGAAGAAGATGCCAAACACTTTCATCAAACGTGTAAAACAGCTTGCGACAAACACAATCCGGAGTTTTATCCAAAATATAAAAAACAATGCGACACTTATTTCTGGAATGCACATAGAAACGAAGCCCGCGGAATTGGCGGTTTATTCTTTGATTATTGCAAAGCAAATGGGCACCCGAGCGATAGCGAACAGGCGAAGCAAATGTCGATGGAAGACTGGTTCAATTTTGTAACCGAAGTTGGTGATAGTTTCCTAGAAGCTTATGTTCCGATTGTAGAAAGAAGAAAAAATCAGGAGTATACTCCTGAAAACAGAAATTGGCAGGAAATCCGTCGTGGCCGTTATGTCGAATTTAATCTGGTTCACGACAAAGGCACTTTATTCGGTTTAAAAACCAACGGGAGAATCGAAAGTATTTTGATGAGTTTGCCTCCGCACGTGCAATGGGTTTACGATCATCATGCAGAAGCAGGAAGTGACGAAGAAAAATTAGTAAATGTGTTAGAAAATCCTGTTGACTGGATTTAATACAATTAAAACGTATAGGGGTTATCTATTGATAGCGGTTTTGTAAATTTATTTTATTGAAAAATTATTAAATAAATATGTCGCTCCTATGGAGCTCGAATGTAATAACTAATATTTTTCTATAAATATTACGCTTCTCCGAAGCTATTAAAAATCACGATACTAAACTTGTTGAATAAATCCCAGCAAGATAATATAGTTATAAAAACTATAAGTATTCAGTTTCGCTGGAGCTATTAAAAATTACAATAATAACTTTATTGAAAAGTTTCAGCGGGACGATATATTTATAAAAATTATAAGTATTCAGTTTCGTTGGAGCTATAAAATTACAGTAGTAACTTTGTTAAAAAGTCCCAGCGGGACGATATATTTATAGAAACATATAGGTTTATTTTAATGAACCCCAGCGGGGTGACATATAAATCAAAACTTACTATGGCAAACACCTATTCTCAATTATATATTCATATTGTATTTGCGGTAAAAGGCAGGCAAAACTTAATCGCAACAGTTTGGAAAGATGAAATCTATAAATTTATCACCGGAATCATCACAAATAAGCAACAGAAACTAATTGCTATTAACGGAATGCCTGATCATATCCACATCTTAATTGGATTAAAACCTGATAAATCTATATCAGATTTAGTTCGGGACATAAAAGCAAATTCTTCAAAATTTATAAACAATCAAAATTGGATCAATGGTAAATTTGAGTGGCAAACAGGATTTGGAGCTTTCTCATACAGTCATTCTCAATTGACAAATGTTATCAATTACATTCATAATCAAGAAGAACATCATAAAACAAAAACGTTCAAAGAAGAATATCTTGAGTTTTTAAAATTGTTTAATGTAGAATTTAAAAATGAATATTTATTTGATGACGTTTGATTTTCAGGATTGTAAATAATTATATTCCGCTCCTCTGGAGCTCAAATTCTTTGCATCTAATTTTTTCTATAAATATATCGCTCCACTGGAGCTCAAATTCAGCCCCGGCAATGTGGCTAAATATATTACTCCACTGGAGCTTTAAAAAAAGTGAAAACAGCTTTTTTTCTAAAAAAATTGAAATACCATTTGGATGAAATATTTATATAACTTTATGAATGTACATTATTTAACCCGATCGTGGTGATATATTTTAGATCATCAAAATTAAAATCCATAAATTAGCTATAGATATCATTGTCGTAAAAATAAACGAATGAATTTCAAACTGATTTATATAGTATTCTTCGGAAGTGTTTTTGGGTGTTTTGCCCAAAACGATTCGCTGCAAAATCCCTATTTTAAATCTTATACGGATAAAATTACTACCAGTGTTTACTATTTAGATACTTCAAATAATTTCCAGCTTGGTTTTAATTCGCAAGGACAAAAAAAATACATCGATCTCAATCCTAACCGACAAGAACAATTAGGTATCGCTTTAAGTTATCAGTTTGTAGACGTCAGTTTTGGATTTTCTCCTAAATTTTTTGATGTAAACAAAGACAATTCAGATTCTAAACTCTTTAGTTTCAATACTCGATTTTATTATAAAAAGTGGATGCAATCTTTCACTTTTATCAATCAAAAAGGCTTTTATGCCAGTGAAGAAGGATTTACTGTAGAGTTTCCGCGTATGCGAACAACAAAAATTGGAGGTTCAACATCTTATATTTTTAATGATAAATTCTCTTATAAGGCATTAGTCAATCAAAATGAATGGCAGACCAAGAGTTCAGGAAGTTTTATACCTTCTTTTTCATTTTATTATACAAATTTAGACCTCAACGATGTTCCCAATTCATCAAATGGAGACATTTATGTTTTTTCATTGGCTCCCTCCTATTTTTACAATTTTGTAATTAGCGACCGCATTTTGATAGGAACCGGAATTGCATTTGGTGCAGGAATTAATGACATTGACGGAGAAACCTCAGCTTTATATCAATTAGACCTTCATTTAAAACTAGCCTACAATACGGATCGTTTTTTTGGTTATGCGAGCTTAAACACCGTGAATTTTATTCAGAATGATACTTCGGCTGAACGGCTGAATGATAACATCTCAACTTTTAACCTTAGTATTGGATATCGATTCGACCCTCCAAAAAAAGTAAAAGAGGTTTATGATAAAGTAAATCAGAAAATAGGTTTGTAATAGCCATTAAATTTAAAACAAAACATTATGAAAAATAGAGAACGATACATAGCGCAACTCAACCGCATGCATTCCGGAAAAGGATTTATTGCCGCACTGGATCAAAGTGGAGGAAGCACTCCAAAAGCGCTGGCACAATACGGTATAGAAGAAAGCAGTTTTACAAATGACGAAGAAATGTACACACTGGTGCATGAAATGAGAACCCGCATTATAAAAAGTCCTGCCTTTGATCGCGAATATATTCTGGGCGCTATTTTGTTCGAAAATACTATGGATCGTAAAATCGACGAACAATGGACTGCTGACTATTTGTGGGAGAAAAAAAACATAGTTCCGTTTTTAAAAGTGGATAAAGGACTTGCCGACCTTGCCAATGGCGTACAGTTGATGAAGCCTATTGCTAATTTAGATGAATTGCTGACTCGTGCGGTAGAAAAAAATGTTTTTGGAACTAAGATGCGTTCTGTAATTAAAGAAGCCAATGCAGGTGGAATTCGTGAAGTAGTCGAACAACAATTTGCGGTGGGTTTACAAATCTTCGAAAAAGGACTTATCCCGATTATCGAACCTGAAGTTGATATTTACAGCGCTGATAAAGAAAAGTCAGAAAAAATTCTAAAAGAAGAAATCAAAAAACAGCTTAATTTACTGGATAAAGAGGTAAAAGTAATGCTGAAATTGTCTATCCCGACTGTGAATGATTTTTACAAAGAACTAATGTCAGATCCGCATGTGGTCCGTGTTGTCGCATTGTCTGGCGGATACGGTCAGGATGAAGCCAATGCTAAACTTTCGCAAAACCACGGATTGATTGCCAGTTTCTCAAGAGCATTATCCGAAGGTCTTTCGGCGGGTCAGTCTGATGCTGATTTTAATTCTAAACTGGGCAACACTATTAAAGAAATTTATGCCGCTTCGATCACATAATCGAATACTATCTAAAACATAAAAAAATCCCCGAAAGTTTAATTTTCGGGGATTTGCTTTTTATAATTTTACAACTATTTAGAGGTTAATTCCTGAGTTAAATCTAAAGTTTGCAGAATGATATTTTTATCCGTTTTCAACGAGTTTAACTTAAATCCAAAAACCAATTTATTGTTGATTAATTTTTTAGGCGATTCGAATGTGATGTCTGAAAATTGTTCCGAAAATTTGCTGAACTTTCCTAAATCTGCAGGTTTCGCTTCACCTGATTTACCAAATGCATTTATTAGTTCAGCCATATTCAGTTTTCCGAACATATAATTTTTCTTCAAATCCTTTTTGGCTTCACCGGAAAATGTACCGTTTCCGGCACTAAAATAGTCCAGTGTATTAGCCACTACAATAACATCTTTGTCTTTTTTGATGAAGATATCTCCGTATTCTTTGGTTCCGGTAACAACATAATAATTGTCTTTTTGCACCAATACTTTTTTGCGAACGCCTAACTGCATCAATTTGTCAGCAAAAGTAGGATGCGTCGAAGTAAAAATTACAGAAAATAACGGAACTGATTTTTTAGTCTTTTTATCGGTTACTTTCTCTTCATAGTTTTCATTGTATTCGTATGATTTTGTCATCACTTCAATTTCCTTGAAACCATACAAAAATGCGCTTAAATCACCATCAAAAAGGGTTGCAGCAGCTTCTTCATCAACAATGGTCGAAATTAAATCGGTAACAACGGCAATATCTTCTTTTACCAGTTTTGGACTTTGAAATATATCTGCTAGTACAGATGGGAAATTTTCAAGAGCTGCTTTTGTATTTACATGATACGACATATAACCCAAAGGTTTTTGTACAGGGAAATAATTAAAGATATTCTTGTTTATTTTTCTATTCGTGATTTTATTTACCACTTCGGCAAGCTGCGGCGAATATTCAACAACTTCTTCTACACGCGCATTATCGTTGTCAAAATAAAAATCAAGATTAATGCCTTTTATAAAATCCCCAAAGTTTTTCTGCATAGGCAAAAATTTATCATAACCTCCAAAAATGGCCATTGGATAATTGGACATAGAATATAAACTTGTCATTGCAGTGCTATAATTGATCCAGGATGAAATATCAGCATTAGCACTTATTTTTTGGGAACTTGGCGCAGTAAATCCATTTTCGAATAGCGATTTTATAATCTGATGCAGCTTTTCTGTTTGTTCCAGATTAAAAGTAGCTTCCTGAATCGTGTACGGTGCGCTTGCGGTATACTCTTGTTCGCCATTGTACGGAACTGGAGCTTCTTCAACCGCAACCGGAGCATCATTTGCAGGAGTATCGATCGTGATCGAAGGTTCTTCCGTTTTCGTTTCTTCGTATACCTCATCAATAGCAACAGAATCTTGCCAAACGGTTTGGCTTTCGGTGGTATAAAACCTCGAAGGAAGCCTTTGCGTTAGTTCCAGAATAACCAGATAATTATCGTTCCACGCCAAGATTTTGTTTTTACCTTTTGTATTAAAAACAGCATATTTACCTAAATCTTTAATCTCTACATTTCCGGCTAAGCCATTCCCAAATTCTTTTATTATAAATTGCTTAACTGCTTCTCTGCTTTTTACGGGAATTGTAACCTGATAATACGGAATACTGTCAGAGAATTTTCCGTGAATGGTTATTTTTTGATCTAACTGAATAAGCGACGTGTATTTAGTAAAATCTAAATCCGGTTTTTTACTGCTGTATTTGGTTATGATGGGATGATTCAGGATTTCGGCAACGCTTACTTTTTTAGAAAGCTGGTTCCCGTTAAACTGTACAAAATAATCATACTGTTCTTGATTGGTTTGACCAAAAGTCAAATGCATGGCGAATAATAAAAGGAAAGTATAAAACTTCTTCATAAATCAGGGTGTTAATTGGATTGTATTGTTCATTAATACCGATTTTTTAAGCACATTGTACATGCTTTGTTTTAAAAATACGGTCTTTTTGTTTGGTGAAATTTTACTGTTCGCATTTTGCACGGACTGTACATCTTTATCGAAAGTATAAATGGCAATAATATTAGCGGCTTCCAGATCTTGTTTTTTCTTAGGATCTTTTATTAGTTTTTCAGGAATTGGGTACGAAGCAATTCGTTCAAAGTTTTTAGCAGTACTGGCAAAGTGAATCTGATTGCTTTGATTGTTTATCGTATTTACAACCGCATTGAGCGCTTTTATATTGGCATAATTGAGTTTGATAATGAAAACGTAATTTTCAAAATCAGTCCTGGTGGTCACATTTGTGATTCCGTCAATTTTTGAAGCTTTTACTTTAAAATCTTCTAATTTTTTGGAGATTTCCTGTTCGTTCGGGATTTTTACGCCATCGACTTCTTCGAGCCACATTGCCGATTTTGTTTTAAACCACGATTTCGAGAAGTCAACCATCAGCGTGTATTCGCCACTTTGATCGTCGCGGTGTTTGATTCTTTCTGTTATTTCAAAACAACTTGTTAAAAGTAAACAACAGCATAATGCGAGAATTTTCTTCATCAGGCAAATTTAATTGGAAAATTTTAAAAAACCATAACATTATAAAATTCCTGAAATTTATTTATAAAAATGAAAAACATAATGAAGATTAAAAAATTAAAGTCTAAAACTAAAAAATCAGCAAATTTTTAGATAATATTAACGGTTCTGTAATGAGCTAAACGCCTTATTCTGTTCCTTTTTCTTTAACTTTGCTGCGCTTATTAAAAGCAGTATAATCTTCAAAAAAAACAAAAAAACAACTGCAGTTTTAGAAATAAGGAGTAATCAATCTGTATTAGAAAACAGATTACAATTCTGAAATCTAAAATCTAAAATCAATAATTTTATGTTCCCATTACAAAGAAACCGTCGTTTAAGAACCAATGAATCTATTCGTTCTTTAGTTCGTGAAACAAGTTTAAGCCCGCAGGATTTTATGCTTCCTATGTTTGTTGCCGAAGGAAAAGACGTAAAAGTAGCTATTCCATCAATGCCCGGAATCTACCGTCATTCGCTGGACAACACCATCAAAGAAGTAAAAGAAGCCTGGGATTTAGGCATCAAGGCGGTAAATATTTATGTAAAAGTTAGCGACAGTCTAAAAGATAATAAAGGTGTTGAAGCCTGGAACAAAGATGGTTTGATGCAACAAACGATTCGCGCGATCAAAGATGCCGTTCCTGAAATGATTGTGATGCCTGATGTGGCTTTAGATCCTTATTCTATTTACGGTCACGACGGAATTATCGAAAATGGTCAATTGGTAAACGATGCAACTGTTGATGCTTTGACCAGAATGAGTTTGAGCCATGCCGAAGCCGGAGCCGATTTTGTGGCACCAAGCGACATGATGGACGGACGTGTTTTGGCGATCAGAAAAGCATTAGAAGAAAACGGACATCACAATGTGGGAATCATGAGTTATAGTGCCAAATATGCTTCGGCATTTTACGGTCCTTTTCGCGATGCTTTGGATTCTGCTCCGGTAGATTCTCAAAATATCCCTAAAGATAAAAAAACATACCAAATGGATTATGCTAACCGAATTGAAGGAATTCGCGAGGCTTTATTAGATGTTGAAGAAGGTGCTGATATTGTTATGGTAAAACCGGGAATTGCTTATTTAGACATTGTTCGTGAGGTAAAAAATGCCGTTCATGTACCGGTTGCAGTTTACCAGGTATCTGGTGAGTACGCTATGGTAAAGGCTGCAGCAGAAAGAGGATGGTTAGATCATGACAAAATCATGATAGAGCAACTGTATTGCATTAAGCGTGCGGGTGCCAGTATTATCTCGACTTATTTTGCAAAAGAAGCTGCTTTACTATTAAACAAATAATCATGAAAAAAGTATTATTCTTATCCGCCGTTTTAGCATTGGCTTCCTGTAAAAAAGAAACAGCAGAAAATCCTGTTGAAAATGCTACAGAAAATTATTCAGAAGGACATTCGGCAGAAGCCAAAACTCCGGAAGCCTTAGGAAAACAAATCTTTGAAGGACAAGGAAATTGTGCTTCCTGCCATCAGGCGGATCAAAAAGTAATTGGTCCAAGTATTAAGGAAATTGCTAAAATCTATAAAGACAAAAAAGGTGATATCGTAACTTTCCTGAAAGGAAATGCTGAACCAATCGTAGATCCTGAACAATTTGCGGTTATGAAAACTAATTTTCCTATCACGAAAGCCATGTCTGACGAAGAGTTAAAGGCAATAGAGTCTTATATCTACAGTCATTTAAACTAGTTTTGTAATTACTGCTGACATACTGTTGTCATTGCATGATTTTAAATTTGCTGCTTAACTAAAATGAAGTAAAATGAGAATTCAAAAATTCAATGTAATTGGTATTTCGGTAAGAACAACAAACGTAAATGGTCAATCCGGAAAAGACATTCCTGCACTTTGGAATACGTTTATGAGCGAAGCAATTCAAAGTAAAATTCCGGGTAAAATTTCTGAAGAGCTCTTTTGCATTTATACCGATTATGAAAAAGATCATACCAAACCGTACACTACTATTTTAGGCTGTAAGGTTGAAAATTTAGATGTTGTACCTGAAAATATGATTGGTAAAACAATTGAGTCAGCAAATTATGAAGAATTGATTGCCAAAGGAAACTTATCTGAAGGAATTGTTTTTAATAAATGGCTGGAAATCTGGAACTCAGATTTAGATCGAAGTTTTACTGCAGATTTTGAAGTTTATGGCGAGAAAACTCAAAACCCGGAAAATGCAGAAGTTGCTATCTACATCGCGCTTCAATAAAATATAGAAACAAAAACGGCGCTAAAATTAGCGCCGTTTTTTATGGTATGATATTACCAGATTTTAACTCTCTTCTCAGGTTCAACATACATTGCATCCCCTTTTTTGATTCCAAAAGCCTGATAAAAAGCATCTACATTTTGGATAGGCACAACTGCTCTGTACATTCCCGGTGAATGCGGATCAGTTTTAACCTGACTTTTAATAGCCTCATCTCTTGATTTTGTTCTCCAGACGGTAGCCCATGAAATAAAGAAACGTTGTTCCGGTGTAAATCCGTCAATTAAACCCGGATTACCATTTGCTTTCAAATACAGCTGTAGTCCATCGTAAGCAGCGTTTATTCCGCCTAAATCCCCAATGTTTTCACCCAAAGTAAATTTACCATCTACGTGAATTCCAGGTAACGGCTCTAAAGCACTGTATTGATCTGCAAGTTTAGTACCTAATGCGGTAAATTGTTTTAAATCATCAGCAGTCCACCAGTCAACAAGATTTCCATCAGCGTTGTAACGTGCACCAGAATCATCAAATCCGTGAGAAATCTCATGTCCGATTACTGCTCCAATTCCACCATAATTAACCGCTTCATCAGCTTGATAATTGTAGAAAGGAGGTTGCAGGATTGCTGCAGGGAAAACAATTTCGTTATAAGAAGGATTGAAATACGCATTTACAGTTTGTGGCGACATTCCCCATTCTGTTTTATCAACCGGTTTACCCAGTTTCGCTAAGTTTTCTGCATAAGCCCATTTTGCTATATTCTTAGAATTTTCAAAATAAGTTCCGCCTTCGTTAACATTTTTAAGTTCTAGTTTAGAGTAATCTTTCCATTTATCAGGATATCCAATTTTAATGGTCAGTTTCTTCAATTTTTCGATTGCTTTTGTCTTAGTTTCTGCAGACATCCATGGCAATGCATTGATTCTGTTTTCATAAGCCAACATTACATTAGCAATCATATTTTTTGCTTTATCTTTTGCTTCAGCAGGAAATAATTTCTCTACATACAATTTTCCTAAAGCTTCTCCGGTTACACCGTTGATAACCTGCAATGCAACTTCTTCACGCGGACGTTGTTTCAAAGCACCTGTTAATGTTTTTCCGTAGAAATCGAAATTGGCATTTTCAATATCAGTAGATAAAGTCGAAGCTGTTCTGTTTAATAATGTCCATTTAAGGTATTCTTTCCAGGCTTCTACTTTCTTTTCTGTTAAGGTTTTTTCTAACGCAATCATATAACGAGGCTGTGCTACATTTACTGTATCCAGTTTTGCCATACCAATTCCGGTAAAATATTTATCCCATTGAATAGAAGGTGTATTCTTTTTTAAGTCAGCAACAGCAGTTGGATTGTATTGTTTTCTACGGTCTCTGCGCTCAACACGGTCTAATCTTGGAGCAGATAATTCAATTTCTAATGCCAGAATTTGTTTTGCACTTTCTTTTGCTTTTGCCGGAGATTCTCCTAGATACTGCATCATTCTTGCAACGTGTACTTCGTATTTCTCACGTTTTTCTTTCGAATCCTTATCATCTGCGTTGTAGTAATCTTTATCAGATAATCCTAAACCGCCCGGGCTTAAGTTCACCGAGTTTTTATTACTGTTTTTTGCATCAGCACCTACATAAACTCCAAAGAAACCAATTCCTCCCTGAGGCTGCATTTCAATAAAGAAATTTTGTAAATCGGTTACGTTTTTAATCGCATCGATTTTCTTTAAATAAGGCTGAAGTGGTTTTACTCCATTTTTATTACGTCCTACAGTATCCATAATCGTATTGAACAAAGCAATTGCTTTACCCTGATCTGTATTCGATTTGTACTTAGGATCTTTTGACGCTTCTTTTAAGATAGCAAGTGCATCATTATCTGTCTTTTGACGTAGTTCATTAAAACTTCCCCATGAATTTCTATCACTTGGAATTTCAGTCTTTTCTAACCAGGCTCCGTTTACATAACGGAAGAAATCCTGACCAGGACTTACTTTCGTATCCATATTAGAAAGATTAATTCCCGGCTCTTTTGGTTTAGCATTTTGTGCTTCGATTGTAACACAACAAAGCATTGCTGAAAATGCACAAAACATAGATTTGTTAAGCTGTTTTATCATTTTTATTTATAGTATTAGTATATATACAAACATATTGTTATTATTTTGAATTCTATGTTAAAATTCCTCACTAATTGATTGGAGGTCATGAGATAGATTTATGACGTCTATTTTTATTAAAAAACATTTACAAAAGTGGGATTAAGTAAACAAAAAACGGCGCTTTATCAGCGCCGTTTTCTTATTTTTCAGATTACCAGATTTTAACTCTTTTTTCCGGGCTCACATACATTTTATCTCCTTTTTTAATACCGAAAGCATCATAAAAAGCATCAACATTCTGAATTGGTACAACTGCTCTGTACATGCCAGGTGAATGCGGATCTGTTTTTACCTGATTTTTTAAAGCTTCATCTCTGGTTTTTGTTCTCCACACGGTTGCCCATGAGATAAAGAAACGCTGTTCAGGCGTAAATCCGTCAATTAATCCAGGATTTCCATGTGCTTTCAGGTACAATTGCAAACCATCATAAGCGGCATTGATTCCGCCTAAATCCCCGATATTTTCACCTAAAGTAAATTTACCGTCTACGTGAATTCCCGGCAAAGGCTCTAAAGCACTATATTGATCTGCCAAAGCAGTACCAAGTACTGTAAATTGTTTTAAATCTTCCGGAGTCCACCAGTCAACTAAGTTTCCTTCGGCGTTATAACGTGCACCTGAATCATCAAAACCATGCGAGATTTCATGACCAATTACAGCTCCAATTCCACCGTAGTTTACAGCTTCATCTGCCTGATAATTGTAAAATGGAGGCTGCAAAATTGCCGCCGGAAATACAATTTCATTATACGATGGATTGTAATAAGCGTTTACAGTCTGTGGTGACATTCCCCATTCTGTTTTATCAACAGGCTTGTTCAATTTTTCGATTCCTTTTTTAAACTCCCATTTGGCCAGATTGCGGGCATTCCCGAAATAACTTCCTCCCTCAGCTACACTTTTAATTTCAAGTGCCGAATAATCTTTCCATTTATCCGGATATCCTACTTTTATCGTGATTTTATTTAATTTTTCAATCGCTTTAACCTTTGTTTCTGGAGACATCCATGTCAAATTATTAATACGATTTTGGTACGCCAGAATAATATTGTGAATCATATCGACTGCTTTTGCTTTTGCTTCAGCAGGAAATACTTTTTCTACATATAATTTTCCAAGTGCTTCACCAATAGTTGTGTTTACAACCTGCAATGCTTTTTCTTCGCGTGGCAATTGTTTTATGGCTCCTCTTAATGTCTTGCTGTAAAAATCAAAACTAGCTGTTTCTATATCAGTTGATAATTTTGTAGAAACGGTGTTTAACAAATCCCATTTCAGGTATTCTTTCCACTGCGCTACTTTATTTTCAGTAAAAACAGTCTGCAAAGCTTTCATATACTTAGGCTCCATAACCACAACTGTATCTAACTTTGCAAGTCCAATACCTGTAAAATAAGCATCCCACTTAATCGCTGGTGTTAACTTTTGAAGTTGGGCAATAGTCATTGGATTGTATTGCAAACGGCTGTCTCTGCTTTCAACACGATTCAATCTTGGTTGAGACAATTGTGTTTCCAGGGCCAAAATCCCTGCTGCACTTTGCTTGGCTTTCTCCGGAGATTCTCCAATAAGCTGCATCATTTTCGCTACATGAAGCTGGTATTTTGCACGCTTTTCTTTAGAATCTTTATCTTCGGCTACATAATAGTCTTTATCCGGTAATCCCAATCGGCTTACTCCAAGACTTACGGAGTTTTTAGAACTGTTTTTTTCATCAGCTCCAATATAAATTCCAAAAAAGCCAGCACTGCCTTCCTGCTCCACTTCAATCAAATATTTTTGAAGATCAGCAACATTTTTAATCGCATCAATTTTTTTAAAGTAAGGCTGTAAAGGTGTTATTCCAGCTTTATTTCTTCCTACTGTATCTAATATAGTCGAGAATAAGTTAACTGCTTTTCCCTGATCTGTATCTGATTTGTATTTTGGATTTTTAGCTGCTTCTTTCAGGATAGACATGGCGTCTTTGTCTGTTTTCTTGATCAGTTCGTTAAAACTTCCCCATGTTGTACGGTCACTTGGAATTTCAGTCTGACTGAGCCAGGTTCCGTTTACATACTGGAAAAAATCCTGACTTGGACTCATTTTTGTATTCATGTACGATACATTAATACCGGGTTCTTTTGGAGTTGCATTTTGAGCTTTAACAGCTGCAAATGAAATCGTTGCAAAAAAAGCGCAGAACAAAGGTCTGCTAAGATTTTTTTTCATTTAAATTAAGTTTTTGGTCTTACTACAAACGTATTCCTAATATTTGAAATGCTATGTTAAAATTTTTGAAATAATGACATCAAAAACATGTTATTGTAACATTTTAATCATTTCCATCGAATATTTTCATGTATATATAACCGGTTTTTAAATGAATATTAGAATACTTTTCTGAATATTTGTTACAAAGAATTCAAATAAAAGTGAGAGAAAAAATACAGCGTGCTGTTTCAGGAAAAATCAATGCGATCGGATTACCAATATTGGCATTATGCTGGGTAAGTTTCTTTTGGGGAACCACCTGGCTGGCTTCAAAAGAGGGTGTAAAACATATGCCCGCTTTGCAACTGGTCACAATTCGTCAGTTTTTAGGCGGAATTCTGTATGTTGGTTATTTTCTTCTAAAAAAAGAGCCATGGCCAAAAGGCAAACAATGGCGCACGATTTTGGTTTTGGCATTTTTAAATTTTGCCTGCACCAATGGACTGAGTACCTGGGGCGTAAAATATATGAGCAGCGGATTGGGTGCGATCATTAGCGCCATTTTTCCGATCTGGATCATTATGATCAACTTTTTTAATGGTCAGAAAATTGCAAGAATGGCTTTGCTTGGCATCCTGATCAGTTTTGGAGGCATTTGTATTATTTTTATTGATTATCTCTCTGATTTTTTTAAACCTGAATTCCAATTCGGAATTATTCTGATGACTGTCTCTACAATTACCTGGGCTTTTGGAATTTTGCAGACAAAGAAAAAAGCGGCGAGTTTTAATCCGTACTTTAGTTTAGGACTACAAATGTTACTATCGAGTATTTTCATGTATGGCATTACTGAAGCTGCGGAAATCAATATTCCGCTCAACGAAATACCATTGCCTTCCTGGTGGGCGATCCTATATCTCGTGATTATTGGATCTGTCTTAACATTTATTGCTTTTGTTTATACGCTACAGCATCTTCCAACAGAGATCAGCAGCATTTATGTTTATATTAATCCTATTGTAGCAATGGTTTTAGGTGCTTTTATTTTTGGAGAAACACTCACAAAAGCAATTGCAATTGGCGCTCTTGTCACCTTATTAGGTTTGTATCTGGTGAACAAATCTATCCGGAAAATTAAAAAGTAAATGAAATAAGGTTTTCTGTCCCGAATTCAGGAATTAATAATTAAAAAAATAATTCGTGAATTCGTGGCGATTAACTTCTATTAACCTGTTAAAAACAGCACATTATTCGCTTTTTAAAAAGTGCTTTTTGTATTTTTGCGCCAAATTGTTTTTATGAAATCTCTTCTCTATAAATACCGTAAATTTTTTATTGTTCTAATTGTATTTTCAGCTGTAACCATTTCCTTATTTTATTCGGCTTTAAAGCCACAAAAAACATTACCCATTTACAATCCGGCTGATGTAAATCCTGAATTGGTGGATAGTACGGTCCAATACAAAAGTAAATACCATACCATTGCCGATTTTAAATTTGTCAATCAAAACGGAGATACAATAACGCAAAAGAATTATGAAGGTAAAATTTATGTAGCTGACTTTTTCTTCACGACTTGTGGTTCGATTTGTCCAAAAATGACCACTAATCTTGAAGAAGTTCAAAAAGCGATCTTAAACAATCCTAAGGTAATGCTGCTCTCGCACACCGTTTTTCCTGAGGTTGACAGTATTCCGGTTTTAAAAGCTTACGCCATAAAACACAATGTTGCAGACAGCAAATGGAACTTAGTTACGGGAGATAAAAAAGAAATTTATACCATGGCCAGAAAATCGTATCTGGCGGTAAAACTAGGTCGCCCTGACCAATTGTATGATATGGTTCATACAGAGAATTTTGTTTTGGTAGATCAAAAACGACGTGTTCGTGGTTTTTATGACGGAACGAATAAAGAGGAAATTAAACGTCTTTTAGAAGACATCGATTTCTTGTGTAAAGAGTAAAATCCCTTATTTTTAGAAACATTTAGCATTTACAAAAGTGTTAAATGCCTTGCAATAAAGAATAATTGCCTACTTTTGCAATCTAAATTCAATCTAAATAAGCTTTGCAAAATACTATCCACACTCTAAAAAAAGGCGAGAAAGCCATTATCAAAGATTTTGATATCGAACTTATTCCTCTAAAATTATTAGAAATGGGCTGTTTGCCGGGCAACTTAGTCGAATTGCTTCAAATTGCTCCTTTTGGGGATCCATTATATTTAGATATTAATGGTTCACACGTAGCCATTCGTGTTGAAACTGCTCGTGAAATTGAAGTTGAACTTATCAAAAACAATTTGTAATGAGCATTCAAAATATCAATGTTGCCCTTATCGGGAATCCTAATACAGGAAAAACTTCTGTTTTTAATCAGCTTACAGGTCTAAATCAGCAAGTAGGGAATTATCCCGGAATTACGGTTGAGAAAAAAATCGGGTTCTGTAAATTACCTCACAACATCAAAGCCAACATTCTGGATTTACCCGGAACTTATAGCCTGAACGCAAGTTCTATGGACGAAAGTGTGGTAATCGAGCTTTTACTGAACAAAAACGATAAATTATATCCGGATGTAGCGGTAGTGGTCACAGATGTTGAAAATCTGAAACGAAATCTACTGATTTACACTCAAATAAAAGACCTTGAAATTCCGACGATTCTTGTTATTAATATGTCGGATCGTATGGAAAGCAAAGGAATCACTTTGGATATTCCGTATTTAGAGGAAAAACTAAAAACTAAAATTGCGTTGGTCAGTTCCCGTAAAGGTCATGGGATCGAGGAACTAAAGGAATTAATTGTTTCTTATAAAACGATTCCGCATGAACCTTGTATGAATGCTTCGGTTATCGATGAAGAATATTTTCAAAAATTACAACACGCTTTCCCTAACCAATTATTGTATAAATTATGGTTGGTGATTACGCAAGACGTGAACTTTTTGAATTTAGATCGAAATGAAATCAGAAGCACTTTTACCAAATCGCATTCAGAATTAAAGCGTTTACAGCAAAAGGAAACGATAAAACGTTATCAATTCATCAATGATGTTTTGAAAGAAGGTCTAAAAGTGGATGCCTCGATGGCAAAAGACTTTAGAGCTCAGCTTGATCGTGTTTTAACGCACAAAGTTTGGGGTTATGTCATTTTCTTAGCTATTCTTTTTTTAATTTTCCAATCGATTTTCAGCTGGTCAACAATTCCAATGGATTTCATTGACAGCACTTTTGCTTCTTTAAGCAGCTGGGTGGCTCAGGAATTACCAAGTGGTATTCTTACTGATTTACTTTCGCAGGGAATTGTACCGGGAATTGGCGGGGTTATTATATTCATACCGCAAATTGCCTTTTTGTTTCTGTTTATTTCGATTCTCGAAGAAAGCGGTTATATGAGTCGTGTGGTCTTTTTGATGGATAAAATCATGCGCAAGTTTGGGCTTTCGGGAAAAAGTGTGGTGCCTTTGATTTCAGGAACTGCCTGCGCCATTCCGGCAATCATGGCAACGAGAAATATCGAAAACTGGAAAGAACGTCTTATTACAATCTTGGTAACGCCATTCACGACTTGTTCTGCGAGATTACCGGTTTATACCATTATTATTTCATTGGTAATTCCGGACGAACGTCTTTTTGGGTTTCTAAACGTGCAGGGACTGGCTTTAATGCTGTTGTACTTGCTAGGTTTTGGAACTGCTATTCTTTCTGCTTATATCTTAAATAAGATATTAAAAATAAGTGCTAAAACGTATTTCGTTGTCGAAATGCCAAGTTATAAATTGCCTCTTTTCAAGAATGTTGCCATCAATGTTGTGGAGAAAACCAAAGCATTCGTGGTTGGAGCGGGTAAAATTATCTTAGCGATATCTGTTATTTTATGGTTTTTAGCATCCTACGGCCCAGGAAGAGATTTTAATGAAGCGGAAGAGATTGTAAAAGAAAGGTTTGTAAATACGCCGCTTGACGAAACAGAATTTGAAAATGAAGTGGCTTCTCAGAAATTAGAGAACTCTTACATTGGGATTATGGGTAAAGCTATTGAACCTGCTATTTCTCCATTAGGTTACGACTGGAAAATAGGAATCGCTATTATTAGTTCGTTTGCTGCCCGTGAAGTTTTCGTAGGAACATTGGCGACTATTTACAGTGTTGGAGATAGTGATAACGAAGCAACAATTAAAACTAAAATGCAAAACGAAATCAATCCTGAAACAGGTCAGAAGATCTTCAATTTTGCTTCCGGGATTTCATTATTACTCTTTTATGCATTTGCCATGCAATGTGCCAGTACACTTGCGATCACAAAAAAAGAAACCAACTCCTGGAAATGGCCTGCAATGCAGCTATTCCTGATGAGTGGTCTTGCATATTTTGTGGCGCTTTTTGCGTATCAACTTTTAAAATAAACGATCATGGTACAAGAAATTATTGCCTTTGTCATATTATTTATTGCCATTGGCTTTTTGATCAAAAAATTCTTTTGGAAATCTAAGAAGAATAAAGATTGCGGCGACGGGAATTGTGGGTGTTCTTAAAGGAAGATTCTGAGTTGCTGAGGGACTAAGGTTCTAAGGTTTTCTACCACAGAGATTCACGAAGGATTCGCAGAGATTCGCAAATATTTTATATTTTGTTATCATACTGAGGCGAAGTTGAAGCCCGCAAAGCTATATCTGGAAATAGAATTCAAAAATTAAACATAAAAAAATGGCTTCATAATTTGAAGCCATTTTTTATTGCCGGAAACTTTAACTAATACCGCCACCAATTCTACTACTTTAATTATAAAACGGTTTTTTAATTTAACAGTAAAAATATTTATAAAAAAACACTGACAGAATTTAAAAAGTCGCTACTTTCGATTCGTTTAATAAACCGAACCAGAAACTAACAATTAAAACTCGCTCAGATGGCAAAAAACTTTAGATCCAGATTTTTAAAATTAAGTAAATGGTCCGTGGGACTTTTTATTTTATTATTTGCATTCAGACTTCTTTATGGTTATGTCGCAGCAGATTCAACTTCCCGCAATGATTACAGCGATAATTTTTTTGGCAGTATTGACAATCTGCGAAAAAATTATGCATCAGAAAAAATCGCAATGAAAGGCGATAATATTCAGGCTGCATCGAATATGGCATCGAGTCAAAAGTTTGAAAAAACGGCTTCGATTAAAGCAAAAACATCAGAATTTGATAAAGATGAGAACCTCATCAAGGCGAAAACAAAATCATACAATGCCATTATTCAGTATGAACAAAACCTGGGACAGAAAGGCAATAGACAGATTCATCTGCTTATTGGAATAAATCCGGCAAAATTTGATAATTTCTACCTTGAACTTCAAAAAATCGGGGTGCTTAAGGACACTGAAATTACTAAAGTTGACAAGACAAACGAATACCGCCAACTGAATGCTAAAAAAATCTCGATAGAAAAAATGCTTCAGTCGCTAACAGAATTAAAATCTAAAGGCGGACAAATTGCAGATTTTATTTCTCTGAACGACAAAATTTTAGAAGTCGAAGAACAATTACAGGGATTAGGAGTCGAACTTGGAAATTTTAATACCGAAAATGAATTCTGTACCGTACGATTTTCGATGTATGAAGGCGCAACAGAAAAAAGTATCAGCTTTATGCACAGAACAAAAGTAGCTCTTGAATGGACCATAAAATACTTTGCAATCATTGCCATTACCTCGCTTTTCATTCTAATAGCCATCTTTGTTTTACTTTCGATAATTGATAAACTAAAAATTATAACTACAGTAAACAATAAACTAAACGAATAATAAATAAAAATGGCTTCCACTATGAAGCCATTTTTTATTATTGAAAACTGAGACTTAAAAACTATTTAACCCCTTCCCATTCTGCATAAAACTGAGCGAGAAACAGCTCCATAAAACGATGTCTTTCGGCAGCGATTTGTTTTCCGGTATCGGTATTCATTTTATCTTTTAAGAGTAACAGCTTTTCATAAAAATGATTTATTGTTGGCGCATTATTCTTTTTGTACTCTTCTTTTGTCATATTGGTTATCGGAGCAATTTCAGGATCATGAAGGGTTCTGTTTTTAAAACCTCCATAATTAAACGCTCTTGCTACTCCAATCGCCCCTATTGCGTCTAATCGATCCGCATCCTGAACGATATCTAATTCTATAGATGTGAACTTCTTTTCGAAATTTCCACCTTTATACGAGATGTTTTCGATGATATTGACTACATGCTGAATAGTTACTTCAGAAACACTTTCAGATTCCAGAAACAAACGGGCTGTTTTGGGTCCAATGGTTTCATCTCCGTTATGAAATTTACTGTCGGCAATATCATGAAGTAAAGCCCCTAACTGTACAACCGTAAGATCGCAATCAGTATCTTTTGCTATTAAAATTGCATTTTTATACACGCGCTCGATATGAAACCAATCGTGTCCTCCCTCGGCATCGTTTAGTTTTTCTTTTACGAAAGCGATTGTTTTGTTTATCAGGTCAGAATTATTCATAATGTTTCTGGTATTTTCTTGTGTTGAGGATGGCACGCAGATGACGCGGATTTAAGCGGATTAGCGCCGATTTTTTTAATTGTATTCTTTTAAATAAAAAAGTTGATTGTTAAAGTTATTAAACTTCAACAATCAACAATGCTCTCAATATCAATTTCAATCTGAAATTTAGGATTTACAATCTCGCAGGTTCAACCCATTTAAAGATATGTGATTCTTGCGGAATTACTAATCTCTCAGAGATTCTCGCCATACGACCTGGTAATTTCATCAAATAATCACGTGCTTTTTCGGCTTCATCTGTTAAACCTGTCATTTTATCAATTTCCCATTTATCCATTAATTTCTGCATAATATCTACATAATCGTTTGCAGTGTAAACACCAATACGTTGTGCAGAATCAGAAAATTGTTCGAAAGCCGAGCTGATCTTTTGCCCTGATTCTCTTAAAAAGTGTGCTGGCATAACGATTTTTTGTTTCATCATGTATTGAAACGCCAACATCATTTCGCTAGGATCTACTGCAAAAATTCTTGTAACAAATTCGCTATACGCATGGTGATGACGCATTTCGTCACCCGCAATCATTTTACACATTTTAGACAACTTGTTATCACCAAATTTCTTCGCCATTTGGGCTACTCTGTTGTGGGAAACATACGTTGCTAATTCCTGGAAACTCGTATATACAAAGTTTTTGTACGGGTCAGATCCAGTTCCAATATCAAAACCGTCGTTGATTAAGTGCTGTGTTGTCATTTCGATTTCACGCATGTTTACACGACCAGACAAATACAAGTATTTATTCAGCAGATCACCGTGGCGGTTTTCTTCTCCGGTCCATTGTCTGATCCATTTCGACCAGCCGTTTCCACCATTTTCTATCTGATTTATACCTTCTACATCCATTAACCATGATTCGTATGTTGGCAAAGCCTCTTCGGTGATCGTATCACCTACAAGCGTAACCCAGAAATCATATGGTAATTCTTTGGCAATTTCACGTAACTCTTTTACCTCCTCAAAGAAATTATCTCCTTCAGAATTAGGCAAAAAGTCTGACGGCTGCCAAATTTTTTCCACTGGAATTAAATACTGTTCGACGAAGCTATCCACGTTTTTTTCCAAAAACTGCATTACTTCTAATCTAATGTTTTTTATAGACATTACTTATTTTAGATTGGGATTTCTGTTTCAGTTTAAATTTCTGAAATCAAAAATCTATTTATACTCGTTTACTCCTTCTACAACTGCCTTCTCTGTCATCGCCATTAAATCAGCAAAGTTATAGTCTTTTACAGCCAAAGCCTTATGCACGGTAAAGGTAAGACGATTTCCTAAACCTACAGGAAAAAGGCCAAATTTTACCATTTTCCATGAATTATTGATACTTACTGGTACTACATACGCAGAAGGTGCATATTTACATAGAATTTTCACACCATTTTGAGCGAATTCTTTTGGCTTTCCTGTTTTACTGCGTGTTCCTTCAGGAAAAATAACGGCAGATCTTTTGTATTTCTCAATATATTCAGACAAACCTTTAATTGCCGGAATCGCTTGTTTTGGGTCTTTACGGTCGATTAGCACTGATCCTCCGTGACGTAAATTATAGGACACACTCGGAATTCCGCTACCTAACTCTTTCTTGCTTACAAATTTACAATGAAAACGTCTAAAATACCAAATCATTGCGATGATATCGTACATACTTTGATGATTAGAAACAAAAATAATGGGAACTCCTGTTGGAATTGTTTCTCTATTTTCGATCTTATAGGTTGTTCCCACCAGATTGGTACATCTTAAAAGGCAGAAATTTAAATAATCAACACTTTTTTTATGAGCCTGATAGCCAAAAACATTTAGGCAAATCCATTGTATTGGATGAAATACAAGCAAACACGAACTAAAAATTAGATAGTAGATTACAGATATTGGATAGGAAATTATTTTTTGCATGCTTAAAAAATTAATGCCCAAAAGTAATAAATATATTTTTAGCCGTATAAAAATTGAAAACAATAACCGTTTTATTGTTTAATTGTACCTTTGCACTATAAAATTGCAAATTTTTTCTGAATTAAATGAACTTTACCTATCCAAAAAATGAACGCTTAAAGAGCAAAACGACAATTGATTTACTGTTTTCTGATGGAAAATCAGTTTCTAAATATCCGTTGCGTTTGGTTTACCGTCAGGCAGAAGTTGATGCAGCAGAAAAAATCAAAATGGGCGTTTCCGTTTCAAAGAAATACTTTAAAAAAGCCGTTGACCGTAATTATTTCAAACGGGTTTTAAGAGAGACCTACCGATTAAACAAACATTTGCTTTTAGACAATATTCAGCAACCTTATGCTATCATGTTTTTTTACCAGACGAAAGACAAGTTATCTTACGAAGAAATCAATACCAAAACGATTCAGTTGTTTGAAAAATTCTTACTTCAGGTAAACAAAACCAATGATTCTGAAGACAAAACTGATTTGTAATCCTTCGACGACAACATTATTGGTCAAATTAGACTAAGAATTATAAAAAAATTGTAGTTTTAGATTTAATTTGAAACAGATATGAGATATATTTTCTTTTTATTCTTTGTCCTTTTGACTTTTTCAGGTTGCAGTAAACACGAGGAACAAGCTAATATGATGGTTAGTGCCGTTAAACTGCCTCCAAAAAATGAATCTGCTGCCAGTTCAGATCTACAAGATGACATGGCCGACCCTGCTTCTCCTGAAATTCCACAAAAAATTATTAAAGAAGCTTCAATTCGATTTGAAACCGATAATTTAGAAGATACTTTCAATCGAATTCAAACTGCAATTGCAGCGAATAAGGCCAGCATACAAAATGATTCTGAAGGAAAAGATTACAACAATGTTTATAGAAATTTAACTGTTCGGGTTCCCAGTCAAAATTTTGATTCCTTTATAAGTGCGATTTCAAAAGGGGTTTCTTATTTTGAAAGAAAAGATATTACTTCGCAAAATGTTACCGAAGAATATATTGACTTAACGACAAGACTAAAAACCAAGCGTAAACTTGAGGAACGTTATCTTCAAATTCTTCAAAAAGCAACCAAAATCAGTGAGATTTTAGAAATCGAAAAACAGATTTCGGCTATTAGAGAAGAAATTGAAGCTAAAGAGGGGCAATTGAAATATTTAGAAAACCGCGTTTCTGAAAGTACTGTCACCATTGAATTCTACAAAACTATTGCTCAAAAAGAAGGTGTTAAAACTTCGTACGGATCAAAAATCTGGACGGCGATTCAATCCGGATTTTTTAGCCTTTCAGAATTTTTAATATCTATTATTAGCCTTTGGCCGTTTATTATATTATTTTGCATATTCGCCTATTTTATTAGAAAAAGATTTAAAAGAAAAAAAACATAATCATGTATCCTTATTTCAAAAAGAAATTCATCATACCCACTGTTGCGGCAGGGTTTTTATTTATTGGAACCAGTTTCAAAGACGACTTTTTTGAGATTGCCAAACAAATCGAAATCTTTACGACATTGTTCAAAGCGGTTAATACCAATTATGTCGATGAGACCAATCCGGGTGATTTAATGGACAAAGCCATTAAAAGCATGTTGGGTAGTTTAGATCCTTATACTGTTTATTTTAATGAGCAGGATGTTGTCAACTTCAAAATAAACAATACGGGGGAATATACCGGAATTGGCGCTTTGATATCCCGAAAAAAAGATCGCTTGGTGGTTCGCGAGCCTTATAAAAATTATCCTGCTGATAAAGCCGGACTAAAAGCGGGTGATGAAATTATTCAGATTGGTGATGTGATGATTGCTGATTTTAAGGATGATGCTTCACAATTATTGAAAGGAACTAAAAACACCAAAATTCAGATCAAATACCTTCGTCAGGGAAAACCTTTTACAACGGAGTTGGTTTTGGATGAAGTTGATATTAAATCAGTTCCGTTTTACGGGAAAATAGATGATAAAACGGGTTACATTGTTTTGGCCCATTTTAGCCGAAAAGCTTCAAGTGAAGTAAAGGATGCACTTGAAAAATTAAAAGCAGACGGAGCCAAACAAATCGTGCTTGATTTAAGAGGAAACCCTGGCGGTTTACTAAATGAAGCCATTGATATTTGTAACTTATTTGTTCCGAAAAATGAAGTGATTGTAACTACAAAATCAAGAATCGAGAAACATAACAATACTTATAAAACGACAAAAGAACCTGTAGATACTGAAATTCCACTGGCGATTTTGGTCAACGGAAGAAGTGCTTCTGCCTCTGAAATTGTTTCGGGAGCTTTGCAGGATTTAGATCGTGCAGTGATTTTAGGAAGTCGCAGTTTCGGAAAAGGTTTGGTACAGCGTTCTGTAGATCTGACATACGGAACACAGCTTAAAGTAACTATTTCCCGTTACTATACCCCTTCCGGCCGTTGTATTCAGGCACTGGATTATGCACATAAAGATAAAAATGGCGTTGCTCAAAAAACAGACGCTAAAAATTTCAATGCTTTTAAAACAAGAAAAGGAAGAACGGTTTATGATGGCGGGGGTGTTTTGCCGGACATTGAACTAGATGAAGCGAAGACAAGCCCAATTACGACTGCGTTATTAAAAAATGACGGAATCTTTGATTATGCTACAACCTACTATTACAAGAACCAGAATCTGGGAGATAAAATCCCAACGATTTCTGATGCTGATTATAACACTTTCAAACAATACTTAAAAACCAATAAAATCAGTTTTGATACGGAAACGGAAGTGGCTTTGAAAAATACTTTGGCTGCAGCCAAAAATGAAAAAATAGATGAAACTATCGCTCCGGAATATCAGCAATTACTGGCCGCTCTTGAAAAAAGCGAAACGACTTTGTTAGATAAAAACCAAAAAGAAATCAGAAACCTGATTCAGGAAGAATTAATAAAAAGATACCAATATCAGGAAGGTTTATATCAGTATTATATTAAAAACAATTCTGAGATCAAGAAAGCGGTAAATGTTTTAAACAATCAAACGGAGTATAAAACGATTTTGAAGATGTAAAAATGAAAGTTTTTAACACTTTTATCTGTTTATAATTAACAATTTATGAGTGAACAAAAGAGCCTTTAAATCAGCTCTTGGCTGAGCCAGGATACAATGTCATTTATTGCTTTTTCAACTTGATTGAATAGGCTATGCTCTGAATTTTTAAACAATATAAATTTTGATTTATAGCCATTTCTTTTGGTCTTCTTATAAAGTTCTTTACTATTAAAAAGGGCCACGTTCTCATCCTGATCGCCATGCATAAATAAAAAACTTTCTTTTTTGTTTAAAACGGAATCGATCTGAAATATAGGAGATATTTTATTCGAGTAATAAACGGAATCCAATGCATAATTTCTGACTCTGTTTTGGTAAACAACGAACATTTCTTTTCGCTTGGTTTTTAGTATATCACTTGGTCCTGCAATATTAATTGTGGTTCTAATTTTTTTTGTTCTTTTTAATAACTGAGAATTTGTAATACCGCCTCTACTCCAACCTATCTGGGCAATTTTTGAAGTATCAGCAATTTTAATCGTATTAATAATTTTAAATAGCGACATCACATCATCGATGTCTTTACCTCCAAATTCATCTGTACCTTCACTTCCTTCAGAACCTCGTAATTGTGATCCAATTATAACAAAACCTTTACTGGCGATTTTAGATAAAAAAGTTACGATATATTGGTCATTTACCATTCCGTAGCTGCCGTTTCCACCACGATTATAGATGATTACGGAATACTTCTTTCCTTCTTCATTTGGTAATAACAAAAAACCTTTAACCTTTGTGTTGTCAAAAGAATTATAGGTTATATCATAGATGTTTATTTTTTCGAGTTGCTTTTGGATTTTTTTCATTTTACTGTACTTCTCCAAAGGAAACCTGTCACTCATGATGTAACTTTTGTCTTGCCCCACTGACTGAGCATTTGTGCTGACTGAGAAAAATAAAACCAAAATAACTAAGCAATGTTTCATCTTATGAGTTCTTTTATTTTGTCTTTTGAGTATTTTACCGCAAAATCTTTATACCATAATAACAGCGTTTCTTTACCAAGCAAGTCGAAAATAATAGAATATTGATTCTCTAAACTATCCAAATAAGATTTGGTGTTTTTTTCAATGTCTTTTCCCCATTCTTCAGATTCACTCTTTGTGGTTGGCAGATGATGAATAAAAAGGCCAAATTTATCTAAGCAATATCTTTCGTAATCTTTTGTAAACAAAATAAAATTATGCCACATTTCATCAATAATCAAAATTGAATCATCAATAAACACAGGTGTTTTTATTCCCGAATCTACAGCTTTATAACAGAGCCAAAGCCATTTTTTTGTTTCTTCAAAAAGTAAAATTGATTGCTCCTCTGATACATTAAATACTTTTACAAATCTAAAAATGACATTTTCATTTTGGTAATCTAATGCATCTTCCAGCGTACATTTCTTTTTCATTTTTATATCTTTTAAAAAAGCTGTTTAAATAAATTTAAACAGCTTTTTTATTAATTAATTTTATCTTGAAATTGAGCCATACAATGACTTAAACAATTTGCAGGACAATCGCCCACACAATATCCGGGGCCACATCCAATCCATTTTCCAGAACAACCTATTCCACCGGAAATTTTTAATAGTTCTTCTTTTCTTAGTTCTACTAATTCACTAATAAGCTTTTCTTTAAAATTATCTAAACTTAATTCCATAATTAAAATTTTATTGTTAAACATTCTTCTCAACATCTTACAATATTATCTAGAAGTAACTATGTCGACCTAGCTTAATTAAACAAAAAATAAGATATCTTTTACAAACATACATTCTAAACAACGAAAGTATTATGCATTTTTATGCGAATTTACACATGTGTTAATATTAAAATAATTAACAATGTCTTACAAATATTAAAATATATTTGTTAAACTAAATCGAAATGTTCAAAAATTAACGATGCGCTACTGAACGAATTCATTTTAATATTATAAGAAATAAAATATGAGCAAGACTAAACTTATACAAGCAAGACTATCCAAAGGATTTTCACAAGAGGAATTGGCAGATTTAATTGGTATGTCACAGTCTAATTATAGCCGCAGAGAAAGCGGACGTACAAACATAACAGAGGTTGAATGGCAAAAGATTGCCAAAGAATTAGATGTAGACAAAGAAACTATCTACGAACCTGAAGAGCCAAACAAAGAAAAAAGGGATGAAATAAACATGATTTATTTTAACATCCCTGATTTTGTTATGGAGCATATTGAGCTCCTGAAAAAAGAAAATAAAAAATTAAAAGAGCAATTAAAAAAATTAAAAAATCCTTAATTATTCCCTAACCATCTCAATATGCGGAATATCATCTTCAAGATACATTTCGCTAGATTGAACAAATCCGTGGCTTTCGTAGAATTTCTTTAAATACAATTGAGCGCCAATGGTAATTTTATCTTTATTGAAATTTGATTTTATGGCGGCAATGGCTTCACGCATTAAATCATGTCCCCATTTTCTATCGCGATAATTGGCATCGACTACGACTCTGCCTATTGATGCATTATCAAAACTGATTCCGGCATCAAATAAACGTACATAAGCAACAGTTTTACCGTCATATTCACCAATCAGGTGTAATGCTTTCTTATCTTTTCCATCAAGATCTAAATAGACGCAATTTTGCTCTAATACAAAGATCTCACTTCTTAGTTTGAGCAAATCATATAACTCATGAACCGTTAATGCCTCAAACGGCTTTATTTTCCATTTTAATTCCATTCTGTTTTTACTCCTTATTGCTATTGATTATTTTTATTTCGAAACGTGATTTAATCTTTTAGAATTTTATCGTTTATCAATTTTAACTGATTTAATAATGGCTTCTAAATCGAACATTAAGTCTCTTTCCTGATTGGAGGGCGAATAACAAAATCCTTCGATAACTAAAATTCGATTGTATCTTTTGTCTACTATGGCATAATTGATAAAGGGTCCGGACATAAAATCATTTTTCAATTCCCAGTTTCCTCTGGTCTCGTATGCTTGCTTATCATCTAAAGTAATGGTCGAAAAATAGGGTGCATATGCTTCACCGGTAATCATTTTGGTATTCGGCTCACGCCCTTTGATATAACTTCCTACAGAATCCCGCATTCTGATAATGTTACTAACAACATTTGAATTCTTTTTGAAATTACGCAAAGGGATCTGGTAAATAAGCAAACTTGTATTGCCGCTTATTATATCTTTTTTTAACCAGATGAAGTTCTTCTTATGCAACATGTATTCGTAACCTGTTGGAATCTGGATGTCGATATGAAATTTGTTTTTTATAACCGTAGGATTCAATAACGATTTGCTATTGTCTTCCTGGACTTTTTTAATCTCTGCATCGCGAATCATCTTAATTATTTGCGCAGAGTTTAGCTCAATACTGCAAATAATATCATCGACAGATTTCCCGTAGATACGAAATGTGTTGTGCGGTAATGATTTGCTGTGGGTAATTTCGAATTTATCCGTATTGGCTTTTTTAACTACTATAATGCTGCGGCTATCGGTCACAAAACCTTCAAGTAATCGGGCCGGATATTGATTTATGGTGAATAACGGTTCTTCCTGGGTGAGACCCAAGACCGGTGAGGCAAATTTATTTCGGATACTGTCTCCTACTTCCCCGTACCACAATTGATCGTCTATAATGATAGAGATCGAATTGGTTTTACCGGATACTGGCTGAGATTGTTTTTCGTTCCTGAAACACGAAATGAGCACAAACGGAATTAACAGTAATAAAAAATGGGTTTTATTCATCTTCTTAAGTTATGAAATAAAACCCAAATTTATATAAGATTTTTTATTATCCGTTTATTTTAAGTTTCATTCCTGGTTTTATTTCTCCGTCTTTAATGTTATTCCATTTTTTAATATCAGAAATCGTAACTCCTGGATATTTTTTAGAAATACTATACAACGAATCTCCTTTTTTAACGTAATAATCTTCTCCAAGATCTTTAGCCGAAGTTGCTTTTTTCCTGAATGAATCAATCGAAGAATTGGAAGCTATTGCTGTGGCAACTGCATTTTCCTCAACGATTTCAGGAACTGCTTTCGCAACTACCAAAGTTTTACCTAAACCAATATTATTTGAAGTCAGACTATTTAGTTCTTTTAGGTCAGCAATAGTCGTACCGAATTTTTTAGCAATACTTCCTAAATTGTCTCCGGCTGCCACAACATACTCTTGTGGGTGTGTGTTGTTTTTATCATCAGCAGCAGCAATGGCTTCTTCTGATCTTTTCTCAACAGCAAGAGTTGATTTTATCTCTTTTGGATTTTTAATAACCGCATCAGCTTCTGATTTGATTTTTAAGCTTCTTCCCAATGCAACAGCATTTGTTTTAAGGTTATTCCATTTTTTCAAATCGATAACATTCACATTATACTTTGCAGCTATGGTGCCTAAATTATCACCTCTTTTAACTTTATACCATTTAACATCTGTATCGATTGTTCTGTCTGGTTTTGCATTTGCTTTAGGAGCCACTTTTAACGCCAATTGAGCCGGTAACGTTTTATTTTGTGATTGATACGCTACGTAATCGTAGATTTTATCTTCGTTTGAAACAAACGTGGCAATTTTATCTTTCGGTAAACGCAAATAATGTGGTTCTCCCTGATAAAAAGGTACTACATTTAATTTATACGAAGGGTTTAAAAGCTGTATCTGAGATTGCGGCATGTCTAACAAATCTGCAATTTGTTTGAATGACATTTGATTTTTGATCTGAACGGTATCGGTTTCAAAGTTTTTAACGACAGCTCTCTGCGGATTAATTCCGTGTTCTTTATGATATTCAAAAAGATACATTGTAGCTAAAAAAGCGGGAACATAACCTTGGGTTTCTTTTGGAAGATGGTTGCGAATGTCCCAGTAACTTGTTTTTCCGCCGGAACGACGAATCGCTTTGGTAACATTTCCGGGCCCTGAATTGTATGAAGCCAAAACAAGCTCCCAATCACCAAAAACATTATACATTTTGGTCATGTATTCAGATGCAGCGGCAGTAGCTTTAAGCGGATCACTGCGTTCATCAATATACGAATCTATTTTTAAGGCGTATTGTTTACCGGTTCCGTACATGAATTGCCAAATTCCGGTGGCGCCCATTTTAGAAACTGCTTTAGGATTTAAAGCAGATTCTACAACGGCTAAATATTTAATTTCTAAAGGTACGTTCTGTCTGGCAAAAGCGTCTTCAAAAATTGGGAAATAATATTCTGATAAAGCCATTAATCGGGAAAACGATTTTTTACGATTCTTAAGAAATGACTTTATTATATTTTCTAAACCTTGATTGTATTCAATATTAAATGGTGATTTTCCATTCATTGCATTCAAACGCTGTTTCAGCAATTCTGTTGGCAATTCTTCATCAACTGTAACATCTGTGTTGATGGTTTGAATGTCTTTTGTTAAGTCATCATAAATATCTAAACTTACTAATTCGTTCATCCAGAGACTGTCAACCCGGGTTGCCATTTCATCTTTTTTGAATGAGTTCTTAACAGAATCTAAATAGGATATCTTTACAATTGGCTTAATTTCGACATCTGTCTTTGCAACATCCTGTGCAAAAATCGACATGGAAAAAAACACCGAAACTACTATTGATATTTTTTTTACAATCATATAACATTTTTTTAAAATTCTATAATTCAAACGATTACAGAAACCTTACTTTTGCAAACTTAACCAGTTTATGCATGTAAACTATCTAAAAAAATGTTAATTGTGATAATTTAGTCTAAAATCGCAGCGATTCCAGGCAAAACTTTTCCTTCTAACATTTCAAGCATAGCCCCGCCACCAGTGGATACATAACTCATTTTATCTTCGAATCCGAATTGTTTTACTGCAGCAACAGAATCTCCACCACCTACTAATGAAAATGCTCCATTTTCTGTAGCTTCGGCGATATAATCTCCTAATGCAATTGTTCCTTTAGCAAATGATTCCATTTCAAAAACACCTAACGGACCGTTCCATAAAATAGTTTTTGACTCTAAGATTACTTTTTTGAAGTTCTCTAAAGATTTAGGACCTGCATCAAGACCTTGCCATCCATCAGGAATTTCTCTAACGTCTACTACTTTTGTATTGGCTGTATTTGAAAAATCATCTGCTGCAATTACATCAACCGGAATATGAATCTGAACTCCTTTTTCTTTCGCTAATCTTAAAATTTCAAGTGCTAATTCTTGTTTGTCGTCTTCACAAATAGAATCTCCAATTTTACCACCTTGTGCTTTAATGAATGTAAAAGTCATTCCACCGCCAATGATCATGTGATCTACTTTGTCTAAGATATTTTCGATAACGGTGATTTTAGAAGATACTTTAGATCCTCCAAGAACAGCAGTAACCGGTTTTTCGCTATTTTTAAGTACTTTGTTTAAACTTTCTATTTCTTTAGCCAACAATGTTCCGAAACATTTTTCTGTTGGAAAGAACTGAGCAATGATAGTTGTTGAAGCGTGTGCTCTGTGAGCTGTTCCAAAAGCATCATTTACATAAATATCTCCAAGTGATGCTAATTCTTTTGCAAAAGCAACATCTCCAGCTTCTTCTTCTGCATGGAAACGTAAATTTTCAAGCAATAAAACTTCTCCTGGTTTTAGGTCTTTGGCAGCAGCCTGAGCTACTTCTCCAACACAGTTTTCGGCAAACTTAACCTCAACTCCTAAAATTTCTGAAGCTGTTTTTAAAATATGTTTTAAAGAATATTTTTCCTCAACACCTTTTGGTCTTCCTAAATGCGACATCAAAATTACGCTTCCGCCTTGTGCTAAAATAGCATCAATAGTTGGTTTTGCAGCTTCGATACGTGTAGCATCCGTTACATTAAAATTTTCATCCAGTGGTACATTAAAGTCAACACGGATAATTGCTTTTTTATTTTTAAAATCGAAATCGTTTAAAGTTTTCATTAGATAATTTTTTAGTTTTTTTGAAAGAAAAACAAAGATATAACTTTTAAAGTACTAATAAATTTGATAAATAATAAAAATAACAATGCTATAACAACGAAAACGATGTAAATGATAAAAAAAAACAAATTATGTATTAAATACGCTAAAAAAGCTCACTAATCACGAACCGGACTTTGTGTACAAGGACAGTTACTGATTGCTTGTAAGAAATCGAAACCTATGGTTACGGAATGTGTTCCTGTATTGTAACTTCCAAGCTGGTTGAACATTACCTGATAAGAATATCCGAAATAAAATTTAGATTTCATAAAGCCTACCATTGGCCCGACTGATAGAGGTTTTGGGAACTGGTCGTTTAAGAAACGGTATGAAACTCCTATCCAATAATAGTCTTCGTAGCGGTTGTAACGTCTGTATTTGAAGTTGAAATCGGTTGTAGAACGTCCGTCACTTGCAAAATACTGGTAGTAAACAGAGGGCTCGTATTCGATACGGCTGTTTTCTCCATCTTTAAAAACATAACCGGAATATACCTGATAGTTGGAAAGCAGGTTGGGCTCAATACCTCTGTATTTATCGGTGTTTTTCTTTAGGATGTTATTGACATTCAAACTGGCATAAAATCCTTTATTACGATACAAAAGACTGACATCAAAGTTGTTGTTGGCATTATAACGATTATCTGTTACGGAAGGATCTATAACGGGATGTTCTATTGTGGTATCGAATTCATTGGTATTAATTCGAAAAGTATTAAAGTTGTACGAAATACCAAAAGACAAATATTGTTTCGAATAATAATCTAAAATGATATGATGCGCAAAGGACACTTTTGCTCCTGTCTGACGCGTATAACCGTTTTTATCATTATAAAGTGAAATACCTACTCCGGAACGATCCAGAACTCTAAAATCAGCATAAAGTGACTGATTATCGGGTGCATCTTTAATACCCACCCATTGTGTAAGACCATTGGCTCTAATTCTAAGATTATCCCCAATACCGGCAAAGGCTGGTGAGATAACAAAAGGATTGTCTGCTAAATATTGCGTAAAAACTGGTAGGTTTAACTCTTGGCTGTAACTTGTTGTTACAGCCATGAGTACTAAAGATAAAATAAACTTTTTCATTGTAATTAATTTTTTAGACAACATCATTAGGGGCTCTTATTTTGTTATCTGTATAAAGTGAAATGTCCTACAAACTCTCTGTCATCTTTCGGGTCATTCAATTTAAGAACATACCAGTAATCTCCTGAAGGTAATTCGGCGCCATTGTATCTACCGTCCCATTTTTGACCGTAATGGTACTTAACAATTACTCGACCGTATCTGTCGAAGATCGAGAACTCAAGGTTGTTGTAAATATTCGTACAACCAGGACCCCATGTGGTATTAGTAACACCGGCCGGAGTAAAGTAATTATCAAGACATACATCAACATAAATTGCAGGAAATGTTATTGTCGCAGTACATCCGTTTCTGTCTCTTACCACAACGACATAATCTCCAGATTTGTAGATTTTGTATCTGTTTGAAGAGGTAAACGGCTCTCCGTTGAAGCTGTACTCGTAAGCAGGAGCTCCACCACCGGCAGTCACCGAAATGATATTCATTTCTGGTTTTCCTCCAGACACAGCAAGTGTCAACGGATCGTATGCTTTGATATCGAAACTGGCCGTTGGTACTTTACAACCATTAGTATGTCTCGCTACAATAAAGTGTCTTCCCGGAGCAACATTTGTAAAGATGTTACCTGGCTGGAAAGGACCTACATCACTATCAAGCGAATAATCGATCTGGGTAAGATCTGTATTGCTGTTATCCACTGTAACGGTTACCATGTTTGTTTGTGCATTGTTTACACAATCGTAATTGATATCTGCAATTGGATCTAGAATAACCGGTAATGGCATGTCGATTGTAACTTCAGTCGTACATCCGCTGCTATCGATAATGTAAACTATGTGTTTACCTCCTGATAACCCACTGTAATCTTCTGTATCGCCATCAACTAAAAGGAAAGGACCTTTTTCATTATCAAGACTAGCTGTATAAGGAGCTGTTCCTCCAGTAATCTGAATAGCAAATGCACCATTTTTGTCTCCCACGCACACTTCCGGAATCATAGAATTTGGAACTTCAAGACCTGAAAGCGGCGCTGGTTCTTTTACTTCGATATCCTGAAGGAATACATAACATTCATTTTCATCCTGAACTAATACATCATAGAAACCTGGTTTCAGGTTTTCGAATACATTTTTATCAAAGAACTGTTTAAATTCCGGCTCAATTGCATATTTGTATTTTCCTACTCCGCCATTTGCGTTTACAGTAATTATACCATTATTATAACCATTACAAGTTAAAGGAGTTGCTACCGCATCAGCTGTTAATGAAGTATCCGGTTCTGTTAACTGGAACAATGTTGACACAGTATCACAATCCAAGCTTGTAACTTTTACGATATAATTTCCAATTGGCAAATCTGTAAATGAACCAGGAGTTATCTGTGCTGGAGCTGGGGTAATATCAATTCCTGCAGCATTTTGTAAAGTATAGATGTAATTACCTAAACCTCCTTTTGCCAACACTCTGATAGAACCTGTAGCACCACCTTTACATTTAATGTCAATTTCGCTTGAGCGTTCGAATTCTAATGCCGGAACTGGTGAGAACGCACTCGTGTTAGACACATAGCTTTTACAACCATTAGAATCTTTTACAAAATACTTGTAATCAACTTTTGTAGTTGTTACAGGTAATGTAATATCTACAAAAGAGTTGAATGGTCCTGTGTAATTCGTTCCATCTGCACTATAATAGTATGGCCCATTTCCTCCAGTAGCTGTCAATGTAACCACCGGAACTTGTTTACAACTTTCCGTTTTTTGTATTACTAAAGTTGCTTTTACAATTTCTGGCTGATTGATTGTAACTTTATTAGAGTCATTTGTACAGTTCCACGTATCATTTACAGTAACGTAATATGTTCCTGCTTTTAGACCTGTAAACTGTTTTGCTCCTTGTGATTGCTCAACTGTAACGCTTCCATCAGTTAATACTCCGTGCAGCGTATAAGTATAATTTCCTGAACCTCCGGTAACTGTATTGATTGTGACTATTCCATCTTCATTGTCGAAACAAGTAAGCATTGGTGTAGCACTAATTGTTACATCGATTCGTGTAGGGTTATTTAAAACTACCGGTACAAAATCTTCGCAACCTCCAAAGTCTTTAACATAAACCTGATAAGTTCCATTTGTTAAGCCTGTGAAATCAGGAGAAAGACCATACGGTTTAATAATATCCGTGCCAGATCTTAATTCGTATACATAATCGCTTGGCCATCCGCCTGTTGCTGTTACCGAAATTTTACCATCACCTAATAAACAAGTAATTTCAGAATGCTTTTCGGTAATGTCTAATGCAGCTGTTGGCTGATCTATTTTAAAGTTTTTCGAAACAGTACAGAATGGTGTTCCGCTTAACGTAGCTGTAATTTTATATGTACCTGCTTCCAAATTAGAAATCTTAACCGGTCCGGCAGTAGGAGAACTTCCTCTTTGTACTTCAATTCCTGCAGCATCAAATACTTTATAGTCAAATGGTCCCGCTTCATCAGGATTAAGAGGGGTTGTTGTGATTAATCTGTCGATAAAAGTAACATCAGCACTACCGTTATTACCCGCAAAACAAGTCACATTAACAATTTTATCAATAGTAAGATCGAATGTATTGGGTTCGTTTACATAATGATAGGTCTTCACACTACATTTTGTATCTAAATTCGTTACCGTTACTAAATAATTCGCTATCGGCAAATCAATAAATTTACCATCTGTACTGATTTGTTTAGGATATAAAATTCCCGTTGTTCCATCAGTAGCATTTACATCAACTAAAGTATATTCTAAATTAGTTGGTGCTGTTGCTCCGGTATGACTCACAGAAACCTGAATTTCCTGCAAATTATTACATGTTATTGCTTTGGTTACATCGACCGTTATAAGATCTAAACCAATAAATGGTTTAATTTCTACTGTAGCCGGTGCTGTACCAATACATCCCTTACTATCATAAACATTTACGATATAAGTCCCTCCAGCTAAATCATACTCTGTGTAAAATGGATCAGAGCCTTTGTATACAGGAGTTGGAGTTCCTACTTTAATAAACTCAAAAGTTTTGTAATCATTCGAACCTCCTGTGATACCAGCAACATTTACCGTAATGGTGGCAAAATTAGCATCATTAGTACCTGCAGTACATCCAAATGGAATTACCGCTGGAGCAGGTACAGTTATAATCAATGGTGAATCAACATCTGTTTCTGCTTCTTCAGGACAGCCTCTGCCCGAAAGAACCGTAATTTTATAATGACCAGCTGCTAAATCTTTAAATACATTAGACTCTTGAGATGTAACACCTCCGTCGATACTATACATGTATTTCGGATTATCGTTTACACCTGCAGATGGCGCAGTCATAGTTGCCGTTATTGTTCCGTCAGTAGATCCAAAACAAGTTACTGCTGTTGGAGTTAACGCAAATCCAGTAATTGGGGTAGCATTTTCTATAATCTCAGTAATCATTTTTTTACATCCTGTAACTCTGTCTCTAACATACAATTTATAAGTATTAGGCAGCAATAAAGTGAACGTTGGTGACGGTCCGTAAGTAACATCATCTTTGCTATATTCATAGTCAGTACTTCCGCCTTGCGCTTCTACAGTAATTTCTCCATCAGGATTGTTACAAGTTGACACTTTCTTAGCTTTCACTTTAAGTGATAACTCTTCTAAAATCGTTACTTTGAGCTCATTTGTACATCCGTTTTTATCTCTTACAGTAACAGTATATTCACCTGAATTATCTACTGTAAATGTACCGGTTGGTTGAAAACCATTACCAATACTATATTCAGCACCACCAGCTGTTGTCGCCGTAACTATAAAAGTATAAGTTCCTGTAGGGCTCGGACATGGATCAAATGCATTTACAGCAAGATCATAAGGACTTAAATCCTCAGCAATTGTAACCTCTTCTTTTATTGCACAATCGTTTTTATCTTTTACCCAAACATCCCAGTCTGTATTGGTTGCGGGATCCAGTATTGCAAAACTATCCGGACCATATTTACCTATTGGCGAATCATTTCTCTTAACGAATGCGTAACTGTTTCCTCCACTTCCTCCGGAAATAGAATTTAAATCGATCGAAACTCTTGAACCTGCATTAAAGCAATTTTTAGGAACATTTGTTACTGTAAATCCGGTTAATGCATCTGGTTCTGTAATAGTTACAGGATCAGTTGTAAAATCGCAAACAGGATAAGCCGTTTCTTTTACAAAAACAGTATAAGTTCCTGCCGCTAATAAATCAGGAAGTACAAAAGAACTTGTTGTTGTACTATTACCTACTCCTGTAACCGGTGGAGTTAAAGAAGCTCCTCCTTTGAGGATCTCATAGGTGTAAGGTCCTGCGTAATCAACAACATTAATTTCTATTTGTCCTGTTTTGTTTGTATTACAATCTACCATTGCATACGCATTAGCAGTTACGTTTATTTTGTTGAATACAGGAACGTTATAAGAAGTTGACATTATACTACATGATGTATTATTATCAAAAACTTCAAATTTATAAGTAGCACCTTCTTTTAATGCATCAAACACAAATATTCTGTCAGTAACCGTTTCTAAATTACCAATTGCCACACCATCTTCGTATGCCTTATAAGTAAACTGAAGTGGCGTATTTGTTCCTCCTGCAATAGTAACTGTCATTTCCTGTTTCTTATTTAAACAATCCATTAGGTCACCGTAATCTGCAACAACAGAAATTAATTTAGGGAACGGCTGAATTATGATCTGATCACTAACAATACATCCTTTTGCATCTTTTACATAGTATGTAAACGTTTTTGCCAATTCACTATCTGAAACAGTAAATGTATTTTCATCCTGCCAGCTTGTACCGTCTGTACTGTACTTGTAATCTGTAATTACAGTAGGTACAGCACCAGCACCTCCGCCTGGAGTAACAGTAACTATTTTTTCATTAAAAGTTGTACCAGTACATTTAAAGTCACTTTCGCTTAATGCTATTGTAACTGGTAATGGTGCAAAAATCTCCGTTTGATGTTTGGTTTCGCAACCTTTTGCAGATTTAACAGTCACTTCATAAACACCTGCTGTTAATCCTGTAAATAACTTAGTATTTTTAGTAAGCGCACTTCCTAATGGAGTTGGCGAAATTTTATTCAATGTATAAGTATACGGTGTATCGGTATTTGTTGTTGGCAACTTAACCGTAATAGTTCCGTTGTTCAGGGTTCCTTGAGCACCAGCACAATTTGGTGCTGTATTCGCTAAAGTGAAATCCGGATCTAATGGAATTACCAAATCAATTGTTACATTTTTAGTACAACCTGTATTGAGATCTGTAACAGTAACAGTATAATTTCCTGCTGCCTGATTAATGAATACAGGATTATTTACCTGAACTGGACTTGTAACTAAAGTTGTGTTATTTACTAATGTATATTCAAAATTAGTAACTGGAGTTCTAAATCCTCCTTTTACATCAACAGTAATTATTCCGTCAGCATCTCTACAAGTTGGTGGAGTTGTAAATGAACCTTCAATTTCTAATGGTGCGTAAATATTAATATCTAAAACTGTATTACCACAACCATTAGCGTCTTTAACTCTTACAGTGTGCTCTCCTGACGATACATTAGGAATTGTAAATGACGGTGCTGACTGTCTTTCAAAAAAGCCACCATCTAAACTATAATCATAAGGTCCAACACCTGGATTAGTTAATGTCACTAAGATACCGAATTTACCTTCTGCGGCTGTACACTGACCAGTTGCAACTGCGGTAATTTCTGGTTCCGGATCTTTATCAACTGTAACTGGTTTAACAGCTATACATCCGTATGCATCACGTACATACACTAAATAATTTCCTGCTTCTACATTGAAAACACTTGCTTTATCAGAAGCAAGATCAAAAGATGCTGCCAGTGGACGACTATCTGTTACATCTTCTCCTATTGCACCGTTATCAATTTGAATTTTATACAGATAAGGAATGGCAGGTTTAGGATTTGTTGGATCCGGATCTGCTTCTAATGTTGTTCCTCCTTGAGCAAATGCCTCTATTTTACCGGCGTTTGTGTTACAATGATTAGCATTATTAGGTGAATTTGCATCTAAAGTTAATGGTGTAACCGAACCAGTAATGGTGAATGGAATAGAAGCAATACTACAGCCTTTTAAATCTGGAGTCGTAGTTCTATCTTTTATTTCAGTTACTACAATAATATATTTACCGAATGGAAGCGCTCCAAAATTAGTGATGTCTAAAGTTGAAACCGGTACTGTAGCAGCTGGTACAATACCAGATTGAGCAGGTCCCATTGGTTGCAATGTTAGCTCATTAAAAATTTGATAATCTACATCTGTAGCTACTGTATATTCACTTGAAATTTTGAATGATACATTTCCATCCGCTGTAGGAGGTGTTGTAAAACAAGTAATATTGTGAGCTTCTACATCTCCTTCAACTTTAAGTTTAGAATTTGTTGGAATTTCGTCTTCTGAAGTTTCAAAATAATAACAACCAGTACCTGTACCACCATGTGCAGCATCACTATCATAAACTATAAAAGTATATTTTACTCCTGGTGTCAAATTAGTAAATGTTGCTTTTTTATCTCCTGGTGCTCCTGCAATTCCTGGATTGTCTTCAGGCAACCATGCAAAAGAACCAACTTTATTAGGATAATTTGGAACACTTCCATCATAAATAGCGAAGTAAAACGGTCCATTTCCTATAATACTACTAGGATTAAGAGGGTCTGAGCCAACAGCAACAACTGCCGTACCTCCTGTAGAACAATCTACTGGTGGATTTGATACTGTTATATCTAAATCATCCGGTGGAGAAGCAACTAAAATGTCTTTTATAATTTTAGTACAACCATTTGCATCAGTAATGATAATTTCATAATAACCAAAATTAACTATTTCAAAAAATTGTGTTGAACCATCTTTGTTATCAAACTTTTGATCATAATTGATTCCTTTTACATTATAAGTGTAATTTTTTGTTCCTCCTTCTACAGTGTTAATAATAATTCTTCCTAATGAAACACCGTTATCGCCACAAGTTATAGGTTTTACTTTATAATCTACAACAATTGGATCTGGCTGTTTAATGATGATATCTGTTTTCTCATCAAAACAACCTTTAGCATCTGTTACTCTAACAGTATAATTTCCTGCCGGTAGTCCAGTAGTCTGTGCGCCATAAGATGTATTAGTTGTAGTATTACGAACACTAGTTACGTAAGGTCCTTCTCCAAAATCAGTATCAATTGTCACTGTTATAGAGCCAGATGCCTGGCCATTACAGAAAATAGTTGAATTTGGCGTGGCTGTAAATTGAGGATTTGTTTTTGGCTGAACTGTTCTTGTAGATGTAGTCGTACATCCTTTTGAATCTGTAAATGTAAATACATAGACTGTAGATGTCGTTTTTGGTGTTGTAGTAGTTCCTGCTGCAATACCACTTGCATCTATATAGCTAAATGTTCCGTCAGCAGCCGTAACATTATGTGTCGTTGCAGGAGATTCAGGATTTCCGTCAATTGTAACAGTATAAGTATATAATGGATTTCCTGTTGCTCCCGGAGTACCTCCAGAAACTTTACCTCTAATTTCAACATTTGGGGTATTACATTTAGGACCAGCAAATAAATTGGTATTTGCCGTTAATTCTGTAGCAACTGTTTGTTCTGCTAAATCTATATAACATCCTGTAGATGTGTCAGTAACTCTAATTTTATACTTACCCGGAGCTAATCCTGTAAATGTTCCATTATCCTGTGTTGTTAAACCATTTAGGGTATAGGTATAATTTGCATGTGTATCTGGAGTAACATAAATAGCCGCTTTAGCCGCATCTTTATAACATAAGTTCGTTGTTGCAGTTATACTTGCATTAATTGCTACGATTCCTCCAATTGTGAATGTTCCTGTTTCCTCACAACCTTTTAAGTCTTTAACTGTATAATTGTAAAGACCATCTTCTAAATCAGCAAAATAGTTATCGTTTTCCTGCACAATTGCAGGGCCAGTTGGTGGTGTTACCGTATAAGTATAATTCGTATTCCAGCCTCCAGTTACATGAATAGTAGCGGTTCCTAAATCATCACACGTTTTTGGAGTAACTGTAGCGGGAGTTAAAATCAATTTATCTAACGGCTCAGCTACATGCTGAGTTCTTGAAACAATACAATTTGTAGTTCCATTTGTTACGTCAATTTTATGATTACCAGTATTTAAATTTGAAATGGTGATCTCAAAAGTAGTTCCTGTTGGATCTGTTGTTCCAGTTAGAATATTTGTTGCATCACCATCAATTATGTATGAATAAGGAGTGCCATTACCAAAACCTCCAATTATAAATGTTACTTTACCATTAGATGCTCCTTTACAGATTACAGTATTATCAACTCTACTATTAATAGAAGTCTCCGGTAATTTATCAATCGTATACTCTACTCGTTTCGTACAATTGTTTTCGTCTTTTACTTCAAAAGTATACGTACCCGGAGCAAGATCCGTAAATGTTGTCGTTCCTTGATAAGGTGTTTCAGATGCAGTTGGCAACACAATACGGTATTGGAATGTTGCCATTGTACCTTTTCCTCCGGTTACACTTTCAATCGTTACATCAACTTTATTCGACGGACATTTTAAAGCCGTATGAGAGAAAGTCATAGCTGTTGGAGGAGTTAAAGCCTCTATTGTTCCTGCCGAAACAGTTAACGGACATCCTTTACCATCTGTAATATCTACAGTATAAGTTCCTGGAATAGTGATATCTATAAACTTACCATCTTTATTTGATCCTACTGCCGTATTACCTCTTTTTAATACATACGTATAATCACCGTTTCCATCAGTGGCAGTGGCAGTAATTACTGCTTTTGTATCACATGTATATTTTGGTGACATAACAGCAGAACCCGCTAAAGCAACAGGAGCTGCAATTGTAACGTCTAATTTTCCGATACAGCCTTTACTGTCTTTTACATAAAAAGTATGAAGACCTTCAGATAATCCAGAGAAAATTCCTGTGTTATTTGTAAATGTTGTACCATCATCACTGAATTTATATCCTCCTGAACCTTTTTCTCCAGTTAATACAACAGCTCCGTCAGTCTTACCTTTACAAGAAACATTGGTTTTACTGGTCTCTTTAATTGTAGGATCTGTAATAGGATCTATCTTGACTTTTAATGTTTTTGTACATCCCTGTTTATCTGTAATCAAGAATTCATAATCACCCGATACACCAGTTGTGTAAGTAAATGATCTTCCTGTATCTGCCGGAGACGGGCCATCTAATGTTCCTCCAGCCGGACCTGAAACTTTCGTAATTGTAAACGGAAGATATCCGCCTGTTATATTACCTGTTATTATGGCATCTTTTGTTGTTGGTGAAGAACAGTCCAGTGCCTTAATAGAAGGTGATACTTTTAATTCTGGTTCAATTGTAATAGATATCTCAAGTGACGAACATCCATTATCATCTGTTACAATAATTTTATGAAGTCCTGGTTCAACATTTTTGAAAATATTAGATTTCTGTCCTGGTTCTTTATCCAAACTATAGCTGAATGTACCAGTTCCTCCACTTGCTTTTACTACTAATGTTGCTTTATCAGTTGTATCATAACAATAATCTGTAGCAATATCCAATTCAGCAGTTACATCTGGAGATTTATCTACTTTTATTTCCTTTCCGTCCGGGCTAACACAATCTTTATTGTCTTTTACAAATACAAAATAGTCGCCTGGGTCAACATCTAAGAACTCTCCATTTTTCTGGAAAATTCTGTAAACACCTCCTGCAGCATATCTTAATTCATATTCGTATGTACCTGATCCACCTGTAGCGCTAGCTGTAATAGTAGCCCCTTCAGAACATTTTGCAGGAGTTGTTAAAACTGCTCCGGCAATTATTACTTCTGCTGCTTTAATGGTTGGTGAAGATGTTCTAACACAGGCTGATCCTTCAGGAGTGTCATCATAACGCATTCTGACATCATATGTACCTGCACTAAATCCTTTTACGATTAATGGAGATATTGTTGTTTTTGTCCAATTTGAACCACCATCAGTAGAATACTCATAACCATTAGTAGCATCAAAATTTGAAGCTGTAATAGTAATTTCACCATCAGCTGCTCCTGTAGCACATGTTACATCTTTATTCGTTGCTGCAGATGCAGTAAAACCTTTTCCTGTTGGAATTGAAAAAGGAACATCTACGGTAGTTATACAACTCTTAGGCAATTGATAGACTTTAATATCATCAATCGCAACGTCATTACCACTTGTTTCCTTTAAATTAGAACGAACAATAAATCGTAAAGTCGTATTAGCCTTCGGATCAAGAGTAATTGCCGTTTTAGGGTATTTTTCCCATTTTTCAGATTTCGGGATTCTTCCTGAAGGAAAAGATGAAATTTCATTTCCGTCCATATCCATCAAACCAACTATTAAATCAGGATCAGCCTGACCGTTGTCCTTATTTAATAAATTAAATGCAAAGTATTCGACATTAATTGGCTGATGTGGAATAATATCTTTTATTGTTTTCTCGTACAGAATAGCCGTTACAGGTATTTTGTCTCCAATATTTACAACTAAACATCTTCCGTTTGCTTTTGCAGGTACTGGAGGAGGAGTATGATCACCTGGCTGTAACCAAGGTCCAAAAGGCTGAACAATTCTGGCTGTTACTGAATAATCTCCGTCATTGATTTCTATGCTTCCTCTACATTTCGTTGCCTCTACCTGTCTTTCAAAACAATAATAATCTTTATTGATACCAGGAGATTCAACATCACCACCGTATCCAAAATCTTCCATCAGTAAATTACTGAAAGTAGGAACGGTAACCAATTTATATTCTACACGAACCGTATGCTCTCCAGGTCCAACATTTGGAAATACGTTTGGTGGATTATTGGTATTAGCAACAGTACTTTTATCTAAATAATAATTATACTCAAAATTTCCATTTCCAGGATTTTTTACTGTAACAGTACTTGTAGCACTTCCGTCACAATTGAAATTAACAGGTGTTTTTACTTCAATCTCAGGTTTTACCGGTGGCAATTCTATTGTAATACCAGACATTGAATATATACATCCATTATCATCTTTTATATATACAGTATATGTTCCGGGATCTTTATAAGCGTCGTTTGTTTTAACCCAGGTTTTCTGATCATCAAAACTATAAGTATACGGTTCTACACCTCCTTGTGGATTTGTAATACGAATCTTTCCTTCGCCTGCTGCTCCACAACCTGCTAACTCCGAAACTCCGGCAGAAGCAGTTAATTCAGTTGTAGGCTCACTAATTGTAACTTTTACTGGTGGATCTACACATTCTACTTTATCATAAGTATATTTTACAATTACATTATAATCTCCGGCAGCTAAATTTGAAATTGGTGAAATAGTATTAAAGTTAGTACCATCAATACTATACGAAACATCATAGCCAGAATCTGCAGGGGTTACCACAAATTCTAATTGACCCGTTTTATAACCATAACATTTAATATTAACCGGATTAATTTTTAGAACAGGTTTTGGGGCCATAATCATTGTTACCGGGAGCAACATAACTGAACATCCTTTAGCATCGACAACTTCAATATTGAAGATGCCATCCGCAGGTAATGTTTCTGGTGTAACCACTATTTTAGGATCTGTAACATAATTAGCATTACCATTTATATAATACATATAATATGGTGGCGGTCCCGGCCTTGGAGTTCCTCCGTGTACCGTTACCTCAATTATACCATTATCACATGCTGAAAGCGTTTTAGTAATTTTTGCTTCAGCTGTCAAACGATAATCGAAAACCTCTACTTCTTTAACGACACTACAGCCATTATTTGCAGTAGACATCTCTACCTCATATGTATACCCTGGGTCAACACCTTTAAATAAAATAAAATTATCTGATATAAATCCAGTATTTTGAATCTCAACGTCAGATCCTTTTTTTCTAAGAATAAATTTATAATTACCAGGAACATTACTAATAGTAGCATTTATAGTTCCGAATTCTCCATTACAAATTGGGTGAGTTGCTTTAAGTTCTGTTTTAAATTCAAGCTCTTCAACATTCACATCTACATAAAACGGACATTTTGAAATTTGACCGTTTATTAATACAGTTTGTCTAATTTGAACTTTATAACTTCCTTTGGGAACATCATTGAAGGTACTTTCGGGTTGATAATCAACTCCATTCAGGCTATAAAGATATCCTGAATTTTGAGGTGGATTTGTAACTGTAATACTTCCTTTAGTACCACAAATTATATCTTGCTTTTCAGCTTTAGGATCAAGGTTATTTTGGTAAACATTAAAATAATGAGTAACAAAACAAGTGTTGCCATAATTTACAACCACTCTGAAAACACCTTCTCTGTCAGCAATAAATTTAGTATCGTTTTCTACAACTGTTGTCCAGTTTTTTGCTCCTTCAAAAGGACAGTTCTCTGGATTAGGCTCTTCTTTTGAAGGCACATCTTTTGTTTCCTGCCACGTTACTTTTGTTGCTCCCGTAATTCCTGTATCAATTTCTCTCTTGTCATTAAGACCACATAAGAAGATTTTAGGAAACGGTTTTTTATCCCTGACACAAGCGAAAGCTTCTCCTGTCTCCGGATCAATATTGTCTCCTTTAATCGGATTTTTAATTGTTGCAGCAAGATAATCTGTTACATTAAATGTTTGTTGGATAGGCTCACAATTTTCTGCGCCACTATTGTTAACAGTATATTTTCCAGGTTTGGTAATTGTAACGATTCTATTGTTATCACCAAAAATAAGTCCGTTTGGATCTCTCCATACATAAGTATTATACCCCAAAGCGGCCGTTAAAGTTGCTGTGCCACAAAGTGATACATCTCTACTGAATAAACATTTATCAATACCTACTAAAAAGTTTGTTGCTGTTGGTTCTCCAACATTACATTCTGAAATCGTAGAATAACTTCCTTCTCCAAATCCGTCTGTAGAGGTGTTTTTTACACCATAATATTTAGAATATGCTGTGTTTTCAATTTTGTTTGCACAAGCGTCAATCAATTCATTACAATCATCGACCACTTTTACTTTAAATTTAATAGTGTAAGGATCCAGAGGTCCATTTGTCACAACCAATGCATCAGGTATTGTAAACACAAGTTTTCTTGCAGCTTCGTCATAAGTTGCAGTAATTCTGGAATCCATCGTCATACTGCTAAGACCACCAAAAATTACATTTTTAGGAAGGATGTCTGTAATGGTAAAGTTTTTAGCACTATCATTTCCTTCGTTCTTAAACTTAATTTCGTATTGAAGCTCCTGACTTAAAGTTACTGGCTGTCCATTAATATTTTTGCCATCCTTGTCTAGTACATTTTTTCTCAGTACTATTTTTGGAGCAATAATTTCTACTGACAACGCATTAAAAAACATGTAATATGAATCTGACGAAGTACTTATTCTAAGTGTAGCATTTGTCTCATCATTTTGTATAATCTTATTATCCTTGTTGTCTACCTTTACAACACCTGCATCATAACCTAATGTGTTTATGCTGGAAGGAACCCGTCCGCCAAGAATAACATCTCCATCTGTGATACTACTATTAAAAAAATTAGGTATTGTTTTAGGGCGCTTGCCACCAGTAACCTCAATTGGTCGCGTTAGTGAAGATATTGCACCCCAATCAGAAGATTTTGTGCCTTTAATTTCAAGACCATCTCCTTTTAATCTATTATCTCCCTCCAACGCGCTAAATGCTAATTTTACATTTACATCTCCAAAAGGATTGGTTCTAAAACCAGAAATAGGAATATCTAACGGACCATCAGTAGCCCTAATAATACTAAAACCATCAAAACTGGTAATGTATTTGTTTGGAAGCAAGGGGTCTTTGTAAATAATAAAAATACTCCATCCTGCAGAGTTACCTCCTCTTCCATTATCTAACTTTCCTTCAGAACATATTACGTCAGCTATAGTATAAACTCCTTGTTTAGCAGTCTTAACTTCGTCTGTAATTTCAACATAACAAGCATATGGTTTAGAAACATATGCATTATCTACACCAGTAGCACCTTCATCCCACATTAAATCACCGGTAAGCTCTTTATATTTTGCTCCTGCTTCTGGTGTTTTTAATTTAACTTTGTTGATGTTTTTTCTGTCAGTACCTTGATAAGTTCCTCCCCAATACAAAGCTGCATAAACAATCTCGTAACAAGTTTCACTCGCTTTTGGAATTGTTAATGTTGCTGAACTTGAATTTTTAGTTGTGTTATCAGTATCGATATCAATATATTTCATATTGAATTCATCGTTTACATAACTGTCATCCCCAATGTCATTATACGGATCTTTAGGAACTTTAGTTGAAGTTTCCCTATTTAGTATATTGTTACCAATAACCAAAATATCTCCATTTAAACTAGTTGCCTTTCTCGGAGTAAACCCCTTTCGTAACTGGGCATGAGAAGAAATACTAAGCAATATAAATACAGCTGCAATAAATACTTTAAAAATAGTAGGTTTTTTCATAATCTTTTTTGTTTACTTACATCTTATTTACTAAGGGGCGTTAGTGAATAAAACAATTAGTATTCTATAACATTTATTATAAGATCCTTCTTAAAAAAGAAGGATCGGCTTTACTTAATCTTTTATTAATTCTCCACTTTTACGATCGCCATTTTCCCGTTGTATGGCTTGGTTCCTTTTGCTTCTAATGCCTTAGTTGCTTCCGGTAAACCATCGAATTTCTCGTAGTAGATGTAATACTTGCTTGTTGTCACATTATAAAAGAAATTAACATCTGAACGTCCCGCGGCAACAGCCTTAGTCAGGAACTGATCTCTTTTTTCGACACTGTTGTGAACAGCAATAATTAGATAATAACCACTATCAGAATTTTTGATATTCTTGATAATCTGCATGTTCGACTGGTCTTCACCAAAATCAAAATCACTTGCGGTTAAAGGTGTACTGCTTATTTTTGTCGTTTCTTTTATACGTTTAAGGGCAGCAACGTCCTGCGCATATCTTCCCTGATCATTCTCATAAGCGGCACGTTTGATTCTACGTTTTTTCTCGATTTCAGTTTCTGCTTTAATACGCTCCAAATTCGACAATAGGGTTGCACTGTCCTGCTCCATTTTTAATTGGGCAGCTTTCAACTGATTGATCTTATCAAGATATGCTTTGTTTAAAGCATCATTTTTATTCGGGAATTTCTTGAGTCTTTCGTTATATAAATTAGTCAACTTAGCGATTTCCTCTTTTTGAGCTCTGTTGGCATCAGCAAGCTGCGATTTTAAAGCCTCTAACTGACTATTTTCAGCCGCAACGCTTTTGAACGGTTTTGGCTCTTTATAAATTCCTTTTTCGCTTAAATCATTCTCTTCTTTTAAATCATTCAAATCCCTTTGTTTATTGGCCACGGTTGTATTAAACTGCGATAATAAATCTTTCTGATTTTTAGTTGAACTCTCAATAGACAGCGTTAAATCTTCTATCGCTTTAGCCGTATCATCTTTAGTAGATGCTGCTGCTTTTGCAAGTGCATCTGCTGCTAATTTAGCCTGTAAAGCTTCTGCATCTGCTTTCGCTTTTGCATCACCCAACAGTTTCGCCTCACGTGCTTCTTCTGCTAATCGCAATTGTCTTATTTCTTCTTCAGCTTTTAATTTTTCTGTCGCTTCGGCATCGGCTTTGGCTCTTTGATCTGCCAGTAATTTGGCCTGAGCTGCCTGCATATCTGCTTTGGCTTTAGCATCAGCATCCAGTTTTGCTTGTAAAGCTTCCGCATCGGCCTTCGCTTTGGCATCTGCAGCTAATTTTGCCTGAAGTGCCTGAGCATCTGCTTTTGCTTTTGCATCGGCAGCTAGTTTTGCCTGTAGTGCTTCTGCATCTGCTTTCGCTTTGGCATCTGCGGCCAATTTAGCCTGAAGTGCCTGAGCGTCTGCTTTCGCTTTGGCATCTGCGGCTAGTTTAGCCAAACGCGCCTCTTCAGCTTCTTGCAATTGTTTCGCTTCGGCATCGGCTTTGGCTTTTGCAGTTGCTTCTGCGTCAGCTTTAACTCTGGCATCGGCAATTAGTTTTGCTTGTAGTGCTTCCATATCTGCTTTTGCTTTCGCATCAGCAGCTAATTTTGCCTGTAAAGCTTCAGCATCGGCCTTCGCTTTGGCATCTGCAGCTAATTTTGCTTTTGCAGCAGCTTCTGCATCGGCTTTCGCTTTGGCATCTGCGGCTAATTTTGCCTGAAGAGCTTCGGCATCCGCTTTGGCTTTTGCGTCTGCAACTAATTTTGCCTGTAAAGCTTCAGCATCAGCCTTCGCTTTGGCATCTGCAGCTAATTTTGCTTTTGCAGCAGCTTCTGCATCGGCTTTCGCTTTGGCATCTGCGGCTATTCGTGCTTCTCTTGCTTCAGCATCAGCCTTGGCTTTTGCATCTGCAGCTAGTTTTTCTTTTAAGGCAGCATCTTCAGCGGCTTTAGCTTTTGCATCTGCAGCCAATTTTGCTTTTGCAGCAGCATCTATAGTTGCTTTCGTTTTTGCAGCAGCAGCAGCAGCAGCTTTCGCTTCAGCAGCTAATCTTGCCTGAAGGGCATCTGAATCTGCTTTGGCTTTTGCATCAGCAGCCAAAATCGATTGTAAATCTGCAGCTTCTGCTTTCGCTTTAGCATCTGCTTTACGTTTTGCTTCAGCAGCATCTGCTTTCGCTTTCGTATCTGCTTCTAACTTTATTCTTAATGCTTCGGCATCAGCTTTCGCTTTGGCATCCGCTTGTAATTTTGCTTTTGCAGCAGCTTCAGCATCGGCTTTGGCTTTTGCATCTGCAGCTAGTTTTGTTTTCAACGCTTCTGCATCAGCCTTCGCTTTATCAGCAGCCAATTGCGCCTGAGTCTTTTGATTAGCTACGACTGGTTTATTTGCACTGGCAGCTTGCGCTCTTGCAGCCGCGGCGGCATCAACTCTGGCTTTATTATCTGCTGCCAACTTTATTCTGCGTGCTTCAGCATCGGCTCTCGCTTTATCCGCAGTCAATTGTGCCTGTGTTTTTTGCTCTGTAGCAACTGCTCTGTTTGTTGTTGCTGTTTGTGCTCTTGTTGCATCTGCTTTTGCTTTTGCATCTGCGGCTAGCTTAATTTTTAAGGCTTCAGCATCGGCTTTAGCCTTATTATCTGCTAATAGTTTTGCTTTCGCCGCAGCTTCGGCATCAGCCTTCACTTTTTCAGCAGCAGCCAATCTTATTTTAATGGCTTCGGCATCTGCTTTAGCTTTAGCTTCAGCAGCAAGTCTTGCAGTTTCTACACCACTTACTCTTGTTACTGGTGCACTTTTTGGCTTAGCCATTACTGCTTTTGGCTTCGAAGGATCTATTAATGAACCTTCTTCATCATCGCCGTAATAATAATTTTTACTTTTAAATCTATATGCAATTGCAAATTCGTGAGAACCTCCCATATTGGTGAAGTTGCCCATTCCTCTTTCGTAATTGTATTCGATAGCTATGCTGGGAGAAATATTAATACCCAAACCGGCTGAAATTCCGTATAACGTATTATAACCTGCCTGAGCCCAGACTCCTTGCGGAATGGCAATCATGGCAAGTCCGGAAATTACTGTTTTATCCTGTTTGATTTCTGTCTTTACGATTCCTGAAAATTTACTTCTGTCAAAAAAACCGTAACTATCAAGATATCCAGTATACATAGCATGCAACTCGATGGCTCTTTCAGGGTCTTCTTTTACGATACCCGATCCAAAATTGTAAAGAATTAAATTGTTTACAGAAACCCCAAAATCAAGAAATGCTGTTCCGTAGTTGATACCCGGATTAACCGTTAATAAAGTGTTTGAAGGATAATCACCATTTAAAAGTGTTGGATCATCAGATATAATTTTTCCTTTGTTTAATCCACTTTGGTAAACTCCAACGTTCATACCAAAAGTTAAATTACTGTCTTGTTCTAAAACGATGTTATGGGCAAAATTTCCTATTCCGCCAAAAACGGTCATGATACCATAATTCTGTTGAAATAAACCAAAAGCAAAGGCTTCATTTTCTCTAAAACGGCCTGAATAATTGGCTAAGTAAGTATTGGGTGCATTCTCAAATTGTACCCATTGTCTTTTATTATAAAAACTTGCATAGGCATTGGTTTCACGAACAAAACTAAACGTTGGGTTGATTAAATATCTGTTAAATTTTAAAGAATTTCTTATAGGTAATGAAAACGAAACAACTCCATCCTCAGTAGCTGTCTGTGAATAGAGTGTATTTGAAAAACCGTAAAATAAAGTGATGAATAGTAAAATTTTCTTCATATTATCGTATCACAGTTATTGATCCTTTTTTCTCACCTGCGTCGCCTTTAATGACATAGTAATATACCGGATTTACATTTTTAAAATTTATTGAAGTTTGAGGCCAGTCTCCCTGATAATTGTTAACATCAAGAACCATATCACCATTCGAACTTATAATCATAACCTTGGTATTTGCATTTTTGTATTCATCCGGGATATTCCAATACGGACTGGCACCGCTCAGACTAATTATGTTTGGAATAACTGAAGACGGGCCTGCTTTTCCTTTGGCTTGAAAAATAAATTCTTTAGAAGATATACAACCTGAAGACTGCGAAATTCTCACTTTATACGTACCAATAGCGGCTACCAAATAACTGCCTGATGTAGCACCTGAAATAAGATTGTTATTTAAATACCATTCGTAAGTTGGACTTGTAGCATCTGTTGTAACGCTAACGCTTAAAGTTTCTCCTTCTTCAAGTTGAAACTCATCAGCAACATCAATACTGGCAGTAAAACCGTTACTTTTTAGATCAATTGATCCGGTTGCAACACAGCCACCAAAATCGACATCTACAGTATATATTCCGGCTTCTGTTGCTTTAACAGTGCGGGTATTGCCACCAAAGTCTTTACCATCTTTTTTCCATGTGTACTTATTACCGCTAGTTGCTGTTAGTACAGTACCATCTGTACTTGCACAAAAAGGGTTTCCTAAACTTGATACAACCGTAACTGATGAACCAGATGCGACTGATGTAACGGTTACACGATTGGAATACGATTCAGAACTACATGTTCCGTAATTTGTTTCTACATAATAAACTCCCGGAGAAGTTACAGTATAACTTGGTCCCGAAGCTCCTGCAACAAGAGTGGGAAGTGTAGTTGTACCATTATCTCTGTACCAGTTATAGTTTAAAAATTTATATTTTAATGGTGAATCAGGATTTTTAATTTCATCATCTATAGTCAGTGTATAACTACCACCTGCACAAAATGCGGCACTACCACTAAAATTATTTATGGTATACTGCCTGTCATGTGCCCTGTAATAAATTGGAAAAGAATTTTTAAGTCCAAAAGAAACAAACTTGCTACTTGAAAATCCAGTAGTAGAGACTCTAAGACTATACGTATCAGATCCCGGAAGATTGGTAGGAACAGAAAAAAGTATTTTCTTCTGATTACCTGAAGGATCTGAAACTGATATTGTATTTGCAGTAATTATATCCACAAAATTGTTAGTTGAAAGCTCAACCACAAAAACTGTTCCTGCAGGAAATCCGGTATAAGTGAACGTTGCACTATATTCGTTACCACCAGAACCCGCACAGATTCTGTCAAAGTCTAAAACCTGTGGATTAATCGCTTTGGTCTGCGCATACACATTTGATTTAGCAAAGAATAAAATGCTAAATAAAATAATAGTAATAAGTGTGGTATTTTTTGGGGTATTTTTTCGAATCATATAGTGCGTTTTCGGGCCAGATCTATATTCTCAAAAAATAAAATATCAATAAATGTTTCAGAAAAATCATATCTGTAGTTCTCAATAATGTCTTTTGCAAGAACGGAATAAGAAGCTGCTACTGATTGATCTCCTTCACATTTTGGAGTACGTTGATTATCCAGATCAGTTGCGATAGGAAGGCTATCCTTGGGGATGGATAGCCCTACTATAAACTGATTAGAATTCTCTAATTGACCGCTACTATTACTAGTATCAGTTATGTCTTTATTTTGGTTATTTGACGCAGTCATGTTGCATATAGCAGCAATAGGATGTGGTACTTTCTCTATTGAACTTTGTGCATATAGACTTAACGTAATAGGTGAAACCAAAAATATTATATTTAAAAAATATTTTTTTGTAGATTGAGCCATTATGTCTTGATCTTTATTTGGTCCGGTTTAAGACGAATACATAAATTGTGTCTGGGGACTTTATTAATAAAATTTACGCGTTGAAATAAAAATCTAAATCTATTATCTGTTTCCGCTTGAAGCAGTGATTTTTCCTAATTGTAGTCTGAAATCTGGTTTTTTAGCATTAAAAATATCAATAAATGTTTCTCTGTTACTGCTTTGAGAGTACACGTTGAAGAAAACACTGTTTCCATACCAGCTCTCTAAATCTTCATTGTTAGAATTGTATTCTGTAAAGATATTTCCTTTACATAGGTTAAAATACATTTCCTCGAATTTGATTTTTTTAAGGTTGGCATCATTGATTTCTGTTTTACTGTCTAATAATACTGCCGGATTAAATCCAGAGATTACACTTCTTTTCATTTCAAGAGAAGCATTCTCAGCAACATAAACAGCCTCTTTTACTAAACCTGCCTGAATATCAGCATTAATATTTTCGCTGTCATTAAGCATTGTAATATTAGTTGCAACTACTAAAGTTTGTTTTTTAGTAAAATCTGTTTCGCTTTTCTTTTCGTATGATTTCACTTCCATACAACGGGATCCGTCTTTAGTACTTGAGAAGTATGAAGATCTCACTGCAAGTGAGTTATAGAAACGACATTGCACTCCCTGAGAAAATTTATAATCGTCGTTGATCGATTTATAAGAAACAAATTTTGTAGCATTTACATCTCCGCCTAAGAAACCAAATGAGTCACCACCAGCGTAGCTCACCATAATGTTTTCAAGTATTGTCTTGTTACCAACACCAGCCAAAGTTAAAGCATTGAAAGTATCTGATCCCTTCACTTTTTTACCTGCAAATTCGATTCTCACAAATCTTAGAATTCCTGAATTTCCGGCAACGTTATCACCTCCATAAGTAGTAAGTGACGGGTCAAGGTCCAGGTTATAAGATCCCATGTTTCCAAATTTATTGATCGGAGCATCACCAAGAATTACAACTCCACCCCAGTCTCCAGCTTTTTTCTGGCTGCGGTTTGAAGTAAATACAATTGGGTCAGTCTCTAAACCATCAGCAATAAGTTGTGCACCTTTTGTAACTACCAAAGTTCCTTTAGTTTCGAAATCACCAATAATCAAAGTTCCCGGTTCAATCGTTAAAACAGCATTGTTTGTTACATAAACATTGCCTTGCAAAACATAAATATTCCTCTTGAGCAATTTAGTATTAACAGAAATATTTCCTGCTAAAATTTGATTTGCTTCTCCATACTCTATTTTGTTAGGCTTAAATTCGGTCCAGTTATTCAACCAGTTGTTGTAGCCCATAATTCCTTTCTCTTGCTGAGCACTCATAGTAGTGACTGTCAAAAGAACGCAGATCATTTGAGTAATTTTTTTCATGATAAGGGGGTATTACGGTTAATAATAATTTGGGTATGCGTAAAAAACTCATCTCGAGTTTTCTGACTTTGCCAGAACACATCAAGGACGAGTTGTTTTTTATCTCTTCTTAAAGCGCTGCGTAAAATCAACCCATTTACGTAAACATTCTAAAAAAAGTTTTATAAAATATATTTTCTATTACATTTCGTTCAACTCATTGAACTCGTGTAAAGATTTTAATGTGCTTTCGTAAAATAAAATTGCTGCAATTAAGTTTCCTTTATCAGAATACGGCATCATTTTTCTTTGAAACTCTACTGTTGTATCTAAAAATGTATTGGTACCAACAGCCTGAGCATCTAATACTTTTTTGTGTTCGTTATCGTCCGGAATACCTAAGTCTGCCATCGTGACACCTGGTTTAGTAACCAAAGCAATGTAAGGGAGAGTTTTTACTAAAACTTTTATACGCTCGATGTATAATTCCAAAAGTTCTCCTTTTTGCATACCACTCAATTCTTTTTGATCGTGATATTTACGAATAAGAGCCGTTGTACTAATTATACTTCTAGGAGCATTTTTAGCCTGAGCTGAGATAGCCCCGGTTGTCAATATAAAAAGTGCACTAAATAAAATAATTTTCCCTTTCATAGATTCTTATTAAGTAGGTTATTGATGAAAACAAAAATATATAAATTAACTCAAATTGCAACTTTATTGATTTCTTTTTTCAAAAAAAAACCTTAAATAAACCTTAAAAATCAGCGCTATGTCGAGAAAATGTGCGTTTTAACGGCTTTTTTGTTAAAATTCTTAAAACAAAAACCGTAAGACATTACTTGCTAATCATTAAATTTACAATATATTAATAACAAAAAAAAACTTACGTTTATCGATTTTCCGAAAAAACTATTAACAAAAAACTATTGATATCTCCTCTATTTCTTCTTTTTATTAACAAAACTTCGTTAATAAACCACAAAAAAACAGGCGAAAAAACTTCATTCTGGCATAAATAAAAGGCAGCTGGTAAACTTTTTGTCTAAAATTTTTGACTACATCATTTTCTTCTATCTTTGCTTCATGCAATTTTCTCAAATTTTAGGTCAAGATTACATCAAAAGTCACTTGATAAAAAGTGCGGCTTCCGGACGAATACCTCATGCGCAATTGTTTATTGGGCCTGAAGGAAGCGGTACCTTATCAACTGCAATTGCTTATGCGCAATACATTTTGTGTAACAATACAGGAAATGAAAACTCAAACGGAAATGATTCCTGCAATTTGAAATTTCAAAACTTATCACATCCCGATCTTCATTTTATTTATCCAACAGTTACTACTGAAGATGTAAAAACAAAACCAAAAAGTTTAGACTTCATTCAGGACTGGCGCACATTTATTCAGGAAATGCCTTACGGAGGATTATTTGACTGGTATAAAATTTTAGGTGTTCAGAACAAACAGGGAGAAATAAGGGTCGAAGATGCCCAGGAAGTTTTAAAATCACTTTCGTTGAAATCATACGAAGGAGGGTATAAAATTATGATTATCTGGATGGCGGATAAAATGAATATTGCCGCTTCTAATAAACTCTTGAAACTCTTAGAAGAACCTTCAGATAAAACGATATTTATTCTAATTTCTGAAAACGAAGAAGACATTATACAAACCATACGTTCTCGCTGCCAGGTTATTCACTTTAACGGATTACCCGAAAAAGTAATTGCTGAAGCATTGGTTTCTCAGGAAAATACAGACGCTAACTTAGCTAAAAAGATTGCGCATCAGGCACAGGGAAATTTCAGCAAAGCCCTGCATCTTTTAAAAGAAGATGATTCAGAATATCCTTTTGAGCAATGGTTTGTAAACTGGGTTCGCGCCGCTTTTAGGGCAAAAGGTAATGCAGCTGCTATTCAGGACCTGATTTCCTGGAGCGAAGAAATTGCCGGTCTGGGCCGAGAAAGCCAGAAAAAATTCATTCAGTTCTGTATCGAAATGTTTCGTCAGGCACTTTTGCTCAATTACGAGGCACCAACTTTAGTTTACATTGAACCTAAAGTCGAAAAATTCAAACTCGAAAATTTTGCGCCTTTTGTAAACGGAAATAATATTCACGAAATTTTCAAGGAACTTTCAGATGCCATGTATCACATTGAAAGAAATGGAAATGCAAAAATAATCCTGACGGATTTGTCTATAAAACTGACTCGTTTAATTCATAAAAAATAGTTTTCAAATGAATAATAATGTTGCCTCCATTTTACTATTAGCCTTTTTAGCCTTAACCTTCTTACAATCAGGATATGAAAAAATCTTTTATTGGAAAGATAATGTAGAATGGCTTAAAGGGCATTTTGCTAAAACACCACTAAAAAACCAAGTACCGCTTGCACTTTTGCATCTTTTAATTCTTGAATTAATTTCCGGAATTTTATGTGTAGTTGGTGCCATACAATTACTAACAAATAGTGGACGAGAATTTGGTTTTTACGGAGCCATTTTTTCTTGTATCTGTTTATTGATGATGCTTTTTGGGCAAAGATTAGCCAAAGATTATGACGGTGCGAGAACCATTGTAATTTATTTTATCCCGGCCGTTATGGCTGTTTACTGGTTGAATTAAACTGATCGAAATTATTTAAAAAAATAAGCCACAGATTTCGCAAATTCACACCGATTTTTAAATCTTTTTAATCTGTGGCAAAAAATAAAATTTTACATTAAAAAAATGAATCCAAAACACCCTTCAGAATCTCTAACTGTATTAACTGATTTAGTTTTACCGAGCGAAACAAATCCTTTAAATAACCTTTTTGGAGGTGAATTATTGGCACGTATGGATCGCGCAGCCAGTATTGCCGCCCGCAGACATTCGCGCCGAATTGTAGTTACAGCATCTGTAAATCACGTTGCTTTCAACAGGGCCATTCCGCTTGGAGCCGTAGTAACAATAGAAGCAAAGGTTTCCAGATCTTTTAAAAGTTCTATGGAAGTTTTTATCGATGTCTGGGTAGAAGACCGTGAATCCGGAAGCAGAACCAAAGCCAATGAAGCCATTTATACTTTTGTTGCAGTGGATGATAGCGGAAGACCTGTTGAAGTTCCGCCAATTGCGCCGGAAACTGAGCTTGAAATACAACGTTTTGAGGCTGCTTTACGTCGTAAACAATTGAGTTTACTACTAGCCGGGAAAATGAAACCTTCAGAAGCAACAGAATTAAAGGCTTTATTTTTATAGTGAAAATTGTGACAATTTAGAACAATTTGAGAGAATCAAACTTCAAAAAAAAGAACTAATTTTACAAAATACAAGCCTGATACAAATCTAAATCAGTAAGTTATCATTTCTGGTTTGTTTTTGAGAATGAATTATAAAAATTTACATGAAAGAAAAAGAAAAAAAAGAGATGAGTTCAGAGAAAGAAGCCAAATTAAAAGCGCTACAACTTACGCTTGACAAACTAGATAAAACGTACGGAAAAGGAACCGTAATGAAAATGGGCGACAAAGCCATTGTAGAAGTTGAAACGATTTCTTCAGGTTCTCTTGGTGTTGATTTAGCACTTGGAGTAAATGGTTACCCAAGAGGAAGAATAATCGAAATTTACGGTCCTGAATCTTCTGGAAAGACTACTTTGACTTTACATGCAATTGCTGAAGCTCAAAAAGCGGGCGGAATTGCAGCTTTTATAGATGCTGAACATGCTTTTGACAGAAATTATGCCGAGAAATTAGGCGTTGATATCGAAAACTTAATCATTTCTCAGCCTGACAATGGTGAACAAGCTTTAGAAATTGCCGAAAACTTAATTCGTTCAGGAGCAATTGATATTGTCGTTATTGACTCGGTTGCTGCATTGACTCCAAAAAGTGAAATCGAAGGTGAAATGGGAGATTCTAAAATGGGTCTTCACGCACGTTTGATGTCTCAGGCTTTAAGAAAGTTAACAGGAACTATTAGCAAAACAAATTGTACTGTTTTCTTCATCAACCAGTTGAGAGAGAAAATTGGTGTTATGTTTGGTAATCCTGAAACTACAACGGGTGGTAACGCCTTAAAATTCTACGCTTCTGTACGTCTAGATATTCGTCGTTCTTCTCAGATTAAAGACGGAGAAAATGTTATCGGAAACAGAACTAAAGTTAAAATCGTTAAAAACAAAGTGGCTCCGCCTTTTAAAACTGCTGAATTCGACATTATGTATGGAGAAGGAGTTTCTAAAACAGGAGAAATTCTTGACTTAGCGGTTGAATTTGAAATCGTTAAAAAAGCAGGATCATGGTTCAGCTACGGAGATACAAAATTAGGACAAGGTCGTGATGCTGTAAAATCTTTAATAAAAGATAATCCGGAATTAGCAGATGAATTAGAAATTAAAATTAAAGCGCATATCAAAGAACTAGCAAACGCTTAAAATCATAATAGTGAGTACTTTACTTGCTTATTTACATCAAACCCGACAGTTTTAAAAAACTTGTCGGGTTTTTTATTTTTAGAAATTAAAAAAAATGACGCAACCTTTTTTAAATAGCTTCATCTATTAAACAGACATAAGATTTGGTGTTAGCCATAACGCCCATTCTGAAGTTTTTTTTAGGATAAATTTGGTTGTTTATTCAATAGAAATCCGTTAGCTGTTTGGTGCTAGCGGATTTTTTATCTTTTATTTAAAAAAAAGATAACTTTTTCGACGCAACCTTTTTCATCATTTACTCTCTATTATATTGTGACGTTAACTTGAGTTCTAACCAAACTCTTTATTATCAACCGTTAATATTTTTAACCATGAAAGAAAAAATAGAAGTGTTGTACAGTAAAAACCGTAGAAAAACCAAATTAAAATTTAAAAAAGTATTGCGTTTTATTTCTGAAAAGATCATTCACAGATAGTACTGAATATAAAATGGGGGATTTTAATTCAAAAGAAAACCCGGCAATTTAAAAGTTGTCGGGTTTTCTAATTACTCTTTTACTGCGTTTTTCTTCTTCTTGAATTCTAATAATCCTTTGTAAATCAGCTGTCTTACTTCATCACGAAGTGTTTTTCTATTTTCGCTGGTTAATCCCTGTGTTTCAACAAAAGTTAATATTTTGACGCGCATTTTTCCTGGGCTTCCACTCATAAAAGTATAGGAGAATCGTTCTTTATTATCTGCAAAAACAATCGGAACAATAGGAATTTGATGTTCAATCGCCAGTCGAAAAGCGCCATCCTTAAACTCATCCAGTAAAATAGATTCATCATCAGGAACTCCTCCCTCAGGAAAAATACAAATACTCAGTCCCTGATTTAGCCGGTCCTGTGCTCTCTTGAAAACTTCATTTTTACTTTTCGAAGAATTTCTGTCTACCAGAATGCAAGTCCTTTTATAGAAAAATCCAAACAATGGAATTTTCGAAAGTTCTTTTTTACCCACAAAAACAAAAGGATTTCTCACCACGGCCAACATCAGCATAATATCTGTCATTGAAGTGTGATTCGCCACGATCATATAGCTTTTATTCCTGATTAGTTTCTGCTCACGTTCGACTTTATAATAGAAACCCATCCCAAAAAGGATAAATTTAGCCCAAATGCGGGCCATTTTAAAGAAATAGGGATAACCACTCTCAGACACAATAGAAATCAGCAAAAACGGCAACATAATCAATATCGGAATGGCCATTAAGATATAAAACCAAATGCGCCATAAAACCCAAAAAATAATCTTTAATCCTTTCATGGTTTCAAATGTAAGAAAACAGAAATTAATTTAGATTTTTAGATCGTTAGATTTTTAGAATATTAGACTTTCTTTTTAAATTAATCTTTAAATGAACGATATCTTCAATAATCTTTGCTGACTTTGCGAAAAACTTTGCGAACTTTGCGGTTAAAAAAAATAAACTTGCAATCTTTGCGGTTAAGAAAAAAACTAGAATGGCAAAAATACTTACTGGTGTTCAGAGTACTGGAACGCCACACTTAGGCAATTTATTGGGAGCAATTATTCCGGCAATCGAATTATCAAATGACCCGGCAAACGAATCTTTTTTGTTTATCGCTGACTTACATTCGATTACACAAATTAAAGACGGCAAAACTTTGCGCGAAAACACTTTTAGTGTAGCCGCAGCATGGCTTGCTTTTGGACTGGATATCGATCGTGTTACATTTTACAGACAATCAGATGTGACCCAAACAACTGAATTGACCTGGTACTTAAGTTGTTTTTTTCCATTTCAACGTTTGACTTTGGCACATTCTTTCAAGGATAAAGCCGATCGTTTAGACGATGTAAACGCTGGTTTGTTCTCTTACCCGATGCTAATGGCAGCCGATATTTTATTATACGACGCTGAATTTGTTCCGGTTGGTAAAGACCAATTGCAGCATTTAGAAATTACTCGCGATGTTGCTTCTCGTTTTAATCATCAAATGGGAGAAACGTTTGTAATTCCGGAGGCTAAAATTCAGGAAGACAGCAAATTGATTCCCGGAACAAACGGTGGAAAAATGAGTAAGTCTGCAAATAATATCATCAACATTTTTATGGATGATAAAACGCTCCGTAAGCAGGTTATGAGCATCGAAACGGACAGCACACCACTTGAAGACCCTAAAAATCCGGATACTTGTAATGCATTTGCGATTTATTCATTGTTAGGAACTGAAACCCAAATCGCTGAAATGAGAGCCAATTATTTAGGCGGAAATTACGGTTACGGTCATGCCAAACAAGCTTTATTTGAATTGATTACAGAAAAATTTAAGACTGAAAGAGAAAAATACAATTACTATATCAATAACCTTGACGAAGTGGATACTTTACTAAAAAAAGGGGCAGCAAAAGCTTCTTTAGTTGCTGATGGCGTTCTGGTAAAAGTTCGCGAAGTACTTGGATTTGGAAAATAATATTCTAAAAGCGGCAGGTTTATCCGGAATATTCCGGATAAACCTGCCGCTTTTTTATTTATAAATGCTGCCTTTTTGATTCATCGAAATATTGAGAAAAATATTTACCAAATACCTGTTTGCTCTTCTGATAACCCTTTTTACATTGGGCTTTTTATTGGGTTATTTATTTGGAGATGAACAGTCTTATACAATAAATAAAACTGTTGGCTGGGCGTATACTCTTTCGAATCAAATTTATCTGACTGCATTTTTTGTATGCTCACAAAGTCTTTTTATTCTTGGATACCTCCTATTATTTCTTCTTCGGCGAAAGACAAATTATTACCTTTCTTTAGCCCATTTCGAGATTATTATATTGACAATCTACCTCATGTCTTCCGAAAAATTAATTCTTTCGTTAATTTTTTGCATTCTTTCTGTAATCCTTTTTTTCATAAACCTTTTTAAATCACATAAATAGAATTTACAATTGTTTATATCGCTTCAAATAATTTCCCCGGTAATGGTCTGATCAGGCCTTTCAGTTCCATATTCAGTAATAATCCGGAGATTTTATAAATAGGAAAATCACATGTTAACGCTATAATATCCAGCAATTCTTTTCCATTTTTCAAAAGAAAGTCATACACTTTTTGTTCATCAGGCTCCATCTCTACAAACAACTGTTTCTGAATAGTTTTTTCTTTGTTTCCAATGTCCCAATTGAGGATATAAACCAAATCAGCAGCACTTGTCAGTACATTTGCTTTTTGAGTCTTAATTAGGTTATTACAGCCCTGACTGTACTTGTCTGTCACTCTTCCGGGAACGGCAAAAACATCACGATTGTAATCATTGGCCAGATTTGCCGTAATCAACGAACCTCCTCTGTCTGCTGATTCTATGACAATTGTAGCTTCTGTCATACCGGCAACAATGCGGTTTCTGCGTACAAAATTCTCTTTATCAGGATTTGACGAGCTCCAGAACTCTGTAATAAAACCGCCATTTTCTTCTATTTTGGCAACATATTTTTTATGTGATTTTGGATAAACCTGATTCAGACCATGTGCTAAAACACCAATGGTCTGCAAATTAAAATCAATTGCCAGTTGGTGCGCTACAATATCAACTCCATAAGCAAAACCACTCACGATTACAGGATCAAGCGGCGCTAAATCCTCGATAAGCTTCCTGCAAAACTCCATTCCGTACGATGTTATCTGCCGGGTTCCAACAATACTGATTATTTTTTTGTTTTTTAAATTAATATTTCCTGAAGAAAAAATCAAAACCGGAGAATCGAAACAATGTTTCAGACATTCAGGATAATCCTGATCCTGAAAAAAAGACACCTTTACATCATTTGATTTTATAAATTCCAGTTCACGATTTGCTTTGTCAAAAATGCTATTATCTTTTAAATTCTTTAATAAAACAGATCCAACTCCGTCTATATCAGCAATTTGATTTATTTTGGTTTTAAAAACATTTTCGGCATTACCACAATGCATCAGCATTTTTTTTGCCATTATATCTCCTACTCCGTCCACTTTTAATAAGGCTAATAAATAAAATAAATCTTGATCTGTCATGAATTGAATACGGTTTAATGGCGGCGAAAAATAGCTTATAAAACAAATCCTAAATTGTAATTTGAAGCACGGCAAAGATATAAATTAGAAGTAAATTCTTTCAAATAAATAAAAAATAAAGATATACGAATACTTTCGCAAAAATCTTTCTATAATGTAACTCACTGGAGAATAATGAACTGTAAAATTATTCGAATTGTTAATAAAAATTGTGAATAAAATTTTGATAACTATATTCGTTGCATAACTTTGTTACTATGAAAATCGAAAATTATATAGCACAGTTATTGTATCGTTATCAGTGTGTAACGGTTCCAGGGTTTGGAGCATTTTTAACCGAAATTCACTCGGCACAGCTGAATGAAAGTACAAATTCGTTTTTTCCACCCAAAAAATCAATCTCTTTCAATAGTCATTTAAAAAATAATGATGGACTATTAGCAAATCATATTGCTAATGCAGAAAAGACATCCTATGGTTTTGCAGTAAGCGCTATTGCTTATGAAGTTGCAAACTGGAAAAAAACATTAGAAGAAAATGGCTTTATAAGTCTTAAAAATATTGGTGAAATGCGTCTTAACGCAGAGAAAAACATTGTTTTCACACCTAACGATCAAACGAATTATCTGGCGAGCTCTTTTGGACTAAGCCCTTTTGTATCTCCGGTTGTTAAAAAAGAACTGTTCGAGAAAAAAATACAAGAAATCCACGAAAGAGAGCCTGTTGCTTTGTTTGAGGAAGAAGATGGAAAATCTTCGAATTCATTCTTAAAATATGCAGCAATTTTTATTTTAGGACTAGGAATCACGGGAAGTATCGGATACCCTTTGTATCAGAATCAAATCGCTGCCAAAACACTTATTGTAGAAAGCGCTGTTCAGAAAAAAGTACAAAACAAGATACAGGAAGCTACATTTTTTATTCAGAGTCCATTACCGGCGGTAACACTTTCAATTGATTCTGCAAAAGTAGAAAATACTGAAGAAAAAGCAATGCCTTACCATATTATGGCTGGTGCATACAGAAGTGAACAAAATGCAAAAAAAGCCTATAATCAATTGGTTAAAGATGGTTTTAAAGCGCGAATGCTAGGCGAAAACAAACATGGTTTATTTCCTGTTTTATACGGAAGCTATGCTACTATGTCTGAAGCGCAAAAAGCACAAAAAGAAATACAAAAAGGTGAAAATCCGGAAGCCTGGATTCTAATCGAAAACTTATAATATCCTCTAAACCTATTCGCTTTGAATAGGTTTTTTTTTGACCTTATGTTATCCAAAAAAAAAACTCATTTGGCTCTCTTTCACCTATTCGCCACAGCTGACAGGATTTTTTTGTTTAACGTGAAACAATTGTAGCATCCTGAGAAAGAATAACTTTACCGCCCTCATAAATCGTTAATCTGGCCGGAGGCGAATTTTTTTCGCCTAAAACTATAATGGCACATTCATAAGTATAGTTGTCTTTTTTGAATTCATACTGATGATTCCCTCCAATTCCTTCTACAACTAATTCTCCGCCATTAAGCACTAAATCAGGCTTCTCTGTCATTTCTTTTTCAATTGACCATGAAGCAAATCTATAATTATTTTTCCCCAGATTATCAATTCTGATCTTGAATTTAGACGTTTCGAGAATACAAATCGGCGTCTGAAAAAAAGCAATGCTGGGATCAAGTGCCTTTTTCTGTGAACTAATTATTTTATTTCTAAGCTCAGTTTCAGCTTTTGACTGGTAGTTTACAGCCGTTAAGCGTCCCTCGATATCCAGCCAGATACTGCCATGATTTAGCATTACTCCACGCAGTCCCATCTCAGTCCAGCCTTTTGACGGAGTAGATTTGATGATTTCATTTTTTAATGTTGCATCAAAGATTTCAGAATATCTCTTTATAAAATCAGCTTTTTCGGTAACATCAGGTATTGGATACTCTCTTTTTAACGGATATACGACCCAATCACCAATTGCTTCTTTGTTGTCGCTTTTTATATTTTCAATGAATTTTTTAACCAATTTCTGATAGTCAGTTTTCGATTCCTGCGCCATCACAAAACGGCTGAACAAAATTAATATTACTAAAAATACGCTTCTTCTTTTCATCTTGAAATATTTTTAATTGATTATTAATCTGGTAATTACATTCAAATATAAATAATTTATATTCGATTTGAACAAAGTCAAAATACGTACGAAACAAAAAATCCCATTCGCCGAACGAATAGGATTTATGTTTAACGTGGAACAATTTTAGCGTCCTGATTGAGAATTTCTTTTCCGTTCTGATAAATAGTTAAATTAGCTGGTGCTGAATATTTTGTACCCAAAATAGTAATATAACACTGATAAAGAAAATTTCCTTTTTTGAAATCGTAATGATTATTTCCTCCAGTTCCGTCCCGAAACCATTTCCCGTTGGTAATGATTAAATCCGGCTTTTCGCTCATGGATTGTTTTATCGACCACGAAGCATATCTGTAATTATCATTTCCCAAATCATCAATTCTGACTCTGAATTTAGAAGTTTCTAAAATAACTTCCGGTGCTTTAAACTTAGCAATCGATGGATGAAGTTTATTTTTTTCAGACGCTATCAATTTGTTTTTGAGATCATTTTCAACTTTTGACTGATAACCAATAGAAAAAACTTTTCCGTCAGTATCCATCCACATAGTACCCTGATTGAGCATTATGCCTCGCCAGCCTACTTCTGACCAGTCTTTTGCAGGATCCGATTTAGAAATTTCAGCTTTAAGTTTAGCATCAAAAATTTCAGCATATCTTTTTACGAACTCTGCTTTATTCTTAATAGACGGAATTGGATTTTCTCTTTTTAAGGGATATTTAATTGCCTCGGCTACAGCCTCTTTTCTGTCGTTTTTTACATTATCAATAAAACTTTTAACGAACTTTTGATATTCGGGCTTTAGGTCCTGCCCTGAGGCGTTATGAACAAATAAAACAATGAATATCAGGTACATTAGCTTTTTCATATGCTATCTATTTTACATAATGTTTTTAAGAAATAATACAAATTGAATACTCTAAGTTACAAAATTCCGGAATCAATTGATGCTGGCTTTGAACATTTTAAGTTCATCCCATGTAAATTCGTCTCCATGTTTTTCTTTTAAACCATTCAAGGATTCTTCCTGATAAAACTGAAAAGCGTCCCGAAGTGCCAGGATTTTATCATAAGGCAATACATCTGAAATCTCGACTTTTTTAGCCTGAATAAGTTTCACCAAATGCATTTCGATAGTCTGTACGGTTAACTTTCTAATTCGGGCAATATCCTGAATCGAATTTTTCTCCAGCCATAAATCATGCGTTTCTTCTATAGTTGTTTTCTTCTCAGCTTTTGGAGTGGTTTTATCCAGTTTGCGTGCAGTATAACGCACGACAGGTTCTTCCGATTTAAAAATATCAGTATTGGTCATATTAAAATCCTCGCGAATCTTTGCAACCTTGTCTAATTTGTAGTTTTTAATCGCTGTAGACGTTAGTTTTTCTTTACAGATGGTTTCACTTGCAACGACAATTTCTATGAGCAATTTGGCCTTCATTAAACGCAAAACAGCTTTTGTCTGCAGATCATCTAAAAAGGCGAGCTCTTCATAAAATTCTTTTACTTTTTTGAATTTCTGAATTTCGGCCATTTTATTCAAAAGATCCGTAACCAGTTTGTCCATCGGTTTAAAAAAATAATCGTACGCCGCCACTACCCTTTCCTGCACAAAAAATAAATCAACGGTTTCTTTATTGAATATTTTATTGAGCTGATGAACAAATTTCTGAGACGGATCAACAAGCGAATCTATAATTTCTAAACGTTTGTGCGCCCAGACAGAATGTTTCGATTTTTCTGATGCAACCGCATTTTCATTATAACTAAAACGATGATTACGCCATTCCTGAGCCAAATCGGCCCAATTGAAACTACTAATCAAATAGTTATGAATAAAATTCTTCGTTTCGAAATGCAAAGAATGTTTCAAAACTTCTTCGGTTGCTTTGTTTAAAGCATAATCCATCACATCCTGATCGTTCGAAATACCATTCATCTGCAGCGGAGACAGTAAAATAAGCCCGTTTAAGGACGTTAAACGCGATAAAGCAACATATGCTTGTCCGGGCAAAAAAACCTGCGATACATCGAGCGCAGCTTTCTCAAAAGTTAAACCCTGGCTTTTATGCACTGTAATGGCCCACGCTAATTTAAGCGGATAATGCGCAAATGTGCCTAAAACTTCTTCTTCGACTTCTTTGGTGAGATCGTTTACTTTGTACCGGATGTTTTTCCATTCGTATTTCTCCACTTCAATGGTTTTATTTTCTTCCGGAAAGTGTATAAAAATTTCTTCTGGTGAAAGTGATTTTACAACGCCCATTTTTCCATTAAAATAACGTTTATCAAAAGACAAATCATTTTTTACAAACATCACCTGAGCGCCAATTTTAAGTTTCAGATTTTCTTCTACCGGGAAAATTTTCTCCGGAAAATCCCCAACTATAAACGGCTGATAAGCAAACTCATTTCCGGCTAAATCACCAATTGCCTGCTCGTTAATAGAATCAGCCTTAGCATTATGCGTTGTAAGAGTTATGTATCCCGGATTATTTTTTAAGTCGAAATCAGGTTTTACATATTCGTTTAGAACCTGAATATCCTGAGCCGTAATCTGATTGTTTCGAAGATTGTTTAAAACCGAAATAAAGGTATCATCGCTCTGACGATAAATCTTTGATAATTCGATATATAGCGGCGGATATTGCTGAATTACATGCGAATGAAAAAAGAATTTTCCTTTGTAATAATTGCGTAAAGTTCGCCATTCTTCATCCCTAATTACCGGCGGAAGCTGTAATAAATCTCCAATAAAAAGCACCTGAACTCCACCAAATGGACGTGAAATTTTACGAACAGTCTGCATCATAAAATCGATAGCATCCAGTAAATCAGCACGCAGCATACTGACTTCATCAATAATCAAAAGTTCCATGTTTTTTATCACGTTACGCTTGACATTGTTCATTTTGAAGTGTCGGCGCAAGGTTTCCTTATTCTCAAATTTCACCGTTTCAGTAAACTGCGAAGCTTCGTCATACGTTGGAATAAAGGCAGAAAATGGCAATTGAAACATCGAATGAATCGTAACTCCGCCAGCATTTAGCGCTGCGATTCCGGTTGGTGCAACAACCACAGTGTTTTTATGCGTTGTAGCAATGATTTCGCGTAAAAGCGTAGTCTTTCCTGTTCCTGCTTTACCAGTCAGGAAGATCGATTTTTGCGTTTGATTGATGAATTGTAAGGTGTAAGCAGCTGCTTCTGTAACGTTTTGCATTGGGCGTATATTGAAAACTAAAAGTATCGCATTTTTATAAAAGAAAAAACCTAAATCTTGACAGATTTAGGTTTTTAAATTTAGTTAGTTAGTTTGGTATTATTTTTTTGCAGCTTCTTCTTTTACCGGAGCTTTTTCTTCTGTTTTTGGAGCTGCTTTATACTTGTCGTTCAAAGCTTTAATGATATCTTTTGTAATATCATATTTCTCTTCAGCGTATAAAATTGAGGCAGCATCACCAGTACCATAGATATAAGAATAACCGTTTTTCTTACCGTAATCTTTGATGAATTTTTTAACCCCGCTTACCAGAGAATCCATTTCAACACCGCTTTCTTGTTGCAATTGCTGAGACAAAGCTTGTTGAGCATAACCCAATTGTTGCTCTCTTTTTTGTAACTCAGCTCCTCTTTGTTGAGCCCAGGCCTGGCCGTTTGCTTGTGCCTGACTTTGAAAATTAGCAGCGTCTTGTTTAAAACGTGTAATCTCGGCTTGTAGTTGTCTTCCTTTTTCTTCAGCTTGCCCTTTGTATTTTGCTTCAAGGTCTTTTGCTTCAGTGTACTCTTTCATTAAAATTGAAGTATCTACGTAAGCTGTTTTTACTTCCTTAACTTCTGCAGTTTTAGTACATGAAACGGCGAAAATTGAAAGTGCGATAATTACTAATGCTTTTTTCATTTTTTGAATTTCTAATTTTTTAATGTATTGAAGACAAAAATATAAAAAAATAAATAGCATCAACATAAAGTTTAAAAAATGCTAGAATTTTATGATATTGTTTTTATTTATGGAAAGAAAAATGTCAATAATTCTACCCTATCAAAAGTGGCTTTCATAGCTTTTAGTAGAAACATTATCTCAAAAAAGACATAATTACTCCTCACTTAGACTAAGAAAACGCCAGAAACGCGCTTAAATTGCGTTTTAGTTGTTTTTTAAGACATAAATGTGCGATGAATACTCTTTTGTACTCCCCGCTTTCAAGTTTGACTTTAAACCAACAAAAAAAGCACTGATGTAATTCATTTTTCCCGTTTTGTATTTTTCGGATAATAAACTCACATAAAAAGAATCAAATTTCATTGGAAGCACTTTTTCTAACTTCATATCTACTTTTTCAAAAAGCGACTGAATGGCTTTTTTGGAGAAATGCCAAAAATGAATTGGCACATCAAAAGCTGCCCAAAATTCTTTGTAATGTTTTGCGTCGTACGATTTAAAATTTGGAACCGCAACAATTAATGTTCCAGTTGGTTTTAACAAACGCTTTAATTCCCGGATTTGCAATTCTAAATTTGGCACGTGTTCTAAAACGTGCCACATCGTAATCACGTCGAAAGAATTATTTTGAAGATCGCCAATTTCGTTCACAAAAGAAATCCCTTTTTGAATTGCAATATTTTTTGCTCTTTCGCTGGGCTCTACTCCAACAGTTTCCCAACCATCATTTTTGGCTGTCAATAAAAAATCTCCGGTTCCTGCACCGATGTCTAAAATTCTTCCTTTGTGCAATTGTTCCGCATTGATCAAATTCAGTTTATTCTTTAAAGCAATATTTTTCACAAAGTGATATGCTTTTTCAAACAACGATCGTTTGTTGTCTGTATGAGAAATGTAATCTTCGCTTTCGTAATATCTTCCCAGATTTTCCAAATCTGGTTGCGGAGATGTAATCAACATGTCTAAAGTTTCGTCATGATACAATTCGAAAATTTCTTTAGATACAGAATGGTCTTTTACAGTAAGAAAATGTTTTTTGTTTAAAACGTCCATTTTTAAATTATAGGGTATTTTTTGGTTTAATTTCATAGTAAACCCTAAAAGCTAAAATTCAGCTTTTAGGGTCAGTTTTTATTATTTTTTCTTCAGCGTTTCCAGTTTATTTTAACGCCTGACATTTTTTCGTTTTCAATTCTGATCTCTTTACAAATTGCAAATCCGTTCTTGATATAAAACGCCATTGGCGATCTGTACAATGTTGCATTTTGTTTTACTTCATTTTCATGATCAATAACCCAACCGTTCAAACTAGTATTATTCTTTTTTATTTCATTCATCAAAAAAGATCCATTTCCTTTTCCTTGTATTTGAGAATCCAAAATTATAGCAAACCATTCTTCCTGATCTCTTAAAAAAGTAAAAGCCCAACCATTAATTTTATCTGATTCATCAAACAACAAATAATGTTTGGTTTTTGAAAGTCCAGCTAAATACAATTCAAAACCTTCAATAGTTTTCAAATTTAATTTTGCCGGATACTCGTTATTCCAAAGTTCACGTAAAACTTCTTTTTCTTTTAATGACAAAACTTCTCTTTCAACGATCTTCATAAAACAAAAATTTAGATTTCATCACTTTTGTCATTCCGAGGAACAAGGACATGAGCGATAGCAAACTGGCGAAGCAATCTTCGCAAGAAGCTCCACAATCAAAGAACCAATGTTTGTCGATCTTATGGAGATTTCTCGTTCTCGAAATGAGAAACTATACCAATTAGTTTCACGTGGAACAAAAATAATTTTAAATTTCTTAGTTTAGATTTTAGATTCTTTTAAACATAAAAATAAATAAATTCAAAATAGTTTCACGTGGAACAATTCAAACTAAATGCATAATATATTACAACAAACAATCTAAAATCTAAATTTCTTATCGACCCATATAAATCAACAACACCGAAATATCACTCGGAGAAACTCCGCTGATTCTTGAAGCTTGAGAAATGGTTATTGGACGAATCTTGCTTAATTTTTGTTTTGCTTCAATCGACATTGATTTAATTTTATTGTAATCGAAATTTTCCGGAATTTTCACTTCTTCTAAACGAGTTAGTTTATCAGCGTTATTTCTTTCCTTTTCTATATAACCAGAATATTTGACCTGGATTTCGGCTTGCTCCAAAATTTCCTGATCAACATCATTTGCTTCAATATATTCCTTTACTTTTTCAAATTTCATCATATCCTCCAAATCGATTTGCGGACGAGAGAATACTTTAAACATTTTATCACCTTGCGTAATCGGAGCCGTTTCTTTCGCTTCCAAAATTGGATTTGTTTCCGCAACTGAAACACTTGTCTCTCTAAAGAAAGCAACCATCTTTTCAGACTCGTTCAATTTCTTTTCCATTCGGCGTAAACGAGCTTCCGAAGCCAAACCAATTTCGTGGGACATTGGCGTTAATCTGAAATCGGCATTATCTTGACGTAACAATGTTCTATACTCTGCTCTTGACGTAAACATACGATATGGTTCTTCTGTTCCTTTCGTAATCAAGTCATCAATCAAAACTCCAATATAAGCTTCGTCACGTTTTAAAATCAACGGCGCTTTCTCATGCACTTTTAAATGCGCATTTATTCCAGCCATCAAACCTTGTGAAGCTGCTTCTTCATATCCTGTTGTTCCGTTTATTTGTCCGGCAAAATATAAACCTTCAACCAACTTGGTTTCCAAAGTATGTTTCAATTGTGTTGGCGGGAAGTAATCATATTCGATTGCGTAACCCGGACGGAAGAATTTCACATTCTCAAATCCAACAACAGAACGCAATGCTTTAAATTGAATATCTTCTGGTAACGAAGTTGAAAATCCGTTTACATAAACTTCACAAGTATTCCAACCTTCCGGCTCCACAAATAATTGGTGACGCTCTTTATCAGCAAAACGATTTATCTTATCTTCTATCGAAGGACAATATCTTGGGCCGAGACTTTTGATTCTTCCGTTAAACATTGGCGAACGATCAAAACCTTCTCTCAAAATATCATGAACATCCAGCGACGTGTATGTCATGTGACAAGATCTTTGATGCGTTAGCGGAACGGTTAAATCCGAATAAGAAAATTTATCCGGCTTTGCATCTCCTTTTTCTTCGTTCATTTTCGAATAATCCAAAGAACGTCCATCAACACGTGGCGGCGTTCCTGTTTTCATTCTTCCTGACTCAAAACCAACTTTTACTAAATCTTCTGTGATTCCGGTTGCAGCACTTTCACCTGCCCTTCCTCCTCCAAATTGTTTTTCTCCAATATGAATCAAACCATTCAGGAAAGTTCCATTTGTCAAAACAACAGATTTTGATCGAATCTCCACTCCTAACGAAGTTTTGATTCCTTTTATCTTTCCGTCCTCAATAATCAAACCTTTTACCATCTCCTGGTAGAAATCCAAATTTGGAGTTCCCTCCAACATCATTCTCCACTCTTCAGCAAAACGCATTCGATCACTTTGAACTCTTGGCGACCACATTGCAGGCCCTTTCGATTTATTCAACATCTTAAATTGAATTGCCGTGCGATCGGAAACAATTCCTGAGTATCCACCAAGCGCATCAATTTCACGCACTATCTGTCCTTTTGCAATTCCTCCCATCGCTGGATTGCAAGACATTTGTGCAATGTTCTGCAAACTCATTGTAACCAACAAAGTTTTGGATCCCAAATTTGCGGCCGCTGCCGCGGCTTCAGATCCGGCATGACCTGCACCAACTACAATAACATCGTATTCTTCTAAAAACATTTTATTTTATATTCTCTGGGATACCATTTAAGTCGGTTCTCAGAATTAACTTCTTTATTCTTTTGTTCCACGTGGAACGTATTAGAAGTTTCAGGTTTCAAGTTTCAGGTTCGCTTTACGAAAAGTTCCACGTGAAACATTTTAATTCCCTTTTTAAACTTCAAATCAAAACTTCAAATCAAAACTTCAAATCAAAACTTCAAATCAAAACTTCAAATCAAAACTTCAAATCAAAACTTCAAATCAAAACTTCAAATCAAATGTTCCACGTGAAACATTCTAATTTTCGTTATCAAAACTAAATATGTTTCACGTGGAACGTTTAGGTACTTCTATTATTATAACCATTCATGTTTCACGTGGAACACTTAATTCACTTTCTTAACCTGAAACTTGAAATCAAAAAAACCTCAAACAAATTTCTCTACTGTTCCACGTGAAACATTGCAATCTTCTCATCTTCTTTAGAGCGCATAAGTTCTGCGTCAGCATCACTTTTGTCTTTATACCCACAGTAATGTAAGATACCGTGAGCAAGAACACGTTTTAATTCTTCTTCAAAAGAAACATTAAAATCCTTAGCGTTATCAGCTACTCTTTCAACAGAAACAAAAATATCTCCGTTTAGTTCATTACCAACTGTGTAATCAAAACTGATAATATCCGTTAGTGTATCGTGATTTAGATATTCTACATTTATCTTATGAAGATATTCATCATCACAAAAAATATAATTTATCTCTCCTTCGTTCTTGCTTTCAGAAACGATTACAGCACTTAACCAATAGGCAAAGGCTTCTTCGTTGTCTAAAGTAAATTCGGTTTCGTAATTAAAATTGATCATTTTGTATTAAAATATTCTTGAACCTTTTGATTAAAATTCGAGCGCAAAGGTAGTGATTGTCTGTTTAATATCTCTACACTGTTTAAATAATCCAATAATGAACTTGGCAAAGCATTTGTTCTATTAGAAAACTCCGCTTTATTGGTTTCAGATTGGCGCTTTGTATCTTGTCCTTGTTGCTGTACTGCATTGTTTAATTTCAATAATTCTTGCTGAATATTCAGGATACGCTGCAAGTTTTCATTCTTAAAACCTTTATTTAAAAGTTGCTTTTCAGAAGCTTTCATCTGATCAATTACAGATCTGCCCTGAGAATCTAATCCTTGTTTTGCTAACTCTTTTTGTAACGCTTCGCGAAGTTTTACCTGCTCTTTATAAATCTCCATGATAGCTTCAGCATCTCCCTCCCCATCATTTCCGTCTTTATTCTCATTTCCTTTTCCTTCATTTTTACTTCCCTGTCCATCCTTACCTTCACCACTTTTCCCTTGTCCTTGTTTTCCTTCGCCAGGTTTATCTCCAGATTTGTCGCCGGGTTTATCTCCCGGTTTCATTCCGGCTTTCATTTTATCTGCCAGACCTTTTTGTTTTTGAATAATATCCGGCAATTGCATTCCTTGTCCGTCACCCGGTTTTGGTTTTCCCGCTCCCGGTTTAGACATTGACATCTGCATATTATTTAATAAATCACTTAAAAAATCAGCCAATTTATTGGCAGATGAAACTGCATATTGTTGATGCGAAACTCCTTTAGGAACCTGAACATCGCTTAAAGTTTCAATAGCCTTGTCTACATTGTACTGTACATTTCCAATTTCTTTCGTCACATCTTCAGCCACTTTTGGGTTACGAAGCGACAATGCAAACAAACTATCATCGACATGTTTGAACTGTTGTTTTAAATTCTGCTGGATTTTAATGTTTTTTGTAAAAGCCGAAGAACCCAGTTTCATCGTTCTAAATTGTTTCATCACATCTTCCTGAGATAAAGAATACGCTAAAAGATTATCTAGAACCTGACGAAGCATTGCTACATCTTCTTCTAGTTGTTCCTGTTCTCCACCTTCCATACCGGCATCCATTTTCTCTGCCATACTCTTCATTTTCTTGGCTGCACTTTTTTGTTTTGGTTTGGCCGAAGAAGAATTCTTTTTACTCAACTCTTCCGAAGCTTTCTTCAAATCATCTTTTAAATCTTTCTCTTTTGAAGCATCAGACGGAATGTCTAAAGGCGCTTTTAATGTCTTATTTTCTTCTTTCAAATCTTTTAAATCTTCCTGAATTTTATCAAAAGCTTTATTGATATCCTCTTGTTTGTCTTGTGTGTTTTCTTTTTCCTTATTAGAAAGTTGCTCTTGCTGATCAGCCAATTTCTTTAATTTATCTGCAACCTGTTCTGCTTTTTTCGAAACATAAAAACGTTTGGTCAGTTCAACCAATTGCTCCAGATTACGAGATTGATTCTTGCTGATTTGTTTGAACTTTTCCATCTTATCAAACAACTCTTCGCTATTTAATTTGTCATTCAAGTTCTTCAATTCATCCATCAACTTCTGATTTTTTTCTAAATCTTTCTCTGCATTATCCAAACGTTTTTGCAAATCATCTACCGTTTTATCTTTCTTTTCAGATTGAAATTTATCCAGATTTTTATTCATTTTTTCCGCAAATTGCTTCATCAATTCGTCTTGTTGTTTCTGACGTTTGATAAAATCATTTACTTTTTGCTGATCTTTAAACTCTAAATTATCTTTCTCTTTTCCTGCTTTCTGAATCTTATCAATTTCAGAAAATTGCTTGGTTTGATTCTTTAAAGACTTTTCTAAACTATTGATATTCTCGTTTTGCTGTTGCAATTCAAGATCATGAACTTCGTCTGTAGTCGAAACACGATCAGAAAAAACAGAAGACTTTGTACTCTTGAAACCATGTGGCGCATCGTTATCAAAAACCTCAAAATAGTATTCGTAAGATACTCCTTCCTGCACGGCAAGATTACTTGGAAAGTTAAAAACAAACTGATCAAACACTCCGGACTTTACCGGTATTGTTCCACGCTTGGCAGTGTTCGGTTTGTTGCGTTCGTAATACACAACCTGAAGTTTAGACAAACCATAGTCATCCCCTAACCTGCCCAAAACATAATTTTTATCCAGCTTTAAACTGTCCGGTGCAAGACTAACTGTGATCGTTGGATGCTGATCTTTGATCACCGATAGCTGATAATCCAGTTTTTCGTAGTTTTTGACTTTATTATTCGATGTAAGAATTTGATATTCTGTATTTTGAGTAATATTTTTAGCCAATTCAAACTCGTTTTCGTCTTTATTGAACTTGAAAGTCGCATTATCATCTTTCCAAACAATTTCCTGAGTCGATTGTGTATTCATTTTCCAGGTTACCAAAGTTCCTTCGGGTACGATTGCATTACCTGTTCCCTGAATTGTTTCTGATTTCTTTTTTAAATAAGATGGAAAATTCAATACCATTTCGAAGTTGGCAATTGACGGAACTGTGATTACTTTCAACTCATATTCTTCAGATGAAACTGAATTTCCTTCAAAAGAAAATTCAACATTCGATACCGGTTTCTCAATCTTGAATTCAAACTTTCCGGGTTGAGACGATTCCATAAAATAACTTTCGTTACCAATATGAATCATTACATTTTCCGGAACTACTTTTCCAACAGATTCCATCTTGATAATAAAATCTTTATTTTGTTCTGTTTGCAAATTCTGATTTAGAACCACAAATTTGAAAGGTGCCGGAGGCAAAAATGTAGCATTAAAATGCACTACTCTATTTAAACTTTGAGAAATTACATTGCTATTTCCTGAAATATAAAATACGGCAAAAAGCAAAATTGGAATGACTGCCAATGGTAAATACTTTTTGTTTGTTTTAAAATTAATGGCATTACCAAACGGTATTGGCTGCAACGAATTTGCTTTTTGCTCTATCGAAGCCAACATCAACTCTGAACTTTCAGACGAATTTTCAGAAGCTGACAATTGTAAAAAGTTCGTCAGTTTATCACTTACTTCTGTAAAATGGTTTCCAATAATCGTTGAAGCCTGATTATAATCAATTCCTTTTTGAAGTTTGAACAGCTTAAAAACTGGGAACAAAATAAAACGAAACAATAGAAAAACTTCTACCGCAATAAAGATCCAAAATAAAAATGTTCTTCCAATTGGTTTTAGCCAGAGAAAATACTCTATAAAAAGTGTAAACAAAAAATACAACAATCCGAAACCAATAAAAAGAAGTGCTCCTTTTATCAATTCATTGGTATAATATTTTTTTATAAAAGCTTCTAACTTTTGGTATATAGCAGATGTTGTTTTCAAAGTGAATCTGTTTTATTTATAACCCATAAAAGTACTAATTATAAGTATAAGTTTGAAAGTCAAAAGTCGAAAGTCAAAAGTTAGCATCTTGACGCAAAAGCTTTCAGACTTTCGACTTTTGACTTTTGACGAATGTTGTATCTTTGCATCAAAATTTAAACAAATGTCAAAGCAAGTTCGTGTGCGTTTTGCACCAAGTCCAACAGGACCTTTACATATTGGCGGCGTTCGTACTGCCCTATTTAATTATTTATTTGCCAAAAAAAACAATGGTGTTTTTTATTTAAGAATTGAAGATACAGATCAAACCCGTTTTGTTCCTGGTGCCGAAGCTTATATTATGGAAGCATTGGAATGGTTAGGAATTGCTCCTGACGAAACTGTTGGTAAAAATGAAAAATTTGGTCCGTACAGACAAAGTGATCGTAAAGATTTATACCAAACTTATGCTGATCAGTTGATCAATTCAGGTTGGGCATATTACGCTTTTGATACTCCCGAAGCGCTTGATGCTTTGAGAAAAGAACAAGAAGCTGAAGGAAAAACATTTATATACAATCATACCATCCGTGAAAAGCTGGATACATCTTTGGTAATTGCTGCTGAAGAAGTGGCTAAAAGAATTGCAAATGGAGAACATTATGTAATCCGTTTTAAAACTCCGGTTGATGAAACTTTACACTTAAAAGATATCATTCGTGGAGATGTAAAATTTGAAACGAGTTTACTTGATGATAAAGTATTGTTTAAAAGTGACGGGATGCCAACGTATCATTTAGCCAATATTGTTGATGATCATTTGATGGAAACTTCACATGTAATTCGTGGTGAAGAATGGTTGCCATCTATGCCGCTTCACGTTTTATTATACAGAGCTTTTGGTTGGGATGCTCCGGAATTTGCACATTTACCATTGATCTTGAAACCAGTTGGAAACGGAAAATTATCTAAAAGAGATGGCGACAAATTAGGATTTCCTGTGTTTCCGTTAGAATGGAAAACCGAAGAAGGGATTTCATCTGGTTACAGAGAGAAAGGATTTTTCCCGGAAGCGGTTATAAACTTCCTTGCTTTATTAGGATGGAATGACGGAACGGATAAAGAATTATTTTCATTAGAAGAATTAATTGAGTCTTTCGACTTGAACAGAGTACATAAATCCGGAGCTAAATTTGATCCGGAGAAAAACAAATGGTTCAATCACCAATATTTAATCAAACAAAATAATGCTGATTTAGCGAAAAGCTTCTCTCCTATTTTGGTAGAAAAAGGCTTCTCGACTCCGCTCGAAGTGACAACGAAAATTGTTTCACTCGTAAAAGAAAGAGCTCATTTTGTTTCTGAATTTTGGGATTTGACTGATTTCTTTTTCCAGGCCCCAACATCTTATGATGAAAAAGCAAGCAAAAACTGGAATTCAGCAACACCGGCTTTAATGCAGGAATTGATTTCGACCCTTGAATATATTGACGGTTTTGATTCGGCAAATATTGAAGCAATCGTAAAAGACTGGTTGACTAAAAACGAAATTGGAATGGGTAAAGTAATGCAGCCTTTCCGTCTAAGTTTGGTTGGAGCTCTTAAAGGCCCTCACCTATTTGACATTGTTGAAATCATTGGGAAAGAAGAAACTATTGCGAGAATTCAGAAAGCGATATCAACATTATAATTTTTTTTTACCATTAAGAAATTAAGAAAAATTAAGTCAGGCTTTATGAACTTAATATCTTAATGGTAAAATAATCTAAGCGCTAAGAACATTGTTAAAATGTACTTAGCGTTTTTTTTACGCTAAAAAAAATTGAATTTGGCAGATTATTCGTAATTTACCAGATCATAAAAACTAAATCAATATCATTATGAATCCAGTACTTATTATCTTTTTAGTCCTCGCTCTCTTTATTTTCATGTCTTCCTTCTTTACGGTAAAACAGCAAAGTTCTGTTGTTATTGAAAGATTTGGAAAATTCCATAGTGTGAGAAATTCAGGATTACAACTAAAAATTCCGGTAGTTGACAGATTGGCCGGACGTGTAAATCTAAAAATTCAACAGCTTGATGTTATCATTGAAACCAAAACCAAAGACAACGTTTTTATCAAAATGAAAGTTTCGGTTCAGTTCAAAGTGATTCAGGAAAAAGTATACGATGCTTTTTACAAACTGGAATATCCACACGATCAGATTACAGCTTATGTATTTGATGTCGTTCGTGCCGAAGTTCCTAAACTAAAATTAGATGATGTTTTTGAAAGAAAAGATGATATCGCCATTGCAGTAAAAAGAGAATTAAATGAAGCCATGACTACTTACGGATATGATATTATCAATACTTTGGTAACCGATATTGATCCGGACATTCAGGTTAAGAATGCCATGAACAGAATTAATGCTGCCGACAGAGAAAAAACAGCTGCTGAATTTGAAGCTGAAAGTTCAAGAATCAGAATTGTTGCAAAAGCAAAAGCTGAGGCCGAAAGTAAACGTTTACAAGGTCAGGGTATTGCAGATCAGCGTCGTGAAATTGCAAGAGGTCTTGTAGAAAGTGTTGAAGTTTTAAACAGCGTTGGTATTAATTCTCAGGAAGCTTCTGCCCTAATTGTGGTAACTCAACATTATGATACATTACAAGCAATTGGTGCCGATGCAAATTCGAACTTAATCTTGTTACCAAACTCTCCGCAAGCCGGAAGTGATATGCTAAATAATATGGTTGCATCATTCTCAGCATCAAATCAGGTTGGTGAAATGATGAAGAAAAACAACAAGAAGATAGAGAAGAAACCAAAACCTATTGAACCACAATCAGGTTATGAAGATGACATTCTACCAGAAACTAAATAATTACATAAAACAAAAAAGAGGCTTAATTGCCTCTTTTTTTATTGATAAACCAATTGATTACAAATGGTAAAAGTGATTGTAAAATTTGTGGATATGATTTTGTAAAATATTCTTTATAAGAAGAAAAAACGCCTCCAACAATACTTTGTGGTGTAATAGATTCTTTCGTTCTCTGAAAACTTAAAACTAATTTCTGATAATTAATGTCTTTCTCTAATTTCAAAATTTCTAAGTCTCTTTCGATTGCTGCGTATGATGAGTATTTTTTATTTTCCATAATTAGTCATTAAAAAAGATTTCTGAAAATTTCTCCAGGATTGGACCTTCGACAACTTTATCTTTTAAGAAGAAAAGTAAAATTGTAAAGATAAAATAGATCCCTCCTACCGCTAAAAAACCAAGTGCATTACTTTCAAACAAAGATCCAAAAGCATATGCTGCAGCAAAAGATCCAAAAATCATAACCATACTAAAACACAATAAAATCAAAGTAAACTTAAAAATTAAAGTTGTTGATTTCATGGCAACTTTAAAACCCCAAAGTTTATAATACGCCAGATGACTGTCTATATAAACTTTAGCCTGATCCTGAATTTTTTCAGTATTTTCTTTTAATTCTTCAAAAGCCATAATTGTAATTTTAATTTAAAAAAGAAGCACAAAACTCATGATTTAATAATTGCGTTTTGATTATTCTAAAATTAAAATAACCTAATCAATCATTAAAATCACATTGAGCTTTGTGCTTCCTGGATTATTATTTTTGAAGTTTAGCGTTTTGCGCTTTTAAGTCAGCTAATTTAGTTTCTAAAAAACTGATTACTTCTTCTGTTTTATAACTCATATTCGAAAGTAACTCGCCATACGTCCCGTCAAGGTTTTCTTTTGCATGTGCAAATTTTTCACGTAACACTTCTGAACTTGCTGAAAGTGAATCTTTCAAATTATGTTTCGCATCATCTAAACCTTCCTTAAGCTTAGCACGAGTCTTTGATCCTTTATCCGGAGCAAATAAAATTCCGATTGCTGCACCTACTGCAGCACCAGCCACAATTGCTGCAACTGTATTTACGTTTTTTGACATAATATTAAAATTTAAATGATTAATAAAGGTAGTCATTTTTTGAATTACAAATTATTGGATCATTGTAATTTAATAAAAATTAACACTAAATTTAATACACGTAAGCTACTGCTTCATATTTACCATCTCCTTTTTCAACAATACTAACAAATGGATATCCGTTTGAAGCAGATTGGGTTTTGATTCTCATAGCAGTATTCTTCTGATTTGCAATTGGCGGTTCACCTTTTGTCTTTGTCGAGACTCCTGTAAAATTAGCCACTTGTTTTAACCCTACTGTCTTGTCCTGAGATAAAACAGTTACGGATTTATAATCTGATTTTGAATCTACTATAATTTTATCTGAAACTTTTTCAGTTTTGCTGGATTGTTTATTGGTAATTTGTGAAACAGCATACTTGGTAATTTTATGTTCTTCAGCACTTCCGTTCAAAGAATAATAAACTAAATCATTTTCCAGTTTAATAAAATTAACATCTAGTTGTTCACCATTGTGTTTTGTAATTTGGTGTGTTTGAGAAATTGCAATATTTGCAAATAAAATCGATAGCGTAAAAAATATAATTTTCATAATATTAAAATTTAAGGATTAAAATTTTTAATGTCAAAACGAAAGACAAAATTTCAAATAACCCATAAAATTAATTTCATGAAATTTTTAAATTATGAAATACTTTCTGAAAAATACTTTTACGCTATAAGTATTATCAAAATACAATCACAATTACAATTGACCATAAAATCAATCTTTAGAATTCAGATTTTGAATTGACTCTAAAACTAAAAATTATTCATTTTAAAATTTTAGAAAAACTCAGATTCGATTCTTCAGTGCATTTTGAAATTTGACACTTTAGATTTGACCTTTTGATAAAAATAACAACTTTATAAACAATTGTATGTTAACAACGCGTTAAACTAAGAAAAATAAGCTCTAAAACTTAAATAAAGCCCAAAAACAAACAATAATTTAAAAGTTGATTAATGATATAAAACAAATGAAAAATGCGCTTAAAATTAATTTATGAAGGCCTTTTTTTACTATAATTATCTATTAAAAAAACAAAAACCATAGTTAAAACACATAATAAATAAAACTATTAATAATATAAAACTACATCATTAAAATTGATACTTTAAAAGTTCACTAATTTTTACAATTGTTTTAATAAAATTCAAAATTCAAAATTTTTAAAGGAATTACTCTCAAGTCACTGTTATAAACAATCATGTGTTAACAACCCTAAAAACAAGGTAAAATAAGGTATAAAATCAAAATAAAGCGTTTTGTTTAACGATTTTTAAAAAGAGGATTAACGAGGTGAAAGAAATGAAAATTGAGCTTAAAAACAATTTATGAAAGTCAATTTCAATCATATAATTTTATTAAAATAACAAAAATGATAAATAAAATTAATAATAAATAAAAACTTTTTAAAATATAATACTATAACTAAAATTGATATTTTAAAATTATACTATTTTAAAAATATTGAAATTAAAATGAAAAATATTGAAATTTTATAAAAAGGTCATCTTCAGTCAACGTTATAAACAAGTGAATGTTGATAACCTAAAAAACAAGGTAAATCGATGCCTAAAATTAAAATAAAGCGTTCTCTTTAATTAATTTTTCAAAGAGGTCTTACGAGGTGAAAGAAACTAAAAAACGTCTTAAAATCAATTTATGAAAGTCAATTTCCATCTATAAAATCTATAAATTATTGTTTTTAAATAGAAAACAGAAATAATAAAAAAAGCGCTTATAAAAAGCGCTTTTCAATAGATTATAATGATATTATATTTTTACCATTTCAGCAAGAATTTCCTTTTCTCGCTCTGAGGCATTTTTCGGAGGATTTGAATATAATTTCAAAATATCATCTTCAAATTGATTTTTGAAACTTACATCTTCAATATCTCTTAAATTCAAAAGAGCTTTAGATCGAACATAAGTTGACTCACTTCTTAGAGACATTGTATATAATTTTTTGATATCCTCCTCTTCAAAATCTTTCGATTTCAAAATTGAATATTTCAAAATAAACTGAGCAAATAACAATGATCCTTTGTTATTGTTGATATTCTTCTTTAATGAATTTTGCAATAAAGAAAAACTTGAAACATTTTTGATGCTCTCCCCTATTGCACTTTCGATTGCAATACGTTCCGGTTTGGTCTCAACTTTAAAATATTTGTTGATATCTTTTAAAGAATTATTGATGCTGTTTTCTTCTTTTTTACCCTTTTCTTCCCAGGCATCTTTTAGTCCAACAGTCTTGTTAAATACTAATTTTGAAGCAGTTGAATCTTTATCAACAGTAAAATAACCTAAACGTTGAAACTGAAATTTATCTTCATTTTGAGCTGTTGATAAACTTGGTTCAACAAATCCTGTGATAATTTCTAAAGAATTTGGATTTACAAAATCTAAGAAATTTTTGTCTTTGTAACTGTCCGGAGCTTCATCTGTAAACAAACGATCGTACATACGAACTTCTGCTTCAACTGCATGAGAGATAGAAACCCAATGCAATGTTCCGGATACTTTTCTTTGGCTTGCTTCTGTCCCACTTCCGCTCAAAGAATCGGTATCATAAGTGACATGAATCTCTGTAATATTGCCGCTAGCATCTTTTATAACACTCTCACCTTTAATGATATAAGCATTTTTAAGACGTACTTCTTTTCCTAAAGTCAAACGGAAAAACTTAGCCGGAGCTTCTTCCAGAAAGTCTTCTCTTTCAATATATAATTCACGGGAAAAAGGCACTTTTCTGAAACCTGCATTTTCATCTTCCTGGTTGTTTTCAGCTTCTAACCACTCCTCTTTTCCTTCAGGATAATTTGTAATAATTACTTTTACCGGATCTAAAACAGCCATTACACGAGGTGCAATTTTGTTTAAATCTTCACGAATACAAAACTCTAAAACAGATATACTAATCAAGTTATCACGTTTTGCAATTCCGGTTGTATTGGCAAAATTACGCAATGAAGCAGCTGTAAAACCTCTTCTTCTTAAACCTGAAATAGTTGACATTCTTGGATCATCCCAACCATTAACATGCTTTTCCTTAACTAGTTGCTGTAATTTTCTTTTACTAACAACAGTGTGTGATAAGTTACGTCTTGCAAATTCTCTTTGCTTAGGACGCAGTTTATTATCATCTATAATTTGATCTAAAAACCAATCGTATAACTCGCGGTGAGGCAAAAATTCAAGTGTACAAAATGAATGTGAAATCTCCTCTAAGTAATCACTTTGTCCGTGTGCCCAATCGTACATTGGATAAATTTTCCAGGCATCTCCGGTTCTGTGATGATCTTTATGTAAAATCCTGTACATGATAGGATCCCGCATGAGCATATTAGTCGATTTCATATCTATTTTAGCACGAAGAATATGAGTTCCAGCCTCAAATTCACCGTTTTTCATTCTTTCGAATAAACCTAAATTTTCTTCGACAGAACGATTTCTGTACGGACTATCGGTTCCAATTGTAGACGGAGTTCCTTTTTGAATCGCCATATCTTCAGAAGACTGACTATCAACATAGGCTTTATCCTTTTTTATTAATAAAACTGCCCAATCGTATAATTGTTGAAAATAATCTGATGCATAACGTTCTTCTGCCCAGGTATATCCCAGCCATTCTACATCTTTTTTAATAGCATCAACGAATTCCTGCTCTTCTTTTTCCGGATTTGTATCATCAAAACGTAAATTCACAGGAGATTGATAATCAATTCCTAAACCGAAATTTAATGCAATAGCACTTGCATGACCAATATGCAAATAACCATTTGGTTCTGGTGGAAAACGAAAATGAAGTTTACTTTGCGAAAGACCTGATTTAAGATCTTCTTCTATGATTTGTTCAATAAAATTGAGTGATTTCTCTTCTGATGCCATTATTTTATAGTAATTTTAGCAAAGATAAAAAAAAGGTTTCAGGTTTCAGGTTTAAAGTTATTTAAGTGGCGGAAAACCTGAAACTTTAAACTTGAAACAACAAGAAAATGGGAGTTATAAAATTAAAAAACATTCGTACTTTTTCATACCACGGATGTATGATTGAAGAAGGAAAAATTGGATCTGACTATACTGTTGATCTAAAAATTAAAACTAATTTACAGAAATCAGCCGACACAGATCATCTTGCCGACACTGTTGATTATGTACATTTGAACAAAATTGTGACAGAAGAAATGGCCATTCGTTCGCATTTATTAGAGCATGTAGCCAAAAGAATCAATATTCGTGTACTTGCAGAAATAAAAACTGCAGAAAAAACAACAGTTTGGGTTTCAAAAATAAATCCTCCTATTGGTGGTGATGTTGAATCAGTTACTATCAAAATGACTGAAATTAGAGGATAATTTTTTGAATTAAAAAGCTATTTTTTTAAAATAGTTACTTTTAAACTTTTGAAATTTAAAGATTTTAGTTACTTTTGCCATCCGTTCAACTACGGCGTCGTGGCCGAGCGGCTAGGCTGGGCTCTGCAAAAGCTCCTACTCCGGTTCGAATCCGGACGATGCCTCAAAAACCTTCAAAGCAATTTGAAGGTTTTTTTTATGTTTAATTTTTAGAAAAAATTAGATAAAGATTACGTTCGAATCCGGACGATGACTCAAAAACCACTAAAGTAATTTAGAGGTTTTTTATGTTTAATTAAAAAAAAAATTACATAAAGATTTACGTTCGAATCCGGACGATGCCTCGAAAGCCTCCAAAGTAATTTAGAGGTTTTTTATGTTTAATTTAAAAAAAATTAAATCAAAGATTACGTTCGAATCCGGACGAT